>CAYTGS010000027.1:0-17324 GCA_964437435.1 uncultured Roseburia sp.
TCAAACTCTGCCTCACCCGAAGCATTAATTTCCATTATTATATATGAGGGCTTATGATTTTCCTGTCTCGGATATGAAAGGCTTCCCGGATTGATAGCAATGATATTGGGGGATATATCAATCACAGGTCTGTGGGTATGACCATACATCACTATATCTGCACCTTGGGCAATTGCCTCACGTTTTAACATCTCATTTCCCATTCCTATATAATACCTGTGACCATGCGTTATCATAACATTGTATTGGCCTATTTGTAAAATTTTTTCCGAGGGAAGGTCGGAAAAGAAATCGTTATTTCCCGCCACAATATCCACAGGACAGCCTGCCGCCTCCTGAATGACATACTCGCTTCCCTCCACATCGCCCAAATGTATAACCCTATCTAGTTTTCCAACCTCGTCAATTATTTTCAGGTAATTGTCATTTTTTCTGTGCGTATCACTTATTATAAGAATTCTCACGATAGACTCTCTCCTTAGCCATAATTGTGTGACATGAGTATTGCCTTCATTTTTTCCAATGCCCTTCCCCTATGGCTTATCCTGTTCTTTTCCTTGGGATCAAGCTCAGCGGAATACATACCATATTCAGGCAGATAAAATATAGGATCATACCCAAACCCATTGGTTCCCTTCTCCTCGTATCCTATCCGTCCTTCAATTGTTCCTATTGTAGTACACTCCTCTCCATTTGGAAACACTGCCGCTATTGCACATACAAACCTTGCAGTTCTTTTTTCATCAGGCACATTTTCAAGCCGTCCTATGAGATTTGCATTTTTCACCTTATAAGAGGTATTCTCACCCATATACCTTGCGGAGTAAATACCAGGCTCCTTATTCAGATAATCAATTTCAAGTCCCGAATCATCGGCTAGGACGACTGCCGTTTCACCCTTTCTCCTTAATTCCCCCGCAATTGCCCTTGCCTTTATCATTGCGTTTTCCTCAAATGTATTGCCATCCTCAACTATATCCATATCAATTCCGGCTTCCTTCATTGATTGTATTTCCATACCAGTATCTTCCATTATCATACGGATTTCTTTCATCTTGTTGGCATTTCCAGTTGCAAATATTATCCTATTCGCTTTCATATACACCCTGTCTCCATTCTGTCACAACATTACTCATTGTGTTTTCCAAAGCTGTTGATATTTTTTCATTCAACCTGTATTCACTTTCTGCGTCACCGCTGTCCCTAGCTCCCGGTGAAAGCTTTACTATCGAAGAAGGCACTGTAGCCTCCAACACAAGCGGATAATTCTCATCAGCTTCATAAAAGGGCTTTATATCATATCCCAGCACCGATTCAAAGCTCTCCATAAGCTGTATGGCAAGCCTTGCACTGTCATACTCCGATATAAAATATGACGTATTACATACTCCATATATTGTAGAGACCGTATCCTGTGTTTTCTCCACTTCCACCCCAATTATCATATCTGCCTTTATGTTATTGGCAAATTCCACCACCTCCGACTGGTCGTATTCCTCCGTCATGTCAGAAGTCATATAAAGCTTTATTTTATTTTCATCTGCATACTTTATGATATCCTGCTTCCATTCCGGTCTTGCAAGCCGATTTTTGTCATCATAAGGAATCCAAATCACTGCTTTATAATCATAATTTTCATCTGCTTTGTCAAAGTTTAATACAATTTCTTCCTCGCTTATATCAATCCTGTAGTCATAAGTATCCCTACAGTAAACCTCAACAACGACATCACCATTCTGACGGTAGACGCCAACTGCCTCCATAACCTCGGAATCGCTTACAAGCTCAATCTCATCACCTATATTTGGTGAATAATCTTTAAGTGTAATTACAAATTTATTTTTCGTAAACTCATCCGAAATGCTCACACTATCCTCAGCCAAAGGGACAGGCGTTGGAATGACAAGCCTTGCATTATTTTCATCACTGTAATTAACTTCCACATTTATCTTAGGATATTCCGGATTTTCATCTTTGATACTCATGCTTTCCATTAAAATCCCAAGTCTGCTGTTCGCATCAAAGAACTCCTCATTCAGCTTAAACACTATAAGAAGCGTAGACAGCACAAGGCAGAATATAATAACCGCCGTCATAGCAACATTATACAGCCTGTTTCTCTTTTGTGATATAATCAACCCAGCTTCGGCTATCGTAAGCGTCATTTCTTCATTATCCGTCTGCATATCTAATTCCTTTTGGGAGGTCTAGGTCCCATAAACTGATAGTAATATGTCTTTATCATACCGTTATAAATTTTTCGGTTCTTATCCGCTTTTCTTCCAATGCAGCTTTCCACACCCTCATAGGATGTAATCATGTACATTGACCATGTATCAAGAAGCCTGAACCGTTCCCCAAGCTTCCTATATAAAGGCGGTATATTTTCCTTTTCCTCAAGCCTCTCACCATAAGGCGGATTAGTTATTATAAAGCCATATTTTCCGTCATCACCAAACTCGCTTACATCCCTGACCTCAAAATCAATTAATTTATCAACACCTGCAAGTCTTGCATTTTGCTTTGCAATCTTTATCATTTCAGCATCAATATCATATCCCTTAATATTCACTGAAACAGACATATCAACATTTTCCCTAGCTTCCTCATAACAATCATCCCACACTCTCTTTGGAATAAGATGCTCCCATTTAAGCGCAGTAAATCCTCGTTTCATCCCTGGTGCAATATTTGCCGCCATCATTGCCGCCTCTATCGGAATAGTACCGCTTCCGCAGAAAGGGTCATCCAAAATCCTGTCACTACGCCATGGCGTAAGCATAATAAGTGAAGCTGCCAGATTTTCCGCAATCGGTGCCTTGGCTGCTAATTTCCTGTAGCCTCTCTTATGCAGTGACTCTCCCGTGGTATCAAGTCCGACCGTCACATTATCCTTCATAAGAAACACCCTGACAGGAAAGCTTTCCCCCTCCTCTTTAAACCAGTTCACCTTATAAACCTGCTTTAAGCGCTCCACCATTGCCTTTTTCATTATAGATTGGATATCTGACGGTGAAAACAGTTTACTCTTTACACTAGCCGCTTTCGCCACCCAAAATTTTCCATCTACAGGAATATATTCCTCCCATGGAAGAAGCTTTGTATTCTCAAATAGCTCGTCAAACGTTTGAGCTTGAAAGCTTCCCACCTTGATAAGGATTCTCTCTGCTGTCCTAAGCTCAATATTGGCACGGCAAACCGCTTCCTCATCACCTATAAACGTAACCCTGCCATCCTCCACAAGCGATACATCATAGCCTAAATCAATTATTTCTTTTTTTAATACTGCCTCCAGTCCAAAATGACATGGAGCTATTAATTCAAATTTTCTCATAGATATATATTACAATCTCTCACAAATACAGTCAATTAGATTTTTTGTATAAAACCTGCCAACATGTCTGACATTTTTTCATGTGTGACAGCGCTTGGGTGGCTGTCCGTACCAAGTCCGTCCCTCTCATCCTGCACCTGCATATCAATAAAATACACCTTATCGTCACCCATTTCGTTCATACGTCTAACTGCCTTAGAAGCACTGGTATTTAACCTTCTATCCATTATTCCAAGCATACATATAATAGGCGCATCAGGATTTATACTTCTGATTTTGTTAAGGAATTTAAAATACTCATCCTCAAAGATTTTATTACGCTCCTCAATCTCCCTTGTATAGCTTGCATCATTCGTTCCCAAATGCAAGACTACATAATCAGGCTTTTTTTCAGGTTTCCAAAAAGTATAATCCTTTACATTAAGCCTTGTCTCCAATTCCAAATCCGCATATTCATACAAATCCGGCATAAGCGGTCCCTCAATTTTAGGCTCATTTATCCAATCCTCAACCCAATAGGAAATTATACCGTTTCCGCTCCAGCTTACAAGCCCATAATCCATTCCGAGCTTCCGTGCGGTTTTACAGGCATATGCTTCCCACGGATTTTCCTGTGAGGTTTTAAATGTATCAACATTAAAACTTCCCTCAATACCATAACCGCAAGTTATTGAATCCCCTATAAACTCTATAAGCTTCCTGTCACTGTAGCTAGCTGTTTTAACCTCGCCGTCACCGATATCTATTGAGACTATTCCCACCGTTGAGAATGCCTCCTCCGAATATTTCATAATACGTACCCTATGCTTTTTTCTGCCACAGGCTTTATCTTCAAACAAAATATATTCCTTCGTTCCCTGCTCCAACTTAATACGTGTAACAGGCTTATCCATATCATCAATAAAAACCCCCACCCAGGCTTCAAACCCTTCCTCATTAGGACATCTCTCAGATATCATTTCGGCTGTAAGCTTATCTCCCAAAAATTCAAGTTCCACATACGAAGCCGAAAATGCCAAATATAAAATTCCGTTCTGATATGTATGCCTTCCATAAACACTGTAGTTTTTCCTGTTATCCAAAATATTCATAAATCAATCTCCTTTTAATGTAAATACTAATAGTATAGTACTCCTCACAAATGCAACAGTAAAGTATTTAATGCACGTTTTTGCAAAGCATGTTTGATTACATAACTCTTTCCAATAGTGTACTCTGCCCAAAATTGTATAGAATTGTTTGTATTTTTTTAGAGTTGACCTTTTATGCTTTTGCTGATATACTTGTTTTAGTAAAGAGATACTCCTTCAATCCTCTTTACAACCCTTATATATTAATTATTTATACTCCCCTTAACGAAAAACGACTGGTTTCTCCAGTCGTTTTTCTCTTGTTTAATCTATCCAGCTTTTCACAGCCCTATATATAATTCCCGCAAGTACAAATGCAATTATAAAAGGAGCAGCAAAGACAGCCACTCTAAACACCACTATAATAAGAAGCAACATAATCGCTATTGCAATAACAGCAGCCAACCAGCCGGGAATATTAATCTGTCTAATGCGGTTGCCCATTCCGTCTGTTGAGTCTTCATAGTCGGCATTGCCATATTCATCATATTGTGCATTATTATCTGAAGCATATTTTGTACTTTCCTCTATTGTTCTTGCAATCAGCCTTGGGTCTCCAATGCTTTCGATTACACCAGCTTCACTTTTTCCCTTTAAGACCTCACCGTTTATATACGAACGGTAATAGTTCAAATTATCCTGTATAACCTGTTCGGGCACCTTACCCTCCAAAGCTTCCCTAAGCACTTCCAAAAATTCAACGCAATTCATTTAAAACCTCCAACTATTCAGCCTTTTTCCAAATCAACGGTAATAATTATTCATCTGCCATATGGATATGGTATCATACAATTGAAGCTTCGTAAATTAAGGAAATATAAAATATTGAAAAAGAGCCCATAAAATGAGCTCTTTTTCTTATTTATCAATAATTACTTCCAAGCGTCATACTGTGACTGGAACTCTGCTAAAACATCCTGGAATCCCGCCTCGTCGAGTGCTGCCTGGTATTGTTCGAGTGTAGCTTCAACCTTGCTCTCTGAAACACCACCGTTCTCAAGAGGGAAACCATACTGCTCAAATACATTCTGGCAAGCTGTAAACTGAGCTTCTACAGGGCTCTTATCAAAACGGAAGCCTGCTGCGCATGATGTATTAGCTCCACCGTTAAATTCTTCATAGAGGTCTGCCTTGTTGGATGGCTCGTTTGAAAGCGGAGTTACAACTGTAGCTGAAGCTGACTCCCACATAGAATGGTTATACTTATCAGAAGATTGCTCAACCTGACCGTTTGCATCATATGTGAAGTCCTCACCCTCGATACCAAATGTATAGAGGTCTGCAAGCTTGCTGTCTGTGTAGAGAAGTCCCATGAAATCTATACAAGCCTGTGCTTCTTCTGCTGTACTGTTAGATGTTACAGCATAGCAAGAACCAAGAGCAGATGTAGAATGTGCCCATCTGTCTGTGATAGGTGTCATAGCAACATCCTGACCATAACGGCTGTTAGCTTCGTCGTTTACAGGTATATCTGTCCACCAAGAGATAGCCCAATCCTGTGTCTGGGTTGTTGTGTCAGTCGTTGTCTTTGTAGCGTCATCTTCTGAGATGTAGCCCAAATCAGCCCACTTACCCATAAGTGTACAGAATTCCTTATACTGGTCAGTCTCAATAATGTTTACAACTTCATTTGAAGCTCTGTCAACTGCAACCCAGTTAGCTGTAGAGTCTGCTGTAAAGAAATCAAAATCATCAATATAAAATCTGTAGAACATAGCTGTCTTTTGTGTAAGGAACGGATACTTAAGTCCTTCTGCCTTGGCATCGGCAAGCATCGGCTCAAGGTCTTCCAAAGATTTAACGGAAGATATATCCCATCCGTACTTGTCAACCAAATCCTGTCTGAACATGATATCATAACCTTCAACGTTATCCTTGTATACAGGAATGAAGTAATTCTTTCCATTATACTTTGTAGCTTCCCACTGACCTGCATCCATTGAATTGTAAAGGTCTGTTCCAGGAAGCAAATCCGTGATGTCATATACCGCATTATTAGGAACAAGGTCATTTGTGCCAATTGTGCTTTCCCAAGAAGCCGTCCAAAGAAGGTTAATCTCGTTGTTTGCAAGAGCAAGGTTAGCCTTATCTGTATACTCACCAGAACCAATATCTGTAAGAGTAATCTGGACATTAATCTTATCAGCAATATACTCGTTGATAGCATCCTGTACCTTCTGCACTTGAGCTGAATCAGGAGTTGCAAGGTTGAATGTACATCTGTAAACGTTGATGTTTACTGCGTCAGAGCTTGATGATGACGAGCTACTTGATGTTGTAGTACTTGAACCTGAATTTGACGAGCTGCTTGATGTGTCACTAGATGAAGAACCGCCACATCCTGCAAGCATAGATGCTGCCATAGCACCCGTTAAAAGTAACGCTAGCTGTTTTTTCATTTTCACCATAATGAAAACCCTCCCTTTAATTTAATTATTTATGTTTCATCTTGGACAATCTAATTATTAATGACCCATTGCACAAGATTAAAACCTTGGTTAATATGTAACTGTTTAGCCCTTTACAGAACCAACTGTAAGACCTTTTACAAAGTACTTCTGGAAAAACGGATATGCTATCATAATAGGTCCGATTACCACAAGCACAGTTGCCATTGTCGAAGAATACTGCGGTATGTTTCCACCCATAGCAGCCCTTGCCGATGCAGGAACGTTTGAGTTGTTTAACAAAAACTCTATACTCTTTTGGATATTTACCAAGAGTAACTGCAACGGTTTCTTGCTGTCTGTTGTGATATAGAGCAAAGCGTTCTGCCAGTCATTCCAATAAGTCGTTGCCATCATAAAGCCTACTGCTGCAAGCGATGGCTTTAACAGAGGAAGTGTTATCTGGAAAAAAGTACGGTACTCGCCTGCGCCGTCAATCTTTGCCGCCTCCATCAGCTCACCGGGTATACTGTTGGCTATATATGTCCTTAAAATGATAACATTCATAGTCGTCACGCAAAGCGGCAATATCAATAATATCAAACTGTCTTTCAAATGATACCATGATGTAAATACTATGTATCCGGCAAGTGTACCACCATTAAAGAGCATCGGTATCAGCAAGTATATTGACAGGAACTTTGACAGTCTAAAGTCGGGTCTGCTGATAGCATATGCATACAGGCTCATTACGAAAAGTCCTAAGAATGTGCCAACCAACGTCACAAATATTGTAATCCCATATGATGTGGCAAGCTGTTGTCCATAACGAAGCACCGAATTCATACCTGCCAAAGACCACTTCTCCGGGAAGAAGCCAAACCCGTTCTGGGCTATACATTTCTCGTCAGTAAACGCAGCTATAAATACAAGCAAAATGGGCAGTGCACAAAATACGGTATAGAGCAAGAGGAAAAATCCAAGTATATATTGTCCTACGCCTTTCTTCTCCGATTTAGACGGGGCAAGGTCAGCGTTATTACTCTTTTTCTTAGCCATTTTAATTCCCTCCTATCTAAAATAATGCGTTTTCAGGTGCTATCTTCTTAACCATCCAGTTTGCAAACAACATCAGCAGCAATCCTACAACTGATTGGAAAAAGCTCGTAGCGGCTGTAAATCCAAAGTTTGAGTTCTTGAAAATTGCATTCAAAACATACGAGTCTATAACCTGTGTTGTTGAATATAACTGTCCGCTGTTCCTTGTTACCTGATAGAAAAGACCTGTATCAGACCTCATTATATTACCAACTGACAGCAACAGCATTACGGTTATCATCGGGATAAGCTCCGGTAAGGTGATGTGCCAAATCTGCTGCCACTTGTTGGCACCGTCGATTTCAGCCGCCTCATAAAGTGATGTGTCAATACCTGCAAGCACTGACATATACAATACCGAACCATATCCGACACTGTTCCACATCTTAACAACGGTTAATATTCCCGGCCACCATGAAGCCTCCGAGTAAAACCTAATACCCAAATTGAAAGTATTATTCAAAATACCTGTATCAGTACTGATAAATGCATAAACAATAAACTGTACTGCGGCATATGAAATAAATATCGGGATAATCATGATAGTCTGCATAACCTTTGCGACCCTTTTGAATAAAAACTGGTCTATGGCAATTGCAAGTACTACGTTTAGTAAAGTTCCCAACAATGTGAATATAAAATAATACATTACTGTATTCTTAGTAATCGAGAGGAATGTGCTTTTTGATGCTATAAGGAATTTAAAGTTATCCAATCCACACCATGGGCTTCCCCAAATTCCTTTTGAAAAGTCATAGTTTTTAAATGCCATTACCAAACCCAGCATTGGGACATAATTGATAAACAGCAATATGAGGAATGCCGGTAAAGCCATAATTACGTGGGCTCTGTGTTTCCAAGTGTTTTCAAGAAAACCTTTCATATTTTTACCCCTTTCTTATCTATGTTGTTCGTTGCTTTTGTTTAGGTCAGCCACCGACGCCCCCTTTATAAGTTCACCATCCATTATATATTGGCTTATCGGGGTCGCCTTTGGGTTCTCGATAAGGCTTATAAGCTTTTGTGCCGCCTTCTTGCCAATGTTGGCTGTATCCTGCTTATAAGTTGTAAGTTTTGGTTCTATCTGCGAGGAAATCGTGATACCGTCGTATCCCACTATGGACACGTCATCCGGCACCTTAAGTCCCCTGCTCTTAATGGCGTTCATTCCGCCTACCGCTGCGAAATCATCAGAGTATATTATACAGCTAGGCGGGTCGTTTAGGTCTAAAAGCTTGTTTGTAATAGTTCCCGCAATATATAAATCCCTATACTTCCCCCTTTGTATGTATTCCTCTCTAATAGGAATATTATTTTTTTCAAGAAACCTGTAGTAAGATGAAAACCTGTTTGTTGTCACCATACCTTCATCTCCACATATATATGCTATTTTCCTATGTCCCAAAGCATACACATATGAAAGCAGTTCCTCCATACCTTTAATGTTGTTTGAGTTCACCGATATTCTTCCATTGAAAACATAATCAATCGTTACAACCGGCAACTCGCTTGACAATAACTCGACAACCTCAGAATCATTATAATCGGCTACTGCAATAATTACCACGCCATCCATTCCCCTATAGATACTGTGCTGCAGGTACGTCATCCTGTCCTTGTGCATCTTTGAATGACTAAGGAAGGTTATATCATACCCTGCCTGCTCAGCCTCGCTTTTAAAATTTTCAAGTACCTGTGAAAAGTAAGGATGCGTAAGCCCACTACCCGATTTCTCCTTGTACAGCACTCCAATGTTGTACGACTTATTAGTTTTTAGTGCTCTAGCTGATAAATTAGGGTGATATCCAAGCTCATGTGCAGTGCTTTTTATCTTCTTCTTGGTTTCCTCTCCTATATCACTATGATTATTAAGTGCCTTGCTTACAGTGGCAACAGACACCCCGCACACGGCGGCAATATCCTTCATGGAAACCATATTAACCCTTCTCCCTTATTTATGTTAATCTGTATGTATTTTTACAACTTAATCGTTTGCGTATTTTTACTATACATCAATTTGCATAATTGCGCAAGTATTTTTTGAAAATTTATGTAGATTTTTGCATATTTTAAAACCATTTTCTTTTCAATCCCTTATTTTTCAACGATTTTTGTGAGTCAAAAGAGCTCTTTTTTTGACTAAATTATGTAATCACACGAAAGTTTCGACGAAAATAGCTAAAAATTTTACAAATCGGTTATACTTTTTGACGTTTTTAATTAATTTGTTCTTGCATTTATACACTGAGTTGTGATAAATTTAATATATCAGCTTAACTTAATCGTTTTCGTGTTTAGCTAACTATTAACCCATAGTATATGTAAAGGAGAATAAAAATGAAATTTGGATATTTCGACGACGCTAATCGTGAATATGTCATTACCACACCAAAGACTCCACTCCCATGGATAAACTACTTGGGATGCAAGGATTTCTTCTCACTTATTTCTAATACATGCGGAGGATATACATTTTATAAGGATGCTAAGCTTTTACGTCTTACACGCTACCGCTATAATGATGTCCCATATGATACAAACGGAAAATATTTCTATATAAAGGACGGGGATGCGATTTGGAATCCCGGCTGGCAACCGACCAAGACAGACCTTGATTCTTACGAATGCCGCCACGGTATCGGATACAGCCGATTTACCTCATCCAAAAACAATGTCAAGGCATCAGTCCTTACATTTGTTCCGATGAATGACAACTGTGAAATCTCACAGGTTAAGATTAAAAACGAGGGCAATACCCCAAAGACAATATCACTTTTCTCTTATGTCGAATGGTGTCTTTGGAATGCGGATGATGACTCAAGAAACTTCCAAAGGAATTTAAGTACTGGCGAGGTTGAGGTCATCGGCTCAACAATATATCACAAGACAGAATACAGAGAGCGCAGAAACCATTACGCCATTTATACTGTAAACACCAAGGTTGACGGTTTTGATACAATCCGTGACAGCTTTATAGGTACATATAACGGTGCTGATAAGCCCGACGCAGTTATTAATGGCAAATGCACAAATTCAATAGCAAGCGGTTGGTCGCCTATCGCAGCGCACCAGATAAATATCTCTCTTAATCCGGGAGAGGAAAAATCATATGTATTCCTGCTTGGATATATTGAAAATCCGGTTGATGATAAATTTGAGGCTCCCAATGTTGTAAACAAAAAGCCCGCAAACGAAATGATAGCAAAATACAGCACCGATGCCGACGTTGACAAGGCTTTTAAAGAGCTTAACGATTACTGGGAGAAACTCCTTAGCCGTTATGTGGTTGAATCTTCAAACGACAAGGTTAACAGAATGGTTAATATATGGAACCAATATCAATGCATGGTAACATTTAACATGAGCCGTTCCGCTTCATATTACGAGTCAGGAATAGGACGTGGAATGGGATTTAGGGATTCATGTCAGGATTTACTTGGCTTTGTTCACCTTATCCCAGACAGGGCAAGGGAAAGGATTATTGACATTGCCTCTACACAGTTCCAAGACGGCAGCGCTTACCACCAGTACCAGCCACTAACCAAAAAGGGAAATTCCGATATAGGAAGCGGCTTTAATGACGACCCGCTTTGGCTTATTGCAGGAACAAGCGCTTACGTGCGTGAAACAGGGGATATAAGCATTTTAAATGAGCAGGTTCCATATGACAATGACATGAGTGTTGCAACTACCCTCATGGAACATTTAAGGCGTTCATTTGATTATATAGTTAATCACAAAGGACCTCATAAGCTGCCGCTTATCGGACGTGCAGACTGGAATGACTGCCTTAACCTTAACTGCTTCTCAGAGCATCCGGGTGAGTCCTTCCAGACTTTCGGACCAAGCGAGGGACCAGTTGCCGAGTCAGTGTTTATTGCCGGAATGTTTGTAAAATATGGCGAGGAGTATGCCCAGCTTGCAGAGCTTCTAGGCGATGACAACGAGGCTAAGAGGGCGAGAAATGAAGTCAAATTAATGTATGATGCCGTTCTAAAGGATGGCTGGGACGGTGAGTGGTTTGTCAGGGCTTATGATGCCTACAGCCACAAGGTTGGTTCAAAGGAATGTGAGGAAGGTCAGATTTATATAGAACCACAGGGATTTTGCGTACTTGCAGGAATAGGTGTTGAGGAGGGTCTTGCAAAGAAAGCACTTGATTCCGTCAAGGAAAGGCTTGATACAAAATATGGTGTAATGATTTTACAGCCTGCATATACAAAATATCACGTTGAGCTTGGTGAAATTTCTTCATATCCACCCGGATATAAGGAGAATGCGGGTATATTCTGCCACAATAACCCATGGGTTTCAATAGCAGAAACTGTAATAGGACGAGGCGACAGGGCATTTGAGATTTACCAAAAAACCTGTCCTGCCTATGTTGAGGAAATAAGCGAAATACACAGGACTGAACCATATGTATATTCACAGATGGTTGCAGGACGTGATGCTAAATACCATGGTGAGGCAAAAAACAGTTGGCTTACCGGAACAGCCGCATGGACATTTACAAATATTTCACAGTATATTTTAGGCGTTTATCCAACGCACAAGGGACTGAGTATTAATCCCTGCGTGCCTGCTGACTTTGGCGATTTCAAGCTCACAAGGCGTTTTAGAGATGTTGTATATCATATTGATGTTAAAAATCCTAACAAGGTTCAAAAGGGTGTTGTATCTATGACTGTTGACGGAAAGGCTGTAAAGGGATGCATAATTCCATTTGAAAGCGGAAAAACTGATGTCAACGTAGAAGTTGTAATGGGGTAGTATTTCACATATTAAAGTTCTAGGGTTAATGAACAGGGGGATGTCATAATGTATGGCATCCCCTAGTTTTTTATTTAAAATCCAAGCAATAATCCGATTATCCTTACGATAAATGCACATATCCATGCAATTACACACTGCCCTACTACCATGAGTACTGCCGACTTGCCCCCCAACTCCCTCTTTACAGAGGCAATGGCTGCAACACATGGTGTATACAACAGACAGAATACTAACAGGCTTGCTGCGGACAGTGTAGATATAGTCCCTAGAAGCACTGACGTATCTCCAAAGAGAACTGACAATGTGGATACAACGCTTTCCTTAGCCATAAAACCTGTTATAAGGGCTGTCGATATTCGCCAGTCACCAAAGCCAAGTGGAGCAAATATTGGTGCAATTATTCCAGAAATAGAGGCAAGTATACTGTCCTTGGAATCAGTCACAACGTTTAACCTGATATCAAAGGTCTGCAAGAACCATATTACAATTGTTGCCACAAAGATAACTGTAAATGCCCTCTGTAAAAAATCCTTTGCCTTTTCCCATAAAAGCTGTGCCACATTTTTGGCTCCGGGCATTCTGTAGTTTGGAAGTTCCATAACAAATGGAACCGCCTCACCCTTGAACCTAAAGCATCTCATCAAAAGCGCCATCACTATTCCGACAATTATTCCCACAAAATAAAGTCCAACCATAACTATTGCAGCGTGTTCCGGGAAAAATGCCGCCGTGAAAAACGCATATATGGGAAGCTTTGCCGAACAGCTCATAAACGGTGTAAGCATTATGGTGAGTTTTCTGTCACGCTCTGAGGGAAGCGTGCGGCTTGCCATAACTCCGGGAACAGTACATCCAAATCCAACAAGCATTGGCACTATGCTTCTTCCTGAAAGTCCTATTTTCCTAAGAAGCTTATCCATTACAAAAGCAACCCTCGCCATATATCCGCTGTCCTCCAAAAGCGAAAGGAAGAAAAACAGGGTCACTATTATAGGCAGAAAGCTTAATACGCTTCCCACACCGTTAAATATTCCATCTATTACCAAAGACTGCAATACCTCATTAACCTTTGCCGCCTCCATTGCAGTGGCGACAAGGTCAGTCAACGCCCCTATTGCCATTTCAAGTAAATCGGAAAGCCATGCCCCGATAACACCGAAAGTAAGCCAGAATACGGCTGCCATTATCACTACAAATGAAGGTATTGCTGTATATTTCCCTGTAAGGATTTTGTCAATCCTTGCGCTCCGTGCGTGTTCCTTGCTCTCGTGTGGCTTTACAACTGTTTCCTTACATATTTTTCCTATAAATGAGAAACGCATATCAGCTATAGCTGCCGCACGGTCAAGTCCACGTTCTTTCTCCATCTGTTTGATAATGTGTTCCAAAGTTTCCTTTTCATTTGTATCCAAACCAAGCTTATTAAGTATTCTCTCATCACCCTCCGCAAGCTTTGATGCCGCAAACCTTACAGGAATGTCAGCCTTTACTGCATGGTCTTCAATTAAATGCATTATTCCATGGAGACATCTGTGTACTGCACCGCCGTTATCATCAGCTCCACAAAAATCCTGTCTTCCGGGACGTTCCTGATACTTTGCCACATGCAGCGCATGGTCAACAAGCTCATCTATACCCTCATTTTTTGCTGCTGAAATTGGAATAACTGGTATTCCAAGCATTTCCTCAAGCTCATTTACCCTAATTGAACCTCCATTCTCCCTTACCTCGTCCATCATGTTAAGGGCAAGCACCATTGGAATATCAAGCTCCAAAAGCTGCATTGTAAGGTATAGATTTCTTTCTATGTTGGTGGCATCTACTATGTTTATAATTCCTTTGGGATGTTCATTTAACACAAACTGCCTTGTCACTATCTCCTCGTTTGAGTATGGTGACATTGAATAAATTCCCGGTAAATCCGTCACAAGGGTGTTAGTCTTTCCCTTTATCATTCCGTCTTTCCTGTCAACAGTTACTCCAGGAAAATTTCCCACATGCTGATTTGAGCCTGTTAGCTGGTTAAACAATGTTGTCTTACCGCAATTTTGGTTTCCTGCAAGAGCAAATGTGAGCACCTCGCTTTCCGGAAGCGGATTTTCATCCGCCTTTACATGAAACTTTCCGCCTTCGCCAAATCCCGGATGATGCGCCTTTTTCTTATTTTTCCCTTGCAAATTATCAGTCTCATTTTCAAGCACTGCCTCATGTACATTTTCGATTTCAATTTTCTCAGCGTCTGCAAGCCTTAATGTAAGCTCATAACCGTGTATCATAAGCTCAACTGGGTCCCCCATTGGAGCATATTTTACCATTGTAACAGTCACACCCGGTATAAGCCCCATATCAAGGAAGTGCTGCCTTAGCGCACCCTCACCGCCTACTGAAACAACCGACGCTGTTTTTCCTATTTGTAATTCTTTAAGAGTCATTTTTTCATCTCCTCATTAATATCACAACATCACAATACAGTGTAACAGTCTTTTATGTAAAATTCAATCTTACTTTTCCTGTTTTTTTAGTATATCCTTGACCGTTGTTTTTTTAAGTGTTATTATTTTAACAAATAGGTGTTAATTCACAATAACTTTAAAATGTTTTTAGTATGTAAACGAAAGGAAAGGTATTTCAAATGAGCAAAGGTTTTGATGATTTACTTAAAAAAGTTTATGAATGCAACCGTAAGAAGGTTGCCGTAGCAGTAGCCGAGGACGAGCCTGTATTGGAAGCTGTCAAGGCTGCAAAGGAGAAAGGCATTGCTGACGCTATTTTAGTCGGTGATGAATTAAAAATCAAAGAGATTGCCGGCAATATGGGAATGGATTTATCAGGCTTTGAGATTATCAATGAAACAGACCACGTTCAGGCTGCCCATACAGCCGTAAAGCTTGTTCATGACGGCAAGGCTGACATGTACATGAAAGGACTTATTGATACCAAGAACTTCTTAAAGAGCGTGCTTGACAAGGAAGTTGGTCTTCGTACAGGGAAGGCGCTTTCTCATGTGTGCGTATTTGAAATCAAGGGAATAGAACGTCTTTTATTCCTATCAGACGTTGCTTTTATGACATATCCCACACTTGAAGATAAGGTTGCTATTATAAATAACACTGTTGAGGTTTGCCATGCATGCGGTATTCCTAATCCAAAGGTTGCACCGGTAGCCGCAGTTGAGGTTGTAAACCCTAAGATGCCTTGTACAGTGGACGCTGACGAGCTTTCCAAGATGAATGACGAGGGCAAAATTACAGGTTGCGTTATCGATGGTCCCCTCTCTATGGATATGGCTATCGACGCTGCTGCTGCAAGCCACAAAGGCGGAACAGGAAGAAAGATTGCCGGAGATGCTGACGTTATCCTATTTCCTGATATCCACGCTGGAAATCTTGTATACAAGGTTCTCACACATCTTTGCGATGTCAAGAACGGAAACATCTTAACCGGTACTGCTGCACCTGTTATTCTTACTTCACGTTCTGACTCATTTGAGGCAAAGCTTAACTCTATCGCACTCGCTGCCGTTGTAGCGGAAGCAATGAGCAAAAATAAATAAGGGGGAATTGAAAATGGCTGTTAAGAGTTTAATTATTAATCCAGGCTCTACTTCTACTAAGATTGGTGTGTTCGAGGATGAAACTTTGTTGTTTGAGGAGACATTGAGACATTCAACAGAGGAAATTTCTAAGTATGCGTCTATTGTTGACCAAAAGGATTTTAGGAAGAAAATTATTACTGACTTACTTGCTTCTAAAAACTTCGATATAAAGTCACTTAATGTTGTAGTAGGTCGTGGCGGTATGTTAAAGCCTATTCCCGGCGGTACATATGCTGTAACCGATGCACTCTTGGAGGATTTGAAGATTGGTGTTCAGGGACAGCACGCTTCCAACCTTGGCGGTATTCTTGCCAGGGAGATTGGTGACGAGATTGGTGTTCCCTCATATATCGTTGACCCTGTAGTTGTAGACGAGCTTATGCCTATCGCAAGGTATTCAGGTGTGCCTGAAATTCCACGTAACAGCGTGTTCCATGCCTTAAATCAAAAAGCGGTTGCTAAAAGGTATGCTAAGGAAATCGGAAAGCCTTATGATTCACTTAGACTTATTGTTGTACACATGGGTGGCGGTGTTTCTGTTGGTGCTCATGAATACGGAAAGGTTGTTGACGTATTTAACGCCTTGGACGGTGACGGTGCATTTTCTCCCGAGCGTGCTGGTGCTGTTCCCAGCGGTGCCCTTATTAAGATGTGCTTCTCTGGAAAATATACCGAGAAGGAAGTATATAAGAAGTTCGTCGGCAATGGCGGATTTAATGCTTATCTTGGAACCAATGATATGCGTGAGGTGACTAAGATGGCTAATGAGGGCAATGAGAAGGCTGCCGAGACTAAACAGGCGTTTATGTTACAGATGGCTAAGGATATCGGTTCTATGGCTTGCGTGCTTAACGGTAAGGTTGACCAAATTATTGTTACTGGCGGTATTGCTTATGATAAGGAAGTTGTAGCCACTCTTAAAGAGAGGGCTGGATTTATTGCTCCATTTACTGTTTATCCCGGCGAGGATGAGCTTCTTGCGCTTGCACAGGGAGCTTTGAGAG
>CAYTGS010000028.1:0-17287 GCA_964437435.1 uncultured Roseburia sp.
TTTTCAAGACCGCCTCGTTATGACCACTTCGATACCTCTCCATAAACTATATTAAATTATCGCTTCGATTGCTTCGACTAGTCTTCCTCTCGCTCACGAGCAAGATTTATTATACATACTCACTAGTCTTTTGTCAACATCTTTTTTCAACTTTTTTAATTAGCTTTTTGAAGTACACTATCCAATTTTTAAAGTACATTTGTGACTGTTTTGCAGTTGTCTGCGTCAGCGACGTGTTTTATATTATCATGTGTTTTAGTATATGTCAACGTTTTTTTCAAAGTTTTTCCAAAAACTTTTATAACACTAAATTTACAAGCTTCCAATTACTTGTGCAATCCTCAAATCCTCCGGAGTTGTTATCTTAATATTTTGATATGAACCCTCCACAAGCTTTACAGGAATATTTTCAAAATACTCTACCACCATTGCATCATCAGTAATTAATATTCCCTGCGCCAACAATTCCTTTTCTTTTTCAATCAATTTATTATACGCTCTTGTAATTAATTTCTTTTCAAATACCTGAGGGGTCTGAACCTGCCATACTAAGGAGCGTACAGGTGTGTCGGCAACATAACCTTCTTTATCAGATATCTTTATCGTGTCTTTAACAGGCATTCCCACTATACATGCATTGGATTTTTTAACTTCATTATATGCACGCTCTATTATTTCATTATTTACAAACGGTCTGGCACCATCATGTATAAATACATAATCACAATTCCACGTAATTGCATTTATTCCATTTGAGACTGAATGATATCTTTCAGCCCCACCCTCAACAATCGTTCTCACTTTGTTAAAACCATATTTAGAAACAATCTCATTTTTGCAAAATTCCCTCTCGCCTTTTCCAGCCACAAGCACAATATCATCTATAATGCTTTCTTCAAATGCCTTGAGCGAATAATACAGAACGGGCTTATCCTTAATAAGTAAATATTGTTTATGGACTTTGCTTTTCATGCGTTTACCCTGACCTGCCGCCAGGACTATTGCCGTCGCTTTAAACATGTTATCTTTCACCTAATTTCAGATTTGGTATTGCATTCAAATCATAACCGCTTCTTGTTCCCTTTACATATTCATAATATCCCGCCACACCTATCATTGCAGCATTGTCAGTACAGAATATTGGGGACGGATTATAAAACTTGATATTTTGTTTTGCACATTCCGTCTTAAAGGCAGTACGAAGCGCCGAATTAGATGCCACGCCCCCTGCTATTGCAAATTTATTAAAACCATATTCCTTTACTGCATTAAGGGCATGCTCCACCAAAACATCTATAACAGCCTTTTGGAATGAGGCTGCCACGTCTGCACGGTTTACTTCTATACCTTTCATCTCACAGGAATTAAGATAATTTAATACTGCTGATTTAAGCCCGCTAAAGCTGAAGTCATAATTGGAACCGTCAACCTTTGCCCTGGGGAATTTTATTGCGTCAGAATTTCCTTCCATTGAAAGCTTATCTATCTTTGGTCCGCCGGGATAACCAAGCCCTATTGCACGTGCCACCTTGTCAAACGCCTCACCTGCGGCATCATCCCTCGTGCAGCCCAGAATTTCATACTCTCCATAGTCCTTAACCACAACAAGATGTGTATGTCCTCCTGAAACAACGAGACATGCAAAAGGCGGTTCAAGCTCCTTATTTTCAATAAAATTAGCGCTTATATGCCCTTCTATGTGATGCACACCTACGAGTGGTTTTCCCGTGGCAAAGCTTATTGCCTTGGCTTCCGATACCCCCACAAGCAGCGCACCGACAAGCCCCGGTCCATAGGTGACAGCAATTGCGGTGATATCATCTAATACTACTTCTGCTTCTTTAAGAGCCTCATCTATTACCTGATTTATCTTTTCAATATGTTTTCTTGATGCAATCTCAGGCACCACACCACCATATATGGTATGAAGGTCTATCTGCGATGAGATTATGTTCGATAGAACTTCTCGCCCGTTTTTTACAACAGAGGCTGCCGTCTCATCGCAGGAACTTTCTATCGCAAGTATCAATATATCTTCTTTGTTTGTTTCCATTATAATTAGTAATCCTTCCTGCTAATTAATATAAGGTTTATTCGGGATTTACAAGGTCAAATCCAAGTATTTTCCAATGTCCTGTTTCTGTTTCTTTTCTAAGGATAAACTCCTGCCTTGAGGTTGTGTAGTTAGCACCGCTTTTAACTGAATATGTACAATATAATCTTGCACATGATCTTCCGTCCTGTGTAAATTCTTCCACGTCAGTACTTGATGACGTAGTGTAACTTACTATAGAGTATCCATTTTTTGTAAAATCAGACACATCATTTTTTAAATCTTTAATGTACTGTTCCCTTGGATTATTTTCGGCAAGTTCTTCGTCATACAATTCAAGCAGCTTGTCTGCCATTTGCTCCAACTGTTCTTCTGTATATTTGTCATTGTAGAGACATTTTGTGATATTGCTGTAATATTTCAAGACTTCCCTAGGAGTAGGAGGATAATTTGTATCCAAATCTCGAAGCAGCACATCCTGAACGGCTGTAATTTCCGTTTCATCAGTCTGCTCTCGATAATTTGATAAATAGAAATAATATCCTGCTACAAGCACGACTAAAATTATTACTACTATCGTTCCTTTTATTCCTTTTGACTTTCCCATTGTAATACCCCTTTCGTTAATGTGATTGTCAGGCTTTTCAATCCTCAAACATCAATTCTTCACTCCAACCGTCCTTTGCAATGTAAGTCTGAGGAAATATTGCCTGCACTTCATTTTTATATTCTTCCGGTCTTGTGAGGGACGGCGAATAATGCGTAAGCCACATCTTTGTGACATTTGCCTCTTTAGCCATTGCCGCTGCCTCATAAAAGGTCATGTGCTTATATTCCTTTGCCTTTTCCTTTTTGTCAGGTTCGCCATACATTCCTTCACATATAAATAAATCGGCATTTTTTGCGTTTTTGATTATACCTTCTGTTGGTCTTGAATCAGTACAATATGTAAGTTTTAATCCTTTTCTTGCTTCACCCATGACCATTTCTGGGGTGTAAACTTTTCCGTCAAGCTCCACTTTCTCGCCTTTTTGAAGTATTCCCCAGTATTTTCTCTCTAGTCCAAGAGCTAACGCACTGTCAACATTAAATTTTCCCTTACGGTCTATCACTATATTGTAACCATAACATATCACATTATGATTTACACGAAAAGCTTCTATCCTAAATCCGTCAAATTCAAAGCTCTGCTCGTTTTCTGTTATTTCTACGTATTTTATTTCAAACGGAAGCTCTGGTGCCACTACCCTTAAGGCATTTACAACCCTCGAAAGTCCTTTTGGCCCTATAATTGTCAGGGGGGTCGTCTTTTCGGCATTTCCCATTGTAAGCAACATTCCGGGAAGTCCTGATATGTGGTCTGCATGATAGTGTGTAAAACACATTATATCTATGGGCTTAGGGCTCCATCCTTTTTCTTTCATTGCTATCTGTGTACCCTCACCGCAATCAATGAGGACACTTATTCCGTTGTACCTAGCCATAAGCGAGGTCAGCCATCTATACGGAAGCGGCATCATTCCACCGGTTCCTAATAAACATATATCCAGTATATTAATCAACTCCTTCTTCTCACTTTACCTTAGCCACATGATAACAGCGTCATCCTTTGGCTGGTCATAGAAATTTGGTCTTATTCCCTCTGAGATGAAGCCCGCTTTCTCGTACAGCCTTATTGCCGGAATATTTTTGCTCCTTACTTCAAGCGTAAAAGCCGTTATATTACAGTTTGTTTTTCCAAATTCGATAATTCGTGATAAAAGTGATGTGGCTATATTATTTTTTCTATATTGTTCCAAAACCGCTACGTTAGTAATATCACCTTCTCCGGCTATGCTTGTAAGCATACAGCCACCGAGAATTGTCTGAGGCTCATCATGTGAAGCTGCCACAAGATAAAACCGATAGGGAGTTGTAAGGATTTCTTCAAAATCACTATATTTCCACGGCATCGAAAAACAGGAGGCTTCAAGTGCAGTTACTTCCTCCAAATCTTTCCTTTCCAACTCACGTATATGATAATTTATCACTATTTCCTTCTTTCTACTCAATTTTCTTCTCTGCTCTTTCACGCTCTGCCTGTGATAGTCTGAGATAATTAGGAGCGTGGTCTGCTGCGCTTTCATATATTCCTTTTTTGTACAATTCCATTCCGAGGGTTGCAACGCAGGCAGCACGCTGACGGTTGGCACATGGTGGCGCAAAGCTATATCTTACTTTTATAAGCTCGGCTATTTTATCCCTATATACGTCAACTCCATCTCCCAAAAATATGACATCCTTATCATTTTTGGAACAAACACTATTTATTATGTCAACTATGGTTGTTATGGCTGTAGCACACTGTTTTTCGACAATCCTCATTTCATATGAAGCGTCCAAAGCCTGACCTTTCACAAATTCGTACAACCCTGTATATACCTGATTTCTTCTGGCATCCATAATAGGGCATACCAACTTATCGTTCCCATATAAATTGTAGGCTAACGCATCAACTGTCGGCACCGGGATTATAGGCAAATCAAGTGCCAGCCCTAATCCCTTTGCCGTGGCTGAACCAATTCTAAGTCCCGTGAATGAGCCTGGTCCCGCTGCCACTGCTATAGCATCCACTGTATGAAGGTCAAGCTCTGTCATTTTCTTTACCTCATCAAGCATTGGGAGCAAAGTTTGGGAGTGGGTCTTTTTGTGGTTTACTGTATACTCAGCCACTATGTTATCATTTTCAACAATGGCAACCGATGCCACAAGTCCAGAACTGTCTAGTGCAAGAATTTTCATTATAATTCCTCTGTCTTTTTTCTTATAACTTAATTTATCGTAATTTTGCGGTAATCAAATCCTTTTTCAAGATTCTTCTCTATTGTAATATGGCGAGCATTTTCGGGAATTAATTCCTCTATAAGATTTGCCCACTCAATAATACAAAGTCCCTGTCCGTAGAAATAGTCCTCATAGCCTATCTCATCCATTTCCTCTATATCACCAATCCGGTAAACATCAAAATGATAGAATGGGAGCCTGCCCTTCTCGTAAACCTGAACGATTGTGAATGTGGGGCTGTTTACATTCTCAGCTATTCCCAATCCTGCGGCTACGCCTTGGGTGAACACGGTTTTTCCCACTCCCAAATCACCGTTTAATGTAAAAATATCTCCTGGAACAGCGTTTTCTCCGAGTTTCCTACCTGCCTCAAAAGTTTCCTTAGGAGTATTTGTTTCTATTATTATAGCATTGCTCATCTTATCTTAACCTTTTTAGGGGACATATGTGTTGATATCATCTGGATAAGGGAATCCTTTTTGTCTCCCAAATCGCATTTGGGAAATATTGATGCGGTTGCCCTTGAGGTATATATTATGATACTTTTACTTGTGGATATTGCCTTATAGCAGCTCTCCCAACTTTGATGTTCCTCATTTTCACCCTGTGATACGCTTATTCCTTCATCTGTCATTTTATAATGAAGCGGTTCCTTAAAAGCAGGAGTATTTACAACTTGCTGATTAGCCTTAAGGAAAAGTGAGCATGGAAGATACACGATTAAAACTATTCCTGCGATTAAATATATAGGATATTTTGTTGCAATAAATGCCATGATTAAAAACACTCCTACTATTGTTCCCAACAATCCCGACAAGCTTGTATAGGTATGGTACAAGAGATAATCATACATTGCTGTTGCTGTTATTTTGACATCAAATTCAAGTTCCATTTATTTGTCCTGCCTTTCTATAAATAATAAAAAAGGATTGCAAACTACCTGATTAATGACTATGACCACTATCATGCAGAATTGGGCTTAATGGCTTATATAGTACAAATGTAAGGATTGAAACCAACGTTCCTTTTATAAGGTTTAGTGGTGCGACACAAAATGCCACAAACGTATAAACTCCTGTTATGTTGCTGTTTATTGCCGTTCCCATTCCAATAAGGGCATCAAGAGGCATTCCATACATTACCGCAAATGTTGGAAGCAGGTAAACGGCATTAAACAATGTTCCAAAGACAGACATTACTAAGGTTCCTGCGACACAGCCTATTATCGCTGTCTTCTTTTTCTTCTTAAAATGATAAATGATTGTAGCTGTCAAAATCATTGTACATCCCACACAGAAGTTTGCAAGCTCTCCTACGAAAGCTGTCGAGGTAGGCTTAAATATTAGCTTAATAATGATTTTGATAAACTCAGTCAAAACTCCTGCCACCGGTCCAAACGCAAAGCCACATATAAGAACAGGAAGCTCACTTATGTCTATCTTATAGAATGTCGGGGCTATAAAGGGCAATGTCACTTCAAATAACATAAGTATTCCCGCCACTGCGGAAAACATTCCTATCATTGCGATTTTCCTTGTAGTGAGAATTCTGCCTGTGATTTTATTTTTCCTTGCAATTAATTTTTCGGCAACTACCGCTATGACTATCATAGCGGCAACCAGTCCAAGAAATTCTAATACAAAAGTTACGTTTTCTATTATGTTTGTAAAAAATGTGCTCATTATTTATCTCCTTATTTTTTCTTGTTGTCCTTATCAAGTCTCATTGTGAGGGATATTCGCTTCTTTGCAACATCAACGTCAAGTACCTTAACGTCTACGATATCGCCTACGCTCACTGCCTCTAGTGGGTGCTTAATATACTTATCAGTAATCTGTGAGATATGTACAAGTCCGTCCTGATGTACCCCTATGTCAACGAACACACCAAAGTCGATTACATTTCTAACAGTGCCTTTGAGTATCATGTCGGGTTTTAAGTCTTTCATGTCGAGAACGTCACTTCTAAGGATTGGTTTTGGCATATCCTCTCGTGGGTCCCTTGCAGGCTTTTCAAGCTCCTTTAAAATATCTGTGAGGGTTATTTCCCCAATTCCAAGCTCGGCTGCCATTTTTTTCTTATCTTTGACACGCTTTTCAAGTCCGCCTGAAGCTACTGTGGATTGCTCCTGTTTATTATCATTCTGTGGCTTTTCTGACGCATCAAGGGAAATGCCTCCCATTGCTGCCGCAAGGGCTTTTCCCATAGCTGTGTTTGTATTCTTTATGACTATATTTTGCTTATTTTTGCTTTTGTATTTTTTATTATTTTCCGATTTCGCAGGTTTAGCATTTGCAGCATTTTTCTGGATTTCCTTTAAATCATCCATTGAGATATTTAACTTTTCAAGCAAATTTAGGGCTGCCTCGTATGACTCCGGATGTACACTCGTAGCATCAAGGGGATTATCGCCGTCAGTGATACGCATAAATCCTGCGCACTGTTCATAAGCCTTTGGTCCTAGCTTTGCAACTTTTAAAAGCTGCTTCCTATTAGTAAAGCGTCCATTTGCCTCCCTGTAATCTACGATATTCTTGGCGATTGTCTTCGTAATTCCCGATATGTACTCGAGCAGGGAGGCTGATGCAGTATTTAAGTCCACCCCCACCTTGTTAACGCAATCCTCCACTACACCGTTGAGAGCCTCACTCAATTTTTTCTGGTTCATGTCATGCTGGTACTGACCTACTCCGATTGACTTTGGGTCAATCTTTACAAGCTCCGCCAAGGGATCTTGAAGTCTCCTTGCGATTGATGCCGCACTTCGCTGTCCTACGTCAAAGTTCGGAAATTCCTCTGTAGCAAGCTTACTTGCAGAGTAAACTGATGCGCCTGCCTCATTTACAATTACGTATTGAACTGGTCTGTCAAGCTCCTTGATAAGCTCGACGATTACCTGCTCTGATTCCCTAGATGCCGTGCCGTTTCCAACCGAAATCAGGCTTACATTATATTTATCAATAAGCTTCTTTAACTCTTTCTTGGATTCCTCAACCTTATTCTGCGGTGCCGTGGGATAAATTACCTTTGTATCAAGAACCTTTCCCGTGCCGTCAACCACTGCAAGCTTACAGCCTGTTCTAAAGGCAGGGTCCCAGCCTAGGACTACCTTTCCTGCGATTGGCGGTTGCATTAGGAGTTGCTCTAAATTCTTTCCGAATACTGAAATTGCACCATCCTCTGCCTTTTCAGTAAGTTCGTTCCTAATGTCACGCTCTATTGCAGGGGCAATGAGACGCTCATAGCTGTCCTTTATCGTCTCCTGCAACGCCAAAGTTGTATTTTCATTATCCCTTGTAATTAGCTTTGTCTCCAAATATCGCATAATGCGCTCTACAGGGGCTTCAATTTTAACATTAAGAATTTTCTCATTCTCTCCACGGTTCAGTGCCAAAATCCTGTGTCCTGCGATTGCCTTTACCGGCTCCTCAAAATCATAGTACATTTCATATACGCTCTGAACTTTTTCGTCCTTTGCAGTACTTATTATTTTGCCTTCCTCAAAAGTTGCATCCCTTATGTAAGCCCTATAGTCGGCATTATCTGAAACCATTTCGGCAATTATATCCATTGCACCCTGAATAGCATCTTTAACGTTATTTACTTCCTTTTCGTCATTTACATAGCTTTCTGCCTCCTCTATGAGTGATTTTGAAGTTTCCTGTGCAAGTATAATATTTGCAAGTCCATCCAAGCCCTTTTCCTTTGCCACGCTTGCCCTAGTCTTTCTCTTTGGTCTGTATGGGCGGTATAAATCCTCCACAACAACCATTGTCTCTGCTGCGAGGATTTTATCCTTTAATTCGTCAGTTAACATTCCCTGTTCTTCTATGCTTCCAAGAACCTGTGTCTTTTTCTCCTCCAAATTTCTAAGGTAGCCAAGTCTCTCGTTTAAATTCCTTAACACCTCATCATTTAGCGAGCCAGTGACTTCCTTACGGTATCTGGAGATGAAAGGGATTGTATTTCCCTCATCTATGAGCTTTACGGCAGCCTCAACCTGCCATTTCTCAACATTTAATTCTTCTTTCAGTTTTAAAATAATGTCCATAAATTAATTTCTTCCTCTTTAAAATCACTTTATTAACATGGAATATAATCCCATACTTTTTAATTATAAAATAAATTGGCTATTCATTCAAGCTAATCAGTGGATTTTGTATTGAATTAATATCAAATTAATTGTTTTATTGAAATAAACATGATACAATGGCGTTATGTTTAAATAGAAAGGAATTTTATTATGCCTAAATCACAATATAAAAGCAATGCCGAACTTAAGTTTCTTGCGAGAACGCAGACTAGCCATTATATGGGAATACTTATCGGGACTGTACTTTTAAATACGATTATCTCATATGCTGTTATAGATATAGTTTCTATGCTTATACCCTCAACCAATACTATTGGGTATATTCTAAATTACATCTTTGTTTTTATTGCCGAGGTGCTTGTATCAGTTCTTGACGTGGGTGTTGCCTTTATTTTCATGAAGTCCGCCTGCAATATGAAAAGCAATATTAAGGATTTGTTTTTTGGTTATCAACACCACTTTGTACGGGCTATTAAAATTGGTCTTATCTTGGTGGCAATAAACTCTATATGCATGATTCCAGTGGAGATTGCAACCATTCAGTTTTCCGATATTTTAGACAATAATGTTTTTTTTAACAGCTACGCCACTGGCGGAATTGGCAGCCTGATGACAGGAGAGGTCTCTGCCGATACTTATGATATGCTTGAGTCCTATAATATATTTACAAATTCAGCTATGAAATATTATGTTATAATGTTTGTATGCTCGATAATTTCATTTATACTCACATTGCCTTTTTTCCCGGCTTATTACATGTTACTTGATTTTCCTAACCAAAGCGTTACAGAAATTCTTAAGAAGTGCTTTGATGTTATGCATGGTAATAAGTTTAGACTGTTTATGATGTATTTTAGCTTTGTACCGTTGATGTTTCTTAGTGTATTTACCTGTGGTATTGCGCTTATATGGGTTCTTCCTTATATGAAGATGACGGCGGCTAATTTTTATTTGGATATGATGTCAGTTAGAAACAGAAACATAAATTAGATAAAATAAAACCGGATAGTTTTGTTGCTATCCGGTTTTGTACTATAAATGTTTTATACATGTTCTATACATACTCGTCTATTGTCACTTTTATCTCACTAAGCTTCATTGTTTCATTATAGCCTTCCTTGCCATAATCATTGAGCTTTGACGTAAATGTGGCAGAGTCTCCAAAGAGAGCTTCATATGACTGTTTAAATTCTTCTGTTGTCATATCCATATCGTCATCTTGAGTATAGATTAATTTTTTATTGTCCTCATCATATGAAAATCCTAAACTATTAAGCTTATCTTCATTTTCATCATATAAAGCCTCAACCTTTCCATCTTTATCTGTTGAGTTTAAACTGTCAATTAAATCATTAAACAAACCAAACATATCATATTTATTAACCTTGTTATTAAACTCATCATTTTGAACATTTTTATTAACTCTGTTTAACACCGAGGTGTAATTTATTATATTCAGATATGTATTTGCCTGTGATATTTCTTCACCACTATATTTAACCCCTTGAACCAAACGCTTTTCACTTGTGACATACCGTGCATCATCCGCACTCTTATCAATATTACGCATAAGCTTAACTGCCTGGTCAATGAAAGAGCCAGTTCCAGTGAAAAGCTTATTTATTGTCTTCTGGTCGGCATCATCATCAAAAGTATCCTCGTCAAATTCAAGCTTTCCGTCAGTTTTCTTAATCCCAAGTTTTTTTAGGTTTTTAGCATTGTCATCAATAAGGGTGTCAAGCTTTTCAAGCTGTTTTTGTAGTGAGCTGTCTGTAATGCTGTCCTTATCCTTAATCATTGAATTATATGTATCCGTCAGATTTGTAAGCTGCTTTTTTAACCTCTCATCATATGACGCATTCTCAGAATAATTATTCAAACTTCTTACTGCTTTTCTAAATTCTGCGAATTTTTCCTGAAAATCTTCAATATTATCGTCTGATTCCCTTACCTTTTTTGTATATGTCTTTGTATAAAATGTATTATTATTACTTTTAATCCTGTCTAATAGCCCTGTGGAAGTGAAGCTTACTGCCATAAAAATCCCTCCAATATCCAATATTATATATTCTATATCGGCTAAATTTTAAATTTCTTTATACTTATTGTGACATGAACACATTTTTAAAAGCATTATAGGTTTTTGCCATTCCGTCTTTTATTAGGGTATATTTTATTCCTAAATCTGATTTGCTTTTTGTATTATTGCCAAGCTCTGTCTCTGCCTCCGTCAGAGGAAATGGCAGAGGGATATTCTGGCTTTCGGCAGTCTGTATTGTCATTGGTATCTCAGTAAATCCTACGTCAGAGACTTCCTTTAAACTCTGATAAAATTTGTCATAATCTATAATTTCATCACTGCTTATGTTGTATGTCTGATTGTAGGATTTTTCATTATTTATACAATTTATGATTGCCTGTGCAACATCCTTCACATAAACAAGTTGGAATTTTCCATCTGCATCTGTAACGTGGGGCAGGAGGTTATTCTGCACTATAAGCTGAATATATACAGATTCCCTTGGTGCATAGTTAAATGGTCCATAAATTATGGAAGGACGAAGTATCGTATAGTTAACGCCTATTTTGCCACACTCTGTCTTTAATTCGTTTTCGAGGGCTATTTTACCCTTTATATAGGCCCCTGATTCGCCTTGGATTTCACGAGTTTCATATCTATAGTTTTCATCCTTTAGTTCAAATGTTCCATGCTCATACACATCCACTGTGCTTATGAAAATATAGTGGTTTACTCTTCCTTTTATATTAGAAATAACAGTTGATATGTCACCTTGATTATATGCACAAAAATCAACTATTACATCATAATCCTCCGTCATTTTGCGCCATAAATTTATGTCGCCCCTGTCACTTTTTATCTGATTTACACCTAAGCTTTCCATTGAATAAGTTCCACGGTTTAAAACTGTGATTTCATGCTGCGGTGCCGCCTGCATTACAAATACCCTGCCAAGGAAGTAGCTTCCGCCGATTACTAAAATTTTCATGTGTTTTACCCCCCTTTATTGCTTAATTTCAGTATAGCTTTTTTTGAAATTTTGTAAAGACATTGGATAGTTTCATTGACTTTTGAATTACAGGTTGTTAATATTTTTATGGCAAGTAAACTTATATTTTTTAAATAAAGGTGGCGTTATTTATGAACGATATAATTAAACACAAGATAAAGCACAATTGCAACAGGGTTATAATATCCATTAAGTGGGTGGTTTTTTCCATAATTTCCGGAATTGTAGTCGGCTTGGTTGGCACTGCGTTTTATTTTTCGATGGCATATGTGACAAATATGAGGGCTATGCACCCATGGCTGATTTATTTTCTTCCGTTGGGCGGTCTTGTAATTGTGGGCGCCTATCATCTAATGCATGATGAAAAAGATACCGGAACAAACCTTGTACTTTCATCCATTCATTCAGGAGACCATTTGCCCCTTAGAATGGCACCGCTTATTTTTATTTCAACCCTTATCACACACCTTTTTGGTGGTTCTGCAGGACGTGAGGGGGCTGCCCTACAGCTTGGTGGAAGTATCGGAAGCGGAATTGGAAGCCTATTTAAGTTTGACGAGAAGGATAAGCACATTATGATTATGTGTGGCATGAGCGCCGCTTTCTCAGCGCTTTTTGGAACACCTATGGCAGCCGCCATTTTTTCAATGGAGGTCGTGAGCGTTGGAATTATGCACTATTCGGCTCTTGTGCCCTGCGTTGTTGCTTCACTTATTGCACATGGAATTGCAACACATTTCGGAGCTTCAGCAGAAGTATTTTTCATTGAGGAAATACCTGCCTTTGGCATTGAGACATCTGTAAAAATTACAGTACTCGCAATTTTATGTGCGCTTGTAAGCATTTTGTTTTGTGTTGCCCTTCACGGTTCTGAACATTTATACAAAAAATACCTTAAAAATCCTTTTATAAGAATTTTTGTAGGAGGCTGCCTTATTATTATCCTTACGCTTTTAGTCGGAAATCAGGATTACAACGGTACGGGAATTAATGTTATAGAAAAGTGCTTTGACGGTTCGGTAAGGTCTGAGGCATTTCTCATGAAGATTATTTTCACTGCAGTAACACTCGGTGCCGGATTTAAGGGGGGCGAAATTGTTCCCTCGTTCTTCACGGGGGCAGCTTTTGGATGTTTATTCGGAAATATTGTTGGATTTTCACCAACGCTTTGTGCCGCCATTGGAATGACCTCCGTGTTCTGCGGTGTCACAAACTGCCCAATCACCTCGCTGTTAATCAGCTTTGAGCTTTTCGGATATGACGGTATGCCGTATTTCCTGCTTGCAGTATCATTCAGCTATATGCTGTCAGGATATTTCGGACTTTACCATAGTCAGAAAATTATGTATTCTAAGTATAAGACAAATTATATTAATAAGAGGACACAGTGATAATGTGTCCTCTTTTACTTATAAATTCTTCACATGCAATGCACGTATTGCATTTAAAACCGCTATAATCATTACTCCAACATCTGCAAATATTGCAAACCACATATTTGCAATTCCTAGTGCGCCAAGAGCAAGACATGCAAACTTGACAATAAGGGCAAAAACTATATTTTCATATACTATTCTAAGACACTTTCTCGAAATCTTGATTGCCTTTGAAATCTTTATTGGGTCATCATCCATAAGTACAACGTCTGCCGCCTCGATAGCCGCATCAGAACCCATGGCTCCCATTGCAATACCTATGTCAGCCCTTGACAAAACAGGTGCATCATTGATACCGTCACCCACGAATGCCAGCACCTCATTATCACCCTTTGAAGCGATAAGCTCCTCTACCTTAGCCACCTTATCAGCCGGCAAAAGCTCACTACATACCATATCCATTCCAAGGGTTTCAGATACCTTGTCGGCAACTTTCTTAGCGTCACCCGTAAGCATTACAGTCTTTGCAATTCCAGCCTTCTTCAATGATGCAATTGCTTCCTTGGAGTTGGGCTTGATAATATCAGAGATTACAATATGCCCTGCATATTTTCCGTCAATTGCAACATGGATAATAGTTCCAACGCTGTGACATGGTATAAATTCAATATTAAGCGACTTCATAAGCTTATCATTACCTGCTGCCACTGAAATTCCATCAACAATTGCTGTCACGCCATTTCCGCTGATTTCCTTAATATCGCTCACCCTGCTTCTATCAAGCTCCTTGCCATAAGCCCTCTGTAAGCTCTTGCTTATAGGGTGGGAGGATGCACTCTCTGCAAGTGCCGCATACTCAACAAGCTTAGCGTCCTCCATCTCGTTGTGGTGTATTCCGTCTACCTCAAATACTCCCTGGGTGAGAGTACCTGTCTTATCAAAAACAACTATCTTTGTCTTTGACAATGTTTCGAGATAATTAGAGCCTTTGATTAAAATACCCTCATGGCTTGCTCCACCGATGCCTGCAAAAAAGCTAAGTGGAATACTTATAACGAGCGCACACGGACAGCTTATTACAAGGAATGTAAGCGCCCTGTAAATCCAATCTCCCCATGATGGAGTCAAATCCAAAAACAACATTCTCACAACAGGCGGTAATATTGCCAACGCCAAGGCTCCATAACATACGGCAGGTGTATACACCTTTGCAAATTTTGAAATAAAGTCCTCTGATTTAGACTTCCTAGAGCTTGCATTCTCCACAAGTTCAAGGATTTTTGAGACAGTTGACTCACCAAACTCCTTATTAGTCTGGATTTTTAGCACACCCGTCATATTAATACATCCGCTTATAACCTCGTCACCACATTTGGCTTCACGTGGCAAACTTTCACCTGTAAGTGCACTTGTGTTAAGGCTTGACTCACCCTCTACAATCAAACCGTCGATAGGTACCTTCTCACCGGGCTGAACCACGATAATGCTTCCAATTTCAACCTCATCCGGCTCAACTTTTTCAAGCTTTCCGTCACGCTCAACATTGGCATAGTCAGGTCTGATATCCATAAGGGCACTGATATTCCTACGGCTCTTTCCAACAGCATAGCTCTGGAAAAGCTCACCAATTTGGTAAAAAAGCATAACAGCTATCGCCTCGTTGTACTCACCGCTTCTCTCATAAATGGCAAGGGCAAAGGCTCCAACCGTAGCAACCGCCATAAGGAAATTCTCATCAAAAACCTTACCGTTTAAAATACCCTTAAAAGCCTTTTTCAAAATATCATATCCTATCACAAGATATGCAATAAGATAAAGTATGAAATTCACAATGCTTATTGATATAGGAATTAAATTTAACACAATAAGCATTACCGCAGCTACTATAATGCGAACCAGCATTTTTTTCTGTTTCTTATTCATGCTAATCTCTCCTTCATCTTTGACAATGATTACAGATATATTTCACAGTCATCCTCAACCTTCTTGCAGTTCTTAAGTACAGCCTTCATAACGTCCTTGTCTGATGCCCCCTCATTGAACTCAACAATCATTTTCTGTGTCATGAAATTAACAACAGCATCTTTTACACCCTCTGTCTTCTTAGCAGCATCCTCCATAAGGTTAGCACAATTTGCGCAATCTACCTCAATCTTATAAGTCTTCTTCATAATATTCTCTTCCTTTCCATAAGTTGTATTTATAATTCGTTATAACAATTAAGCATTTATTTAATTGTTTATGATATGAGTATATGCTTATTAACTTTATATGTCAATATATAATCCAGAAAAATTCAAATATTTTTTACTTGTTTAATTGTTTTAAATAAAGTATACTAAATTAAAACCATGGATAGGAGTGTTGTTTATATGTCAGATTTTGTATTGCCACATGAGCACGGACACAGTAACCATATACAGGAAACAAAGACACAGCTTGATAAAATAGAGGATTTTCAGATTGTTGCTGATGTATTTAAACAGTTAAGCGATACAAGCCGTCTCCGTATTTTCTGGCTTTTATGCCATATGGAGGAATGTGTTATTGATATTGCCTCTATGATGGATATGACCACCCCTGCCGTATCCCACCATTTAAAGCAGCTCAAAGCTGGCGGCTTAATAGTCAGCCGACGTGACGGAAAGGAAGTTTATTATAAAGCCGCCAATACAAGGCAGAGCCAGCTTCTACATGAGACAATTGAACATTTGATGACTATAGTGTGCCCTGAAACGGAGTAATTTTATACATTTCTTTCAGTCTCATCAATGCTTATTGCAACAATATTTTCAAATCCTTTATGTTTTACTTCTGACATGATTTCTTCTGCCTGTTGTATAATTTCTCGATTGTCGCATTGATTTAATACCATGTAATAATCCCTTGCCCCGACATTCTTACGGCTACCCTTTGGGGATGTTAATATTTCTACAATATCAGCTTTTTGTATTTTGTCTGAAGTGCTTTTTCCAAGAAGCTTTTGTGCCTCATTAAGCCTAAAGCACGCTTCACCGAAGGTTTTTCCAAGGCAGCTCATTCCGCATACCGCTATTACTATATCGCTTTCATCTAATATTACAGGTTCATTTTCACTTGGAACCTTTAGGGGAAGTCTCTTTGAACCGTCAGCCTCCAAAAAAACTATATCAGCCTCATTGATGTACTCATTAAGTTCTGAAATCATGCTGATTTTTCCGTTTTCAGCCTCACATCCAACTGTAGCATATCTTCCTTTTATCCACATATGTCGTACAGCTTCAATTCCCTTATCCACAAAGGAGCCGTCTGTAGGCTTCATTATGTGCGTGGTTGTTGAGACGAGTACTTTCATTCCATTATCAGCACAAATATTAGCCATTAAATACATAAGGCTTGTCTTTCCTCCTGCCCCCACAATGGATATTATGTGACCTTTTTCGTTTAAAAATGGAAAATTTATCATTTAACAAACAATCTCCTGTCCTAGTGCAAAAGAATAAATATACCGTGTCTTAACTTTTTTCCCTGTTATACGTTCTAGTGCCAACTGATAATAATCAAGCTGTACCTTATATCGGTTTATAAGCTCGTCAGCAGTCTCTACTCTGTCAGTTTTATAGTCAGCTAGGATTATTTCATCATTATTTTCGTAAAAGAAAATATCTATTACACCTTGGATTAATACAGTTTCGCTTTTGGGATAGGTGCTCTTTAATTTATTTGCCGAGACTCCTAATACAAAAGGCTGCTCTTTATATAGCCTTCCTTTTGTGTTTGCATTTACCATTCTTTGTGCAAGGTCTGTTTTCATAAAGTCCCTTATTTTTGCGACATTGACACAGGAAAGCTCGTCTTTTCCTACAGTTTCATCACTTATCCAGCTTTCATACTCTGAACGTATTATTGCATAGAGCTTTTTATCATCATCACA
>CAYTGS010000029.1:0-12940 GCA_964437435.1 uncultured Roseburia sp.
GGTCCGATACCTCCGATTTTAAATGTTAATCCACTTGCATCTGAAGATGTACTTGCAGATGAGCTATCTGTTGTAGCAGTTGTGCTGTCTGTTGATGATGTTGTTCCGCTAGTTGTAGATGTGCTTCCACAACCTGCAAGACAGCCTGCAACCATGGCAGCCGTTAATAAAATACTTACTGGTTTTTTCATAATAATCTCCTCTTTTCAACTATTGATTAACAGAAAAGGGCATTCTGGTCTCCACCAATGAACGCCCTTATTCGCTAATTATTCTAACAATAAATTAAATTTTTCACAATATGCATTTTACATAATTATTTTCTATATTTTATAGCTTTTTTATGCAAAATCGTAAAAATCAGCCTACTTTTTCTAATAATTCATCAGATTTCGGTTTGCTTTTGAGCTCCTTAAATGTAAAAAATATAATAACACCCGATATTACCGCTGTCAGTATATCCGATACAGGCATTGAATAAAGTACACCGTCAAGTCCGAAGAATATAGGAAGTACAAGCGCAAAGCCAACGCCGAACACTATCTCACGAATCATTGAGATTGCCGTTGATGCCACAGCCTTTCCCATTGCCTGTAGGAATATAAATGTTGCCTTATTTACACAGGCAAATATTATCATACAGAGGTAAATCCTAAAAGCCTTTATTGCAAAGTCAGTATAATAAACACTTTCATTAGCCGCACCAAATATTGCAATAAGCTGTCTTGGCATGAACTCCACTATCACAAAGGCAATAACACCGACTATTGCCTCGCACTCCAAAAGCCTTATAAACAGCTTTCTCACACGCTCCTTAAGACCTGCCCCCATGTTAAATCCAACAATAGGGATACAGCCTGCCGCCATTCCCACTACTATAGAAATAACTATCTGGAAAAATTTCATTACAATACCTACCACCGCCATAGGGATTTGTGCATACTGCTCCTGACCAAATATTTCATCCATGGCACCATATTTACGAATCATATTGTTGATTGCCGCCATTGCCGCAACAAGCGAAATCTGCGAGAGGAAACTGCATATCCCCAAAGTAAGAGACCTCCTTACAATGTCACCTTTAAGGATAAATTCTGATTTCGAGAGCTTAATGCCTTTTGTATGGAACATATACCATACAGCAAGGATTGCTGTAGCCACCTGTCCTATAACAGTTGCAACAGCCGCACCCATCATTCCCCATTTACATATGAATATAAATATCGGGTCAAGAATAATATTAATTACCGCCCCTGCAAGGGTTGAAACCATTGCAAATTTAGGGCTTCCGTCAGCACGGATAACAGGGTTCATCGCCTGCCCAAACATATAAAAGGGTATACCAAGTGAAATATAGAAGAAATATTCTTTAGAATGTCTGAATGTCTCGGCATTTACAGTACCGCCAAACATTGCTATTATTGGCTCCTGAAATACCAGATAAATAATGCAAAGCACTATCCCGCTTAAAAGGGCAAGTACAATGGCATTGCCTACGCTCCTATTAGCATCCTCCGGGTGCTTTTTCCCAAGGCTTAGACTCACAAAGGCACAACATCCGTCACCAATCATGACTGCTATTGCAAGCGCAATTACAGTTAAGGGAAATACAACCGTATTTGCCGCATTTCCATATGAGCCAAGATAATCTGCATTTGCTATAAATATCTGGTCAACTATATTGTAAAGTGCCCCTACAAGCAGTGAAATAATACATGGGATTGCGTATTTACGCATAAGACTGCCAACCCTTTCATTGGCAAGGAATGACTGATTTGTTTGTTCCATTATAACTACCTCCAAATTATATTTTGGAGACTTTTTAGGAAAGCTACCACAACCTTATTTTAACCGAGCAATATAATCCAGCAAATAAAAATAAGGTGCAAATCCAAATCTGGACTTACACCTATAGGCTACTCGATTAAAATATTATAAATCTTTTTTTCAAAAAAAGTCAAATCTTTTTTCATAAATTGTTTGCTTGTATTTATGTTAATCATATCATATAATCAAATCATAATATTATTATTTTTAGGAGGCTTTTTATGGGAAATTTTGAAAACAAAACTGTAATTATCACTGGTGGCGGCAGGCCACGTCCACTTTCAGACGGAACACCCGGCTCTATCGGCTATGGTATCGCTACTGCTTTTGCCAAGGAAGGTGCAAATCTTGTAATCACAGGACGTAATCTTCAGAAGCTTGAGGACGCAAAGGAAGAACTTGAAAGGCTTTATGGTGTACAGGTACTTTGCTGTCAGGCTGACGTGAGCGCAGATGAGCCGTCAGAAGAAATCGTAAACAAGGTTATTGAAGAAACTATTTCCAAGTTTGGAAGAATTGATGTGCTGATTAACAATGCACAGGCATCCGCTTCAGGCGTTAAGCTTGCAGAAAACACTACCGAGCAGTTTAACCTTGCTATTTACTCAGGATTATATGCTACATTTTATTATATGAAAGCCTGCTATCCATACCTTAAGGAAACAAAGGGTTCCGTCATTAACTTCGCATCAGGTGCCGGACTTTTCGGAAACTTCGGTCAGGCTGCATATGCCGCTGCAAAGGAAGGTATAAGGGGTATGTCCCGTGTAGCCGCAACTGAATGGGGTCCTGACGGAATCAACGTCAACATCGTATGCCCTCTTGCATGGACTTCAATGCTTGAAGGCTGGTCACAGGCTAACCCGGAAGCATTCAAGGCAAATGTACATATGCCTCCAATGGGACACTACGGAAATACCGAGCTTGAAATCGGACGTGTATGCGTACAGCTTGCCTCACCCGACTTTAAATATATGTCAGGTGAAACAATCACTCTTGAGGGCGGTATGGGACAGAGACCATAATACTCTTGTCAAATTAACCATATCTGTTATATAATAGATACATTATTGTAACTTTAAAAGGAGTATCAGTCTGACATGGTAAATCAATCTTCAATTCCAGAGGCAACAGGGGCTACAATACGACCTGAAATGCTTGAAAAGCATACATGTTTCTATATAACGGACTTTGGCGCATCAACTGACGCAAATCCCATCACCAATACTACAGCTATCAACGAGACAATCAAAAAGGCATCATCAATAATGGGTGCAACCGTTGTAATTCCAAGCGGTACATTCTACACATATACCATATGCTTAAAAAGCAATGTAAACATATTTTTTGAGAATGGTGCAGTGATTGCCGCTGCAAAAACCGATATTCAAAATTCATATGAAAAGCAGGCTGGAGAGGGTGGAAACTATGACGAACCGGAGGTCAATCCATATCTCGGATTACAGGATCACGGTCATTCATATTTTGCCAACAGCCTAGTGTACGGTGTCGATTTAGAAAACATTATGATTAGCGGAAACGGACTGTTTACCGGAGGTCGTTTTAATAAGGATACTGGGCTTCTTGAATATGTTCTTATGGGTGGGGATCCATTTGAGCCTGACAGCCGTTCACAAAACGGTCATAAAGGCGAATGGTTTGGAAACAAAGGGATTTCCCTTGTAAGGTGTAGAAATATTGTCCTTATGGACTTTAGCGTTACTATCGGAGGGCACTTTGCAATCATTGCAGAGGGCTGTAAAAATATGTATGTAAACAATATTTTAATAGATACAACACGTGACGCTTTTGACATTGACTGTTGTCAGGATGTGACGGTAATAAATACCACCTGTAATTCATTGACTGACGACGCAATATGCCTTAAGGCATCATACGGTGCAGGAACATACATGCCAGTCAAAAATGTTTTAATAGAGGATTGTACTGTAAGCGGCTATGATGCCGGAAGCGTATATGCCAAGGAATACACAAGGGACAAGCTTATAGCCGAGGATAGATGTGGTCCTACAGGACGTGTTAAATTCGGGACTGAATCAACCTGTGGCTATCATCAGGTGACTATCAGGCGCATAAAATTTGACCGTTCAAGGGGCTTTGCGTTGGAGGCTGTTGACTGTTCTTCACTTACCGACGTAATTTTTACCGATTGTACAATGGATAATGTATCAAGCTCCCCTATTTTCATCCGTGCCGGTGAAAGATGCCGTTTTCCCGTGAGCGGAATTTCCGACAGGGAGGAATATCCCGCTATTGCAGATGACGTTCGCACTGATAACTGCAACTGGGTTCTTCCAAATAAGGAGGGCTATACACGCTATCCTGCAAAGAGGTATTCACCCCACTATAACCGCACAAAGCGAGTTACAGTTGACGGTCATTCATATATTGACATCATAGATAACAAAAATCCGACCCACATAAACATGACTAATATTGATTGTGTTGACGGAAAATATTATCTTAAATCATGGAATGAAACGTCATATAAATATGAGACTGATTTTACAAAGGAAATAGCCCAAAAGGACTTGCCATTATATGCAAATGCCATAGGCTGTGAAAAAATGCCTATTGTTGAAAATATATATATCGGGAATATCAAGATTACAAACGCTGACCCAAGATATCCTATTTTACTTATGGGGCTTACTGATTCCCATATTAAAAACGTGACCTTGGAAAATATTGACGTTGAGTACAGGGGCGGTCTTAACATGACCCATGCCGTAGAGCAGCGTCAGCTCAACACACAGTGGAAATATTCACAATTCCACGCCCGTGAAAAGGTTCAGACATTGCCATGGCTTGTAAATTCATTCTTTTTAAAGAATGAGGGGCTTTTGCCAAGGGCTGAATGGGACAGCGAGAATGATAAATGGAAAGATAACCCCTATAATATTCCAGAGCTGCCAGAGGTTTATCCAGAGCCCAGCAATTGGGGAATTTTACCCGCTTATGGAATTTTTGCAAAGCATATTGACGGCTTAAAGCTCAACAATATCAATATTTCATGCAAAGTTGCCGACAGTCGGCATGTATGCGTTTTTGATGACTGTGATAATATTTCAATGGAAAAAATATCAGCTACATATTACGGAAAGGATTTTCCCATTGCAGTTGTAACAGACCATTTCCGCAGACACACAAATGCGGAGAATGTACCTGAACAGCCGTATTTTACCACTACTGTCACCAACCTTAAAAACAATACACCTCTTGATATTCAAGAAGTGATAATTAATGCTCCAGCACCGGGAACTCCTACGGACAGCCTTTATAAATATCCCACTGTACCCTGTAGGGAAACGGGATATTCATATGAAATAGACACGGACGAATATCCGCTAGTACTTACCGTACACCGTCCCTTTATTGTGCCAATGGCACCTATTACGGTTACGGCTGGAGAAGATGTTTCATTTGTATTAAAGGTGAGAACCCCTGCCAAGGATGTCTCTGCTGAATTTGATACAGGCATTGTCTACAACGAGCACGTAATGAAAAATTACAGTGTTAATGGAATGGATGTTGATTTAAAGACTTATACATATAATCTCCCGGAGGGAGCTGAATTTAACGAAGAAACCTTGGAATTTAATTGGCGACCTGCACGTGACCAAAAAGGCGAATATAGTATTACATTTATCACTAATGACGGGGTTATACCTGAAAAGGAAACTGTGAAGATTATGGTTGTTTAAGTTTCATTTCAAAATTAACTAATGGGAGCACGAAGGCAAAGCATAATATATGCCATGGCCTCATACTCCCATTTTTATTTAACAAGCTTAAATATTACTTCGCTTTAAGCAGTTTATAAGTCTTTCATTATCCTCCCTGCTCTTTACAGCCACTCTGTACCAGCCTTGCGAAAGCCCTATGAAGTTTTCGCAATTCCTGATAAGTATTCCTTTTTCCCTACATTTCCTGTCAAGCGGGGTAACACTTGACATATTCTCATCCAAAACATTAAACAATAGGAAATTTGCCGCCCCATTATATACCCTAATATTCCCTATTTCCAATAGTCTTTCATAAAGCCAAGCCCTCTCTGCACCTATTTTTGCAGCGCTCAGCTTATCATAACAATTGTTATACATTTCATCAACAGCCGCCATTCCAGCGTACTGTGCCGGAAGTGACACATTCCAAGGCTGAATAATTTCTTTCATTTTATTGACAGTATCTTTGTCCTTGCATATTCCATATCCAAGCCGCAATCCCGGCATTGCAAACAGCTTTGTAAAGGATTTTAATATGAAAACCTTATCGTAACAGATATTGTCTAACTCACAGCAGATACTTTTTTCCCTGCCATTATCAACCATATCCATAAAGCTCTCGTCAATAAAAATCCATGTGTTATTTTTCTTGCATTTTTCAATAATTTTTGTGACAAAGCCCTTGTCTATAAATTTTCCCGTGGGATTATTAGGATTGCAGATACATACCATGTCAATCCTGTCTGTTATATGCCCAAATATTTCCTCATTTAATTTAAAATCATTATCCTTATCAAGATAATATCGCTTTATGTCAACATCTTCGCTCTGACTTTTTATTGCGTGTTCATATTCATAAAATGTAGGTACTGGTATAAGTACTGTCCTTGGCTTTACCACATTCATAAAGTCAAAAATCACCTCTGCCGCACCGTTACCCACTATAAAATTGCTACTGTCAAAGCTCTTAATTATTCCCGTTCTTTTATAATAATCCGAAATTTTTTCTATAAGCCCAGTATTTGACTGTTGGGGGTAATTTATTGACATTTCAACACCCTTATGGGCTGCCTCCAAAACGCTCCTTGGAATTCCCAAAAAATTCATATTTGCCGAAAAGTCAATTAACTGCCTGCCTAAATTGCCGTAAACATCACCACCATGCAAATACATAGCTTAATTCCTCCAAATAATACAAGTGCCACAAAAGCCGACATATACATGAGCCTGTTCATTGTTTCTATATCGGAAAGCCCGATTGGTCTTATATCATCACCTATTGTCTTTTTATGGTAAAGCTCTCCAAAATACCATGCATCACCTGCAAGCATTACATTCAAAGCCCCTGCCGCTACAGCCTCAGTCTGGGCTGAATTTGGGCTTGCGTGGTTAAGCCTGTCACGCTTAAATATTTTAAATGCGGATTTATAATCAAGCCCTATTAAAAATGACGCAATAATCATACAAAAAGCCGAAAGCCTTGCAGGAATAAAATTAAATATATCATCAAGCCTTGCGGCTGTCCGTCCGAAATAATAATAGTTGTTATTTTTATATCCAAGCATTGAATCCATTGTATTTACAGCCTTGTAGACATACATTAAAACAGCTCCGCCAATTGTCATATAAAACATTGGGGCTGCCACTCCGTCCGAAAAATTTTCCGCAATCGTCTCTACCGTTGCCTTTACAACACCCTTTTCGTCAAGACGCTTAGTATCTCTCCCAACTATCATGGAAACGGCATACCTGCCCTCCTCCAAGCCTTTGTTTTTGAGTGCGGTATAGACCTTCATACTCTCATCCTTAAGTGATTTCGTTGCAAGCATAAAATAACACAATATCGCTTCCACGATAATTCCCAAACGTGAATTAGCCCTGTATGAAATAGCTAAGATTATAAATGGCACAACTGCCGAAACCAAAATCACGACAACTGCCAAAATTGCTCCCGGTACAATTTCCTTTTCAGATTTACAGCCTTTCTCTACCTTAAACAGCTTTCGCAGTCTTTTTTCAAGAAAATTTATTAAATTGCCAATCAAACATACAGGATGATACTTGCTATGGGGGTCTCCCAACAATAAATCAAGGAAAAATCCAATAATAAGCGCTGTCAGGGAATGTATAAAATATGTCATATATCCACCTTTATCATTTTATTTATAACACACGTTTTTTTAGCCATCTTCCACTTATGAAGCGTGACGAGAAGATTATAGCCCTTAATGTCCAATCTGCAAACATACCAATCCAAACCGCCATTGGTCCAAAATGGTATACCCTTACAAGGAATATACATAAGGCAACCCTGCAAAACCACATTGTAATTGACGAGACAATCATAGAGAACTTGACATCCCCTGCCGCCCTAAGTCCGTATGCAATTATAAATGAGCCTACCCATACAAGGGGCTTTACTATTGTAATTGCCGTCATCATCTCAAAGCACATATCAGCCGCCTCTGGCTCCATTCCTGCAAGCCATGTAACAGGCTTTGTTATTGCAAAGGCAAAGAGGCATGACGCAAGTATTCCAACCCACGCAATCTTTGTAAGCTTGACAATATAATATTTAGCTTCTTCATTGCGTCCGGCACCAATACACTGTCCTACAACGGTCATAAGTCCTATACCCACACCAATTCCAAAGACACCGTTCACATTCTCCAATATGTTAGTCATAGCCTGTGCCGCTATAGCCACTGTTCCCATTGTGGAAACTGTAGATTGGATTGCAAGTTTTCCAAACTGGAACATACCGTTTTCAACACCTGACGGAATACCGATAGCCATGATTTTCCATATGAGGGGCATATCCGGTCTAATCTTCATATAATCCTTTATGACGATTACCTGTCTTGGCTTTCTAAGAAAATAAAATATTACAACCGTACAAAAAATCCTCGAAATCAGGGTTGAAAGAGCCGCTCCTGCCACATTCCACTTAAATCCATATATAAATATGGCATTTCCTATAATATTAAGTATATTGGATATAACCGATACCTTCATTGGAAACTTGGAATTTCCGCCAGCCCTGAAAAATGCCGCTCCTGCGTTAAAAAGTGCAAGAAAAGGATATGAAATAACAGTGATAAGGAAATACACAAGGCACCCCCTCATTACCTCATCCTCAACCTCGCCAAATATAAATCTTAAAAGCCTTTCACGCCCGATAAGGCATATTACCATAAGTGCAACCGAAATTACCGCAACAGTCAAAACAACCTGCCTTGCAGCCTTGTTTGACTGCTTTTCATCACCACTTCCTATGTATTGTGAGCAAATAATCGAAGCTCCCGTTGCCATGGCTGAAAACACCTGAATTACAAGGTTATTAAGCGAGTCCACCAACGATACCGCCGAAATCGCCTCGCTTCCAACAGTAGATACCATCATTGTATCAACCATACCCATAAACGAATTTAAAAGCTGTTCCACAATTATCGGAACAAGCAAAAGAAACAACGCCCTGTTGTCAAAAAGGACGTTGTTCCAATCAATTTTCTCCTTGTCATAAAGCTTCATAGCCTGCTAAACCTCTCTGCTATCCTATCGCAACAATAAAAACACTTGTTATTACATTGCCTCTAAAATGTGTAATATATCCAATGGCTTCTCCGCAAAAATATCTGCGCCATTTTCTTCTAAAAATTTTCTATCCCTAAATCCCCACAGTACACTTATACATGGTAATCCGGCATTGCCTGCCGTTTTAATATCAACATCCGAATCCCCTACATATACTGCGTTCTCTATAGTACTTCCCAACTCATTAAGTGCCATAAGCACACTGTCAGGTGCCGGTTTCCTCGGCAGTCCCTCCCTGTCACCTATGGCAACATCCACATCACTAAAATATCTGTCCTTTAATTCCTTAACTGCCGAATCCACCTTGTTTGACACAATGGCAAGCTTAACCCCCTGCCTGCTAAGCTCCCTAAGCATTTCATTAATTCCAGCATATGCCTTGGTTTTGACGTTGCAATGGTCGCCATAATATTCTTTAAATGTATCAAAAGCCTTCTCAAATTCCGGATTTTCCTCCCCATTTGGAACCGCCCTTATCATAAGCTGCCTGATTCCGTTTCCAACGTATGATTTCACCTGCTCCCTCGTCTTTAGGGGCATTTGAAACTGTGAAAGCGAATAATTTACCGCATCCGCCAAATCATCCAGCGTATCAAGGAGTGTTCCGTCAAGGTCAAAAATAACAGTATTTATTTTTCCGGTTTTCATAACAAATCCTTATCTTTATACTTTGTAATGTCAATAAAGGTTGCCATTATTATCAATGTATCCCCTCTCGTGCCAACAACCTTGACTAATATGCTATACCAGTTACCGTCCATAAGCTGATATTCCACAGGACCGCATCTCTCTCCCTTTGCAAGCACCGCAAAGGACTGGGATAAAAGATTTTCCTGCTCCTTTATTTTTTCCTTGTATTCTTTATCATTATTTTCCTTTTCAAACATTATCCTGGTTTCAAACAAAAGATTAGCCCTCAAAAGCTCAAACTTATCTTTTCTGTATTCATAAATGGCGATTGGCACGTCCATCATGTCGAATATCACGCTTGAATTGGACCTTGTATTCCATAATTCACCAAGCACTGATGAATTTTTCTTGGAAAATTTGTTCCGCTCCGCCTTCTCCTCACTTGCCACAAACTTCTCGTACTCAGCCACAGGCATAGGACGGGCATAATAATACCCTTGGGCGTACTCACAACCTATACATTTAAGGAAATCAACCTGCTCCAAGGTCTCGACACCCTCTACTATGGACGGAAGATGCAGCCACTTAGCCATGCGGATAACGGAGGTAAGAACCTTCTCACCCTTTCCATTAAATTCCACATCCTGCTGTAGGAATTTCATATCAACCTTTAGATAGTCTATTTCCATATCTTTGAGGACATTCAATGATGAGTATCCACTTCCAAAGTCGTCCATCATTATCTTAAATCCAAGCTTATGTAAACGGTTAATGGTCTTTACAACCAAATCCTGGTCTTCCATAAATGCACTTTCAGTCAGCTCTAAGTTAAGCAGACTTGCAGGTATTCTAAATTCCGTGATTAAGTTCTTAAATGTATCAACCAAGTGTGGATTGTAAATATTTACCCTTGAAACATTTACTGAAATTGGGTTTGGATTTTTCCCCTCGTCAATCCACCTGCGTAGCAACTGGCACACATGCCTCCACATATAATTGTCAAGCTTACCTATAATTCCGTTTCTCTCATAAACAGGTATAAATTCAGCCGGGGACATCATTCCCTTTTCAGGGTGTCTCCAACGCACAAGAGCCTCCGCACCATATGAGCGGTCGGTTACAAGGTTAATTTTGGGCTGAAGGTACACCTCAAACTGTTCCTCCTCCAACGCCCTGTTTACCTCGTTTATAACAAACTGCTCCTGACGCATATTCTCAATCATACTATCGTCATAATAGGCAACATTCTTTGAAAAATCACCCTTACAGTTTTTTGCTGCAAGGAATGCCCTGTCATGCATTTCCGATACATCAATAGTATAATCATTAATAATATAAACACCGCATGAAATCTTTATATTATAATCTTTATTGACCTTTTTCATGTTGATTTGGAGAGCGTTCATAACCAGCTCTATATTTTCATCGCTATATGGCAGACATACTGCAAAAACATCATTTTCAAGTCGTCCATATACAAAATATTCAAAGGTTGTCGCTACCCTGTCCAATTCCCTGGCAACACTTTTAAGGAGCTTGTCACCCTCCTTTATTCCATAGAAATTGTTAATCATTTTAAACCTGTCAATATCAATACGCATAAAGGCAAAAGTCTCACTAGAGACCTCTGCCAAAAGCTTTCTGACTTCCTGATAAAATTTAAACTTTGTATATAATCCCGTAACAGCGTCTCGCTCAGCCATTATCATACGGCTTTTTTCTATTGCATTCTTAATACGAAACTGTAATAGCATAGGATTGTAGGGCTTCATTACAAAATCCCACACTCCAAGCTCCAGACATCTCTGCTCTGAATGCCAGTCCTCATTAGAGGTTGCCACAATTACAGGAATATTAGCATATTCCTGATGCTGTCTGAACTCCTCCATAAATTCAAAGCCATCCATAACAGGCATTATTATATCAAGTATAATTACTGCAATGCTATCCACATTATCTTCAAGTATTTCTAATGCTTCCTTCCCATCAGATGCAGTCAGGACATCATATTCCTGTGACATAACCTCTGATAGTTTCCTCTTTACTACTTCTTCGTCATCTACTATCAGTATCGTATTTTTGCTGTACATTCAGGTCTCTCCTCCTGTAACAAATTTGCGGAACTCTTTATAGATATCAAATCATAGAACTATATTTACAGTTTAAAATTTATGCTGATAAATGTCAATATATCCCTTTGCATTTTGACATTTTTTCGTCATATTTACTAATTTATCGTAATAACTTTGTAATCTTTTACTTCAACTGCACTTTTAAGCTCATCATCTTGGATTTCGCTGTTCAGTGTCACAACTGCCATCCCTGTCTCGTGGCTTACAACCGCCTCGTCCACCTGTGGCAATGCCTCTAAAGCCTTTTTAACAGTCGCCTCACAGTGTCCACACATCATTCCTTCAATTTTCATTGTCTTTGTCATAGTCTTGACCTCCGTTTTTTCTTTGTTATTTTTATTTATCTTTTTATCCCGCTTGGGATTATAGATATCAACCAGATTGAGCCTTAAAGCGTTTGTCACAACGCAAAAGCTGGATAAGCTCATTGCCGCAGCCGCAAACATCGGATTAAGCTGCCAGCCAAATATCGGAATCCATATGCCTGCTGCCAAAGGTATTCCAATTATATTATAAATAAATGCCCAGAAAAGGTTTTCATGTATATTGGTAAGCGTCCTACGGCTTAAGCGTATTGCTGCTGCAGCGTCCCTTAAGCTGCTTTTCATAAGTACAATGTCAGCCGCATCTATTGCAATATCAGTTCCCGCACCAATTGCCATTCCAATATCAGCCCTTGTAAGCGCTGGTGCGTCATTTATACCGTCACCCACCATTATAACCTTGCCCTTTTCCTTAAGCCTTCTAATAACGCTTTCCTTACCGTCCGGAAGTACTCCTGCGATTACCTCATCAACCCCAGCGTCATCCCCTATTGCCCTTGCGGTTCTCTCGTTGTCACCCGTAAGCATTACGACATGAATTCCCATGTTTTTGAACTCATCTATCGCCTGTCTGCTGTCCGTTTTAATAACATCTGCTACTGAAATAATTCCTTTAAGCTTTTTATTTCCGTCGGCAGAAACCTCAGCAAAAAATAACGGTGTTTTTCCTTCGTCCGAAAGCCTTTCG
>CAYTGS010000029.1:13040-14873 GCA_964437435.1 uncultured Roseburia sp.
GTTACTTTAGGTTCTCCTCTTGTAATGGTTCCAGTCTTATCGAGGGCAATTATATTGACCTTTCCAGCCTCCTCTAAGGAAACCGCTGTTTTAAACATTATGCCGTTTTTAGCTCCAATACCGTTTCCCACCATAATCGCCACAGGCGTTGCCAGACCAAGGGCGCAAGGACAGCTTATTACAAGCACTGAAATTCCCCTTGCAAGGGCAAAGCCAATGCCACGTCCAAGCAAAATCCATACAAGCGTCGTTATGACGGCAAGTACTATAACCGTAGGCACAAATACACCCGATACCTTGTCAGCAACCTTTGCGATTGGTGCCTTAGTTGCTGCCGCATCACTTACCATTTTGATTATTTGGGAGAGGGTTGTATCCTCACCCACCCTCGTGGCACGGCATTTTATAAATCCCGATTGGTTTATTGTAGCTGCGGAAACCTTGTCCCCTGCCTGCTTGTCTACAGGTATACTCTCACCGGTAAGCGCTGACTCATTGACTGCACTCGCCCCCTCAATAACTATACCATCCACAGGTATATTCTCGCCCGGTCTTACCACAAAAATGTCATTGACATTAACTTCCTCTATTGAAACCTCCGTTTCAACACCGTCGTTTAAAATAACGGCTGTTTTGGGTGATATTTTCATAAGGCTCTTTAAAGCGTCCGTTGTCTTTCCCTTTGAACGTGCCTCTAGCATTTTACCGACTGTAATCAACGTCAAAATCATTGCAGCCGACTCAAAGTAAAACTCGTCCATATAACCCATGACAGCTCCCATATCACCACGCATTTGTGCGTCAGTCATTGCAAACAGAGCATACGTGCTGTATACAAAGGCTGCGCTTGAACCCAATGCCACCAAAGCGTCCATGTTAGGCGAACCATGGAAAAGACTCTTAAAGCCACTTATGAAAAATTTCTGGTTAATTACCATTATTATAATTGTAAGGAGCATTTGGATAAGCCCCATTGCCACATGATTGTTTTCTATCGCCTTGGGAAGTGGGAAGCCAAGCATCATGTGTCCCATTGAAAAATACAATAACACTAACAAAAAGCCAACCGACCATATAAGCCGTTTCTTTAATATCGGTGTCTCCCTATCCTTTAACATATCCTCCTGCTCGGCAATTAAAGCCGAGGTATTGGACTTATTGGCACTTTGGCTGGAAGCGCCTTTTAAACTTGCCTCGTATCCTGCATCCTCAACAGCCTTTATTATAGACGAGGGGCTTGCAGTTCCATCCACTCCCATTGAATTTGTAAGAAGGCTTACCGCACAGGATTTTACCCCGTCAACCTTTGACACCGCCTTTTCCACCCTGGTGACACAGGCTGCACAGCTCATGCCCATTACATTGTATTGTTCCATTCAAAAATCCCCCAATCCTACTTTAGCATTTTTTGGAGTGTGGCGATAAGCTCGTCCACAGTTTCCTCTTTTCCCGCCCTTATGTCATCAGTAACACACGTCTTAATATGGTTAGACAAAAGCACCCTGCTAAAGCTGTTAAGCGCCGCATTGGCTGCTGCCACCTGTATCAATATATCAGGGCAGTACGCACCCTTTTCAACCATACCCTTGATACCCCTGACCTGCCCCTCTATACGGTTTAAGCGGCTGATTAAATCCTTGTATTCCTTTGTGTCCCTTTCTTTTTCCTTAAGCCTGCAATTATCACATACCTCTTTTGCCACTTCCTCAATATTAATTTCACTTTTATTATCTTCCATATTCTTACCGCCTTTCATGTTATTATTCATATCGCATATGCATATAGTATACCCTAGTAAGGTATATGTCAAGTAAAAAAGAAAAGTGTACAATT
>CAYTGS010000029.1:14973-16805 GCA_964437435.1 uncultured Roseburia sp.
CTTTCCTATTCTGCCTCTCTCGATACACTCTCCATTTTATCCCTTACACTTTTAAAACATTCCATTAGCTTTGGCGAGAAAATTCCACAGTCACCATTGATAATCATGTTAAATGCCTGCTCCTTCGTGAAAGCTTTCTTGTAACAACGCTCGCTTATAAGGGCATCATATACATCAGCCACCGACACAATCTGGGCTGCGATTGGGATTTCATCTCCCTTAAGCTTATCGGGATAACCCCGTCCGTCATATCGCTCATGGTGATACCTGCATATCTGATATGCATATTTTTTATACATTTCATCCCATACTCCGTGTATATTGTCAAGGACTTCACCTCCACGGCTCGCATGGGTTTTCATAATTTCAAATTCCTCATCAGTAAGCTTTCCAGGCTTTAATAGAACATTGTCTGAAATTACAATCTTACCTATATCATGGAGCGCACTAGCCGACTCTATTATACGAATTTTCTCCTCAGTCAACTCGTATTCCGGATATTTTGCCATAATCTCCCTAGCCAAAATCCCGGTATACTTCTTGACACGCTTTACATGTTCACCGCTTTCAAGATTACGGCTCTCTACCACCTCCGCAAGAATATCGGTAATCTTCTCATTCCTATCCTTTAATTCCTGCGCCTGACGGCATATCATATCATACTGCGCCTTAAGCTCATAGGTCTGCTCCGCAACCTGCTCCTCCAAGTGAATCCTATATTCAAACAAATCCACCACGTTTTTGACACGCCTGCTTACAAGAGTATTGTCAAAGGGCTTCCTTATAAAGTCCATAACACCCTTTTCAAGACATTCTCTCTCTACCTCTATTGACTGTTCCCCACTGATTACCAAAACCGGAATATAATTAATAGTGCCCGATTTTTTCATCTCGTCCAATACAGCAAATCCGTCCATAACAGGCATTACAAGGTCTAACAGGACTACACATATCTTCTCCTTAAACCTCTCGAGCAACTGAACACCCGTCTGACCATTTTCTGCTTCGAGTATTTTATAATCATCCTCAAGCATTTCCCTGAGCATCTCACGATTAAACTCAGCATCATCAATAATTAAAACGTTCTCCCTCATTATATATCGCACCTATTCAATAAAATAAAAAAAGGACATTAAAATCTTGTCCTTATACTAGCACAATATGTCATAATATGCAAGAGAACACACTTCAAAAAGTGTGTTCTCTTAATTAAATAACTTATTTTATTTCATGTATCGAACTGCTCTTAAGCCTGTACATAGCTCTGGTAAGCGATGCCCTTGATACATGGTACTCCTGAATACTCTGCTTTTGGCGGAGCTGCTCCTGTGCTCGTTCCAACGCCTCCTCAGCCCTCACCCTGTCTATATCCTCCGGCTTCTCACAGGTATCCACAAGCATTGTAACCCGGTTGTTTGCAATATGAACAAAACCTATACCGACTACAGCCCTGTGGTACTCCTCGCTTCCTTCCTCCCTGAAACGAATTTCACCCACCTTGGTTGCAACCACCATATTCTGGTGGTGCGCCATGACTGCAAGCTCACCGTCTAGGGCTGGAACCGTAAGGCTTTCACATTTTCCGTCAAAGAAAATTTTATTGCTGGCAATTATTTTAAGGCTGAATGTACTCATATATGCAACCTCCTATTGCGCCATCTTACTTGCTTTTTCTATTACCTCGTCTATTGTTCCAACATTGAAGAACGCTGCCTCCGGATATTCGTCCATATCGCCGTCTATAATAGCCTTAAAGCCCCTTATAGTCTCGGCTACAGGCACATACTTACCCTTTACACCCGTAAAGTTTTCGGCTACATGGAAAGGCTGTG
>CAYTGS010000030.1:0-16791 GCA_964437435.1 uncultured Roseburia sp.
ATAGTCCTGTCAGATGAGAAGAAGCCAGCCTTTGCGATATTTGTGAGCATCATCTTCTTCCACTTATCCTCGTCCTTGTAGTCCTCAAACATCCTATCCTTTGTCTCAATGTAATCCTCAAGGTCAAGGAGTGTCATGAACCAGTCCTTATTGATAAGCTCTTTCTGAAGCCTTGTAAGGCGTTCCTCGTTGCCCACCTTCAATACCTCGTCGCTTGTGATAAAGTCAACAGCCTCCTTTATAACGTCGCTCTTATCATAGAAATCACGAGCCACATAATCAGCCTTTTCATAATGCTCGATAACTGCTTCAGACTTTTCACCGAAAATATAGATATTGTCATCTCCTACAAGTTCGTGAATTTCAACATTTGCACCATCACTTGTACCTAACGTAACTGCACCGTTTAACATAAACTTCATGTTACCTGTACCGCTTGCTTCCTTAGAGGCGAGTGATATCTGCTCTGAAACATCACAGGCGGGAATAAGCTTTTCAGCGTAGCTCACATTGTAATTCTCCACCATGACTACCTTCATATAATCCTTTACGTCCTTATCATTGTTTACAATTTCCTGTAAGCAAAGGAGCAGATGAATAATATCCTGCGCTATTATGTAAGCAGGTGCCGCCTTTGCACCAAAGATAAACGTAACAGGTGTTGAGGGCTTCTTTCCACCCTTAATTTCAAGGTATTTGTGGATAATGTAAAGTGCGTTCATCTGCTGTCTCTTATACTCATGAAGCCTCTTAATCTGGATATCATAGATTGACTCCGGATTAATGTCCTGACCCTCATTTTCCTTAATATAAGCGGCAAGCTCTGCTTTCTTATCCTTCTTAATCTTCTTAATCTGTGTAAGGAGCTTTTCATCATCAATATGCTTTAAGAGCTTTTCAAGCTCATCCGAATTCTTCTTATAGCCGTCACCGATTGTATCTGTAATACACTGGGCAAGCTCCCTGTTGCATGAAAGGAGCCATCTTCTGAACGTAATACCGTTAGTCTTATTGTTGAACTTATCAGGATAAATCTTGTAAAAGCTGTTAAGCTCCGTATTCTTTAAAATCTCTGTGTGGATAGCTGCAACGCCGTTTACAGAAAATCCGTAATGAATATCAATATGAGCCATATGTACCCTTAAATCGTTGTCGATAATCTGTACCTTTGGGTCATTATATTTGATAGCGGTACGCTTATCAAGCTCCCAAATAATAGGCATAAGCTGTGGAACAACCTTTTTAAGATACTTGATTGGCCATTTTTCAAGGGCTTCCGCAAGGATTGTATGGTTAGTGTATGCACAAGTCCTGCTTACAACATCAATAGCCTCCTCCATATCAAAGCCTTCTTCTTCCGTCAGTATACGGATAAGCTCTGGAATAACCATTGTAGGGTGTGTATCATTAATCTGGATTACGGCATGTTCATACATCCTATGTAAATCATAACCGTTCTCTTTCATCTCCTTTAATATAAGCTGCGCTCCGTTGCATACCATGAAATACTGCTGATAAATACGTAGCTGCTGACCTGCCTCGTCCGAGTCATCAGGATAGAGGAACAGCGTAAGGTTCTTGTCTATATCATTCTTATCAAAATCAATTCCGTCACCCACAATACTCTCGTCGATTGTCTCTATATCAAACAAATGGAGCTTATTCATTCCCTGGTCATAGCCGATAACGTCAATATCATAAAGCCTTGACATAACCTTTTTCTTTCCAAAGTACACAGGGAAAGAAATATCCGTCTTTGTAAGCCACGACTGGTCTTCTATCCAGTCATTTTTCTCTGCTGTCTGCTGTCTATCCTTAAACACCTGCTTGAAAAGTCCGAAGTGGTAGTTAAGTCCGATACCGTCTCCAGGAAGTCCAAGGCTTGCTATAGAGTCAAGGAAACATGCCGCAAGTCTTCCAAGTCCGCCGTTTCCAAGCGACGGTTCCGGCTCAATCTCCTCGATAGAGCTAAGCTCCTTGCCCTCCTCCTTGAGTGCCTTTTCAAGCTCATCATAAATGCCAAGATTAATAAGGTTGTTTGACAAAAGCTTACCGATAAGAAATTCCGCAGAGATATAATATACCTTCTTCTTTCCTTTGATAACACCCTTTCCCTTAATCATATCCTTAGTCATGTTAAGGATTGCAAAGTAAAGCTCCCTGTCTCCAAGCTCCGAAATTTTCTTACCATACATCTTCTGTACCACTGCTTCCAAATTTGTCTTTACACTCATTTTTCTACTCCTTTTTTAATGTTTAATTTGTTTTAATTTAATTTCTTTTAATATGTATAGCAAGTCCCAAGGTTATAACCTTTGGACCTTCGCATCATATAACATCTAAATATTTAATTCTAATTAATTTGTGGGGCATTATAACTTCACGTCCACTTTTACCGTCCATGAGATTTGAAAGCTCCTCCACCGCCGTCGCCGCAATATTCCTGAAATCCACCTTTACAGTGTGCATTTGTTTTCCCGCATATCCCATAAGGTTCACACCGTCAAAACCGCATACCGGACGGTAGATATCCATGTCTATCAGTGCCTTCATGGCTCCGATTGCCATTAAATCCGAGGCACAAATTATAGCGCCTTTATATGGAGCATACTGCATTGTAAGCTTTCTTGCCTCAAGCTCACTGAATTTTCCTTCCCTCACAAGCACGTTAAGATTGCGCTCCTTTGCAATCCGCATCATTCCCCTTAAGCGCTCCTTAGAAACATATCCCTTTTTCTTCCCTGTTATATAGAGGATTGTATCACTGGAATTTTCATATAAAAATTCCTTTGCCACCTCATATTGGGCTTTCTCGTTGTCTATATGTATGCTTGATACATTATCTCTTACTCCCGGCGCATCTATTAATACCGTCTTAAATTCTGAGCTGTTTACCAGCTCCCTAAGGGCTGTATCATCTCCCGAAAGACCTGATATAATAAGTCCCTCAATGCTTTGGGATTGAAAATACCTAACCATTTCATCCGTATTCATATCGGCAAGCATGGCGGAAAATACCGTTATAATGTCAAGCCCTATATCCTTTGCCTTGCTTATTGCACCTATCATGTACTGCATTGGTATCTCATCTACCGTGGGTGAATTTGGACTGACATCAAGCACCAATGCTATTCTTCCCGTTTTCTTTGAGGAAAGGGCTGAAGCTATGGAGTTTGGAACAAAACCGAGCTTTTCAATAGCGCTGTTCACCTTCTGCTTTGTCTTTTCACTGACGTTTGGATAATTGTTTAGCACCTTTGAAACTGTAGAGACTGCCACGCCCGCCTCTTTAGCCACATCCTTTATCGAACTCATAAAACCACGTACCATCTCCTTTTCAAAACTGCCGTATTAAATCATTATTTACTGATTACCCCTTGCAAGAAAACGTTTTCCAGAAAACGTTTTCTTAATCATACAATAAAAATAACGGTTTGTCTAGCCGTTATTTTTATTTTTTTGTATTTTTATTGTATTTATTATCTATTCATTATCTTATCGACGGCAGCTATAAGCCTGTCCTCCTCGAAAGGTTTAACGATAAAATCCTTTGCTCCATATTGAATAGCCTGTGCCACCATTGCCTGCTGTCCCATTGCGGAGCATATAACAACCCTCGCATTAGGGTCAAGCTCCTTTATACGCTTTAACGCCTCTACTCCGTTCATTTCAGGCATTGTAATATCCAGCAGTACAACATCCGGTTTATATTCAATAAACTTTTTGACTGCCTCAATTCCGTTTTCAGCCTCGGCTGCAACCGAATGACCATGTGCCTCCAGCATTTTTCTGATAGTCATTCTCATAAATGATGCATCATCTACTATCAATACCTTCGCCATTATTATTTTCCCACCTTTCCAGTTTTTTGCCGTTATATTTTATATATGTACAACTTTCATTTTGTCTGAAAAACAAATTTTACTTAATATTAACATAAACGTTATCTATAATCAATAAACTATTCAATTTTTTTCAATATTTTTTGTAACTATTTCAACATAAAATGCATACCAACAAGGTATGCATTATAAAATCTAATATTTATCCACCTGCGCTATTACAACACTGCGGGGGCACATATTTATCCTGTCACTTCCCACCCAGTTGGTCAGCTTGTGGTAATTCGTATCATTAGTGTGTTCAAATTCCGTATTCATTATTACACGCCACTTTCTTCCCTGCGGAAGGGACGGAAGCTGAATAGTCTGGTACTCCCAAAACGTATTTATTCCTATATATATAATATCGTCTTCATTCTTGTTTTCTGTTCTGCCTGCAAACATTACGCCTATAGTGTGGGTATCGTTTGTACATTCACTGTTCCATGCCGTCTTATTATGGATTGATACCTCCGGAAATCCACAGCCGCTAGGTCCTGACCGTCCCCTGAGTACAGGATGCTGCTTTCTAAAGTGTATCATGAATTTACAGAATTCAAACATCTCACTGTACTTTTCTTTTCTACTCCAATCAAGCCATGAGGTAATATTATCCTGACAGTATGCATTATTATTTCCAAACTGTGTATTACAGAACTCGTCCCCTGCATAGAACATTGCCGCACCCCTGCTGCACATAAGCACCGCAAAGGCATTTTTCATCAGACGCTTTCTAAGGGCTATCACATCCTCATTGTCAGTCTCACCCTCCACGCCGCAATTCCAACTATTGTTGTCGTTGGCTCCGTCCGTATTATTCCATCCGTTTTTCTCATTATGCTTCGTATTATATGAATACATATCATACAGGGTAAATCCGTCGTGGCAGTTAAGGAAATTAACAGTTGCATTTTCACCCCTGTTGTTTTTTTCATACAAATCCAAAGAACCGGTAATACGGTTAATAGCCGCCTGTGCCATTCCGTAATCCCCTTTAAGGAAACGCCTCATGTCATCCCTATATCTTCCATTCCATTCAGCCCAGCGGTTCCATGAGGGGAAGTTTCCAACCTGATATAATCCTCCCGCATCCCATGCCTCGGCTATAAGCTTTGTCTGCCCCAATACAGGCTCAAAGGCTATAAGCTGTAAAAGGGGCGGATTGCTCATAGGCGAGCCGTCCTCGTTACGTCCCATAATTGAGGCAAGGTCAAACCTAAAACCATCAACCCTGTAGGAAACAACCCAATAGCGCAGACATTCCAATATAAACTGACGCACAACAGGATGATTACAGTTTAAGACATTTCCGCAGCCGCTAAAGTTATAATATTTTCCGTCAGGAGTAAGCATATAATATACGTTATTATCTATTCCCTTGAATGAAAAGCATGGACCATTCTCATTTCCCTCCGCCGTATGGTTAAATACCACATCAAGAATAACTTCTATTCCGTTGGCATGAAGTTCCCTTATAAGGTCCCTAAGCTCATTTCCCTCCCGATGTTCCTCCTTTGCCGAAGCGTAGCCTGTGTTGGGGGCAAAAAAACAGACCGTGCTGTATCCCCAATAATTAATAAGCTGTTCACCGTCAAGCTCCCTTACGTCCTCAAGCTCATCAAATTCAAAAATAGGCATAAGCTCAACCGTATTTATACCCAGCTCCAATAAATAAGGAATTTTTTCTTTTATTCCAGAAAAAGTCCCCCTGTGGGCAACGCCGGAAGACTCGTCCATAGTAAATCCCCTGACATGCATCTCATAGATAATCATGTCCTTTGGTTCAAGGTTTGCCTGGCTGTAGTTTCCCCAGTCATATCCGTTTTCAACAACCCTCGCCTTATAAAAATAAGGGTTCGGATTTTCCCTTTTCCCCCATACCCTCTGGTCGCAAACCGCCCTTGCATATGGGTCAAGTATATAATTATCCTTATTGAACAATAATCCCTTTTTCTCATCGTATTCACCGTCAAACTGATATGCATACTCAAACTCGGTCGCATCTATACCATATACCGTCATTGAATATGTGTTTCCAATACGATAACTCTCCGGAAACGGTATTACAGCAAACGGCTGATTTTCTTTTTTTCTAAACAGGCAGAGGCGACACCCCGTCGCATTAATTGAATGTATTGTAAAACTGACACCATTTTCAACTTGTGTTGCACCATTTCTTAAATATTTTCCAGGTCTGACCTCATATCCATTTACAATGTCAGTCGGTGCATAATATTTCTTAGCAAAAATTTCTTCTTCGCTCATTGATACTATCCCTTCTCTCCCTAAGAACATAAACGGGCTATTATGGTATTTTTTATATTTTATCACATACACTTTTTTCTGTCTATCAAAATTAACTTTCAATTAAGATTTTTTAGGGAGAATTACACAAAATTATTATAGATTTATAGTGGTTTACAGAAAACATTTTGTTATTACATGAAAATGGGTTCAGGAAACCCTTTCCCCCATTTCCATGTAAATTAGATTGACTCGGAACAGTCAACATAACCTTACCATTATTTAACAAAACTGACAACTACCCCAAAGTGTAGTATTGGGGTAGTTTTTAGTGTAGTTTTTTCTGTTTTTTTATTAAAATTATATTGATTTTTCTTTTAATACACTTTATAATGCTTTTTGTAGCAACTATTTTTTTATTTTAGGAATTGATATTTATGAACGACGTTAATACTCCCGATTTTAACGTGGAATTGTTGGACGGGCTTTTGGCTGACAATGATTTCCAGCAGTTAAAAGAAAAACTTTTATTCATTTTAAAGCATTGCTCCGGTATTGACTGGATATTCCTGCTCAATAAATACATATTTGCATTTCCGGAGGATGAAATAATTAAAACTCCACAATTTGCCACATTTGCGGCGGTCTCTGCCTCCATCAGAGGTGATATAGGTAAAGCTCAATATTATGCACGACATCTGGGAAACAGTCTTTTACTTTCGCATTACATCACAGTTTACACGCCTTTTACAGACAACAAAGCCTTTCGCAAATCCATGGAATACTTAAAAAGCACCACAAATTTCAATGCAGTTTTCTGTAGCAACAAGCCAAGTGTAATCAACGGCATTAGGGATTTTACACGTTACAGCCGCTTTTTGGAGCTTATGGAAAAGCCTCTAAAAAATATGTTATATGATATTTATGGCAGTTCATGCCTTGGAATTTATGATGTCTCCCTTGCGGAATATTATTACCAGCAAAACAGATGCTATGATGCGTTGGCTCTCGTTGAAGGCGTAATAAACAGCCTCCAACAGCGCGGAAACCCTGCTGTATTACAGGCTGCCCTTTTTGTACAGCTATGTGTATTGGTTGCCAAAGGTCAGATAACCGAATTGCAGTCCTACATTGATGAGTTTGAGTTGAGAATACAAAAGGTGAATTATTCTCTATATCCCAATTATATAAGTTCACTCCGCATATGGTGTGACATATATGTTGGAAACTATAGCAGATGTGAGGAATGGCTTAACAACGACTCCCCTATCGATACCGAGGACTTTACGATAATGGATATATTTAACGTTATGGTAAAGCTCCGTGTATACCTACAGCTAGGAAAATACTATCTTTTGATTTCAGCAGTCATACGTCTTATTCCGCGTCTTGAAAGCTGGCATAGAGATATGGATTTATGCGAGGCTAACCTTTTGTACGCAATGGCACTTTTCTCTGACAACAACTTAAAAAAGGCTTATGATGTTTTAGACTCAATCCTGCCACTAGTCAGAAGACGTGGATATTTCCGCCTTGTGGCTGACGAGGGACAGAAAATGTACCAGATGTTAAGGTCATATAAGAAAGACAGGAATATTTCAGATGATTTTCTCGATATGCTTATAACCTTATCAAAGGAAACAGGTCTTATGTACCCCGATTACCTGAAAAAGATTTCCACAAATTATCCTAAACTTACAGACACCGAGAAAAACGTGCTTATACTTATGGCACAGGAACATTCAAACTCGGAAATTGCCGACTACATGAATGTTTCAATAAATACAGTTAAATTCCACAGCAAAAATATTTTTCAAAAGCTTAACGTCAGCAACCGTCACCAGGCAATAAAAGCCGGATTTGAGGCGGCTATAATTCCGACTACAGGTACGTCAATATACCAAAGACGACTGACAGGCTCAAACGTTTAAAGGCTACCGGGTATCTTTTATATCCCAGTAGCCTTTATCTATATATATTATACTCTCTCTTTTTTGTCTTAACGCCTGCATTATCTCCCTCATAAAAGCAGGCGTTAAAGCTTTATCATAATGTATAATTTTTTTCAAACTCCTCCACCGGAACAGGTCTTGAAAAATGATATCCTTGGAATATGTCACATCCGATCTCCTTCAAATATTCCACTTCTTCTTCCGTTTCAACCCCTTCGGCAATAGCCGTCATTTCAAGTTCTTTTATAAGCTTCACCATAAGCTTAAGAACCTTTTTCCCCCTGTCATCATCAACGCCCTTGCTCAAAAACCTCATATCGAGCTTTATTGCGTCAAGATGAATATCCTTCAACATTCCCAGGGATGAATAACCACTCCCAAAGTCATCCATCTCCACATAGAATTTAGCGAGCCTCAACTTTCCTATAAGCTCTATCTGCTTTTGGGGATTTTGCATAATTGTAGTTTCCGTAATTTCTATCCTTAATTGTTCCGGCTCAATCTGGTACTTTTCTACCAGCGAAGTAAGGGTTCCATATACGTCTATACACTCAAAATCCCTTGGCGAAATATTTACTGAAAGATAAAGATTATTCTTCCCTTCGTCATTCCACTTTCTAAGCTGTCTGCATGTAAGCTCCCAGACATATTTATCTATGTCTACAATCTTATAGTTCTTCTCAAAAACCGGAAGGAAATCGTCGGGATTTAATATCCCTCTTTCAGGATGATTCCACCTCACAAGCACCTCTGCCCCTACTACAGTTCCCTCTACTGTCATTTGGGGCTGGAGATATATTTTCAGCTCGCCCTTATCTATCGCCCTAGTGAGCTCCGTACTAAGCTCACATTCCTGGACGATGTCCTTGTACATCGACTCGTCATATATGGCAATACGTACAAATCTGTTTCCCTTAACCGTGCCAAGGGCTATATTAGCACGGTCGCTCATCATTGATACCGGAATAGACTTGTCAGCGATTTTATAAATTCCCATATAAATGTAAACCTGATAATTTTCATTATAATCAGCATAGAAAGGCGTTCTGGCAAGCAGCTCAACCATTTCATCCTCATATTTTTCAGGTAAAAGCATTCCAAACCTGTCACACTCAATACGACAGTATATCGCATCCGGCAAGTCCTTTTTCCTTAATGTATTGGCAACCTTGCATAGAAGCCTGTCGCCTGCCTCCATTCCGAATATATCATTTACTAACTTAAAATTTTTTATGTCAAACCTCATAAGAATATATTTCTCATGCTTACCAATATCGAGGCAGGTCTTAACCTTTGACATAAATCCTTCATAATTGTATAGCCCCGTCAATTTGTCATATAATTCCATACAAACCTCCGAATTAAGTATGAATTACACTTCTGCAACTTTAAATCTTGAGATAAGCTTTCCTAATACATCAGCCTGACTGTTCATCTCCTGACTGTTTGCAGCACACTGCTGTGATGTAGCCGAATTGGTCTGTACTACTTCATTAATCTGGTTTACGCCCTCATTAAGCTGTACAAATGCATCCTTCTGTGCGCCAAGGGTATCAGCCACATTGTTGACCTCCTCAACAATACTCTTTGCATTTTGAGCAACTGAACTCTGCTGTTTTGAAATCTCCGCCGTTATCTGCATTCCCCTAGTAACCTCTGCTATAGAGTTCTCAATTAAATCTGTGGACTCCTTTGCGGCAGAAGCCGTCTGGGCTGCGAGTGCCGTTACCTGATTAGCGACAACAGCAAATCCCCTTCCGCTTTCACCAGCCCTTGCAGCTTCGATTGAAGCATTCAATGCAAGGAGGTTTGTCTGGGTTGCGACATCATTTATAGTGTCGATAATCTTTCTAATCTGCTGTGATGATTTCTCTATCTCGTTCATAGAGTCAACCATGTCGTTCATCTTATCAGTTGTTATTGTTATCTCTCCGCCGACTTCCTCAACCTGTCTGCTTATGTTCTTTGCATATTTAGCGTTAGCTGATACCTGCTCCGATACTGTCTCTATTGTAGCTGTAAACTGCTGCATTACGCTTGCCTGGTCTGTTGCACCCTGTGCAAGCTCCATTGATGTGGCTGATACCTGCTCGGCACCTGTCTCAACCTGGAATGCTACCTTCTGTAATCCTTTTACCGTGTCCGCCATATTTTCCTCAAACATATTAAATGCGTCACGAATACCTATAAAATCACCCTTCCATTCAACCGACGGCTTTACATCAAAGTTACCCTTTGCAAACTCTCCCATTGAGTTCGATATATCCTCAACATATGAACCTAATGTATTAATAGCCTTTCTAAGGCTGTGGGCAAGGTTTCCAAGCTCATCCTTTGAATGGCAGTCAAGCTCTGTGTGGAGATTACCCTCTGAAAGCTCTTGTGCACATCCTTCTATCTGTACTAACGGCTCCATAATTGATTTCATAATCATTTCGCTTATGTACCATGAAAGTCCTAGAGCTGCAATTGAAACTACCACAATTATTGCAACACATACAATATATGTTATCCTACTTTTCTGGATTGAGCTTTGTACATTATTTTCTATTTCTGCATCTATATCCTTAGCTAGGTTTACAAGTTGGTCAAGAGCGGGAACGCACTGGTTAAAAATCATTTCCGTTGCTTCTTCCTTTTCGCCTGCCTCTATTTTCTCAACTATTGCATATGCATCATTTGCCCATGTGGTAAGCGTGTCCACATACTCCTGATACATATCATCCTCTAATACGCCGGAATTTTTGAGCACCTTAAGCTGCTCTCCGGTATCTGTCAATTTCTCCTCAACGTTTTGTTTATACGATGCATAATCTGACTCGTCAGGATTTAATGCCATCTCCCTAACGCTTCTTGCTGCAATGTTTGTATCGATACGGCACATTTTTATTGCGTCATTTGCCTTATCCGCCCCGTTTACAAGTTTCACCATGCTTCTGTTCAGTGTGAATATTCCAAATACAGCCAACACTGCAACAAAAACCAAAAATCCCATAAGTATGCCGTAGCCTACTTTGAGCCTCATACCGATATTCATATTTTTCATAAAATCTTTTTTCATAATTCTCACTCCAATACAATAAACCAATAGAAGCTTACGCTACTATTATTACTTCTCTCATGTTTCTTTCAGCACCTACAACTGCCTTTCCCTTACCGAGCCTCTTAGCCCTGTACATTGCCTCGTCTGCCTTTGTGCAAAGCCTGGTGTATTCCATGTCCTCCCCGGGATTTTTATAAGCTATCCCAATGGAAACTGACACTTCTACAATTTTATCACCGTCTATCACTATCGGGAATTTCTCAAGGACTTTCCTTACACGCTCCACAAGTGCGTCCTTTGTTGAAATTTTAGATAGGAACACGGCAAATTCATCCCCTCCCAGCCTTGCCACACAGTCATCATCCCTGAAACTCTTTCGCAGGATATCACTGACAGTACAAAGCACCTCGTCGCCTTTTTTATGACCATAAACGTCATTTGCCATTTTAAAGTTGTCAAGGTCTAGTACCAGCATCGCACATAGATTGTCTTTTTTTACATGAGCCATGTAATATCTTTCTATGTACCGCCTATTATAAAGCTGTGTCAGTAAATCTCTGTTGCTTTCGTATTTCAGTTCTTCTTTCCTGTTGAATTCGGCATATTGATGTCTTGAATGAATAATGTTCATGCCTATGCAGAATATGGCTATTAAGACTCCGTCTAAAAGATTGTATAGAATTGCTATTATTTCATGGGTAGCCGTGATACATTCCAATAAATCAAGTACAACTACTCCGATAATTGTAATTGCGTAATGACTTGGGACTATACTTATCATCGCCGTCATGATTATTGAGCATATCAAAATCGTCCACGACACGTTTCCTCCATGCCCATTGTTCCAAATTAAATCAATTGACAGCATCATCTTTCCAATCAGCAGAATATAAATATTTGCTGCAATTTCAGAATATTTAATATGCTTTTCCAAATAAAACCGGCATAAAATGTGGTTTAATATTGAAAACAGGCTCACACCTACACATAAAATACTTCCGATAATTGATGAATTGACTATAAATCGGTTCCAAAAATAGCTCACTATTCCGTATATCAGGAAGACTATTGCATTATAAAGTGAATACTGACTCTGTGCATAATTTTCGTACTCCAACACATCATCACGGTATCTCTTATATTTTCTTCTCCATGCAATGTCTTTTGCCATCAACACTTCACATTTTTCACTCATTATTACATATGCACTCCTTTAAGCAGGCTTTTTAATTTCACAAACCATACGTTCTTGCTTACAGTTCTCTCTCTAAGTGAATCTTCAAGCTCCTTTTCATCCATAAGCAATCTGTTTTGCGTCTCTAAACACAGCTTTGCTCTGAGGAGACAAAATTCAACCTTTTCATTAATCCCCCCAAACCTAATGCCTTCATATATTGTTTTCAGTTTCTCATCATTGTCCGAATTATCACATTCTGACAACTTCTCCATATATGTATCTATTTCAAGCAGAATATCTTTTGCTGTATTAAGCATTTCAGTATACCCCTCTGTTACCTCCATAAGCTCTTTACCCATTTTATCTGCTGTATTAATTTCTTCATTAGTAAACTTTCGGCTGTTGTTACTAATCTTAACATTCAGCCAGTAAATTTTTGTTTCGTTCTCCTGTGTCTGTTTAAGTCCCTCCTCTAGCCTGAACGAAGCACGCTCAACCATCTCTTTCATATGGTTAAGCATGTCTTTAACTTCAGTTATTTCCATACGATGATACCTCCTTTCGTATGGTAACATTTTAAATGAAGTGGGAAAAAAAAACATCCGTGTAAACCGAATGTTTTTTTGCGAATAACCCCCTACTATTTTAAAATGCCTAATTTCATAGCCTTGCAGACCGCTCCGACACGGTTTATCGTTCCTAATTTTTCACATATATTAGATACATAAGTCTCAACTGTACGACGGCTGATATATAACTTTTTTGCTATCTCATCATTTGTAAGCTCACCTGCAATACATTCCAATACCTTCTGCTCCATGTCAGAAAGTATTGAACTGTTGACGCTTGCCACAATCGCATCCGGAAATATGTCATTTCCCTTTGCAACGCTCAAAATACTGCCTATAAGCTCACTATACGACGTATCCTTTCTAAGGATTGCGTTAACGCCCATCTCTATTTCACGCTTTATCATAAGCTCGTCCTGGGATTCCGACAGGATTATCACCTTAACATTTTCCTGAATTTCCTTTACATGCTCAATAAGGTCAAGCCCGTTACTGCTCTTTAGCATCAAGTCAAGCACAACAACATCAACCCTTTCCGTTTCAAGACACTTAATCAGTTCTTCTTCGTCAGAAAAGGCGCCCAACACTTCAAAATCATGTATAGTTTTAATCGAATCATCCATGCCTAAAAGTGCAAGCTTATATGCATCATACAAAACAACCCTCAATGCCATATATCTTCTCCCCTTATTGTATAAAAAAAACTGCGAAATAACTCCACAGCCAACTTACAGATAAAAAACAATTATGTAATATAGTTAGGTCATATTTTCATAGGAAATCGGTCTTCCATAAATTTTATTTCATCTTTATGTTATCAGTTTTCGTAACGTTCGTCAAGTATATTTTGTATAAAATAATATACAAAAAGAAAACATAAAGCAGAATGGCATTTGGCTATTCTGCTTTATGTTTTTTAAGGAGAAAATTATTTCAAAATAAACTGTTCTGTCAAAACCTTAAGGCTTGTCGCCTGAGCTGCAAGCTCCTCGCCTGTTGCAGATGTCTCCTCGGCTGAGGATGAGTTGCTTTCCACAACTGACGCTATCTGCTCTATTCCCTGCTCAATCTCATGCATTGTATTTACCTGCTCATATGAGCTTTCGCTGGCATCCTTTGAAACATTTGACAGGAATTCGATTCCCTCTACTACCTGCTGTAATGTTTCATTTGTCCGTCTCATTGTCTCATTTCCCTTTTCAACCTCGTCAAGGGCATTTTGGATAAGCTCCCTTGTACGGACTGCCGAATGTGCACTGTCCGATGCAAGCTTTCCTATCTGGTCTGCAACAACTGCAAATCCCTTTCCTGCATCACCAGCCCTTGCTGCCTCTATTGAAGCATTTAATGAAAGAAGGTTTGTCTGGGATGCGATATCCTCTATCTCACTGATTATATCTTTTATTTCGTTTGATACCTTACTGATTGCCTCCATTGCCGAAACAAGGTTTGCAACCTCCTCTCGTCCTTCCTCTGCCTTATCCCTGTAGTACTGACCCTTATTGTAGGCTTCCTCTATCCTCTTTGCAGATTCCTTTGCCTGTGAGGAGATATCCTCGATTGTAGCTGTAAGCTCCTGTACTGCGCCTGCCTGGTCAACAGCACCCTGGGCAAGGACATTTGCGCTTTCTGAAAGTTGGGCGGAGCCTGTATCTACCCTGTTTGAAGTTTCTCCGATTTGTAACAGCGTTTCCCTCATTTTTGCCGTGAGGTTTGAAACCGACTGTCTCAATGTGCTAAATTCACCAACATACCTTTCAGGGCATGAGCACTTTACCATAAAGTTTCCGTTTGCAATCTCTGAAAGTGTTCTATCTATATCATTTATAAGCATTCCAATATTCTCAGCCATCTTTGACGCTACTACTGTAGTGTCGTTTATCTCATCCTTCATATCAAACTCTGGGAATGGTGATGATAAATCACCCTTTGCAAATTCCGTCATCCTGTTGGATAACTGCTTTAATTCATCTGATATATTGTTTGAAATCTTATTACCTGTAATATATGATGCTGCCATTACATAGATAATTAACCCTATAGCCACAAAAGTAAGTATTACCAATATAATATTAAGGGTATTAGAAAGCTTATTGCCATTTTCCACCTTAACAGTCATCATATCCTGCATCAATTCATTTATCTCCGTGTAGGCAGGGCTCAATTTATTTATAGCCATAGCCTGCGCCTGCTCATCTAATGACTCATCATCTGTGCTTCCCAGCTTTATTACATTAGCATCAATCTCCCAATATTCATCCAACAGAGTGTTTATTCTATCATAATCACTTCTCACTTGGTCCGTGACAATTGTATCCTCGATAGCCTCAAATGCATCCTCAAATTTTTCCTTGTATTCGTCATGATATCCTTGCACAACATCAGTTACCTCTGGGTCGTCATAACCAATTACCGCCCTGGTGGCACTCCTAACCTCTGAGAAATAGGTCATAGCTATTCCCACATCCCCCTGGGCATAACCATAGTTCTCCAAAGCTCTGTTGTACTGTCTTATCATTATTATTGCTACTATTACTACCACAACGGAAATAGCAACTGACAAAACGGTATTCCTGCTAAAAGATAATATCAGTCTCCTTCTGATTGATTGGTCTTTCTTTATTTCAGACATATTATACCTCCTCTTTTTCTTCTTCCAAATAAGAAACAATATTAAAAATATATGTTACATTTATTATCTATCTGTCAACATAAAAAAACATCCGTGAAAACCGAATGTTTTTTTTCACCGAAACGCAAAATTTTGTGATATGAAAATAAAAATATCAAATCTGCATATACTGTTATTGGAATTGCAGCGGAAAGGTATTATGTTGGTTTTAGGTTATGAATAGATTAAAGATTTACACTTGGATTGGCGCTGTTTTTGTGCTCATTTTGGGTACTTTAGCGCACTTTGTTTATGGATGGAGTGGAGATAATTTTATTGTGGGGCTGTTTGTACCAGTAAATGAATCGACGTGGGAGCACATGAAGCTGGTATTTTTCCCCATGCTTATTTATACGGCTTTTGTTGAAAACAAATTATCGGAGGAATATCCCTGTATTTTGGAGTCTCTTTGTGTCGGAATTTTAGTCGGAACGTGGCTTGTAACATTTTTGTATTATGGTTACAGCGGGGTTTTGGGATTTAATGTTTTTATTCTTGATTTGGCTGTATTTATCATAAGCGTGTTGGCGGCATTTTGGACGGCGTACCGCCTTACTCTTTCAGGTGTTTGCATGGGATTACAGAAATTCAAGGTTCTGCTGCTCGTCCTAGTTGGTGTGATGGCTGTGTGCTTTATGGTATATAGCTATAAGCCTCTAGGAATTGGGGTATTTAAGATACCATAAAAAAACTAGGGTCAAAATACATTTTGACCCTAATTTTTATAATTTAATAATTAAATCAAAGACTCATAAAGCTTTGTGATATCTTCAACACTTGTTTCCTTTGGATTGCCTGGTCTGCAAGCGTCATCATATGCTGACTGTGCAAGGAAAGGAATGTCCTCTTTCTTAACGATTTCCTTTAAGTTTGCAGGGATTCCTACATCCTGTGAAAGCTTCTTAACTGCGTCGATTGCTGCCTTTCTGTACTCGCTCTGGCTCATTGAGTCTACACCCTGTACTCCCATAGCCCTTGCGATTTCACGATACTTCTCGCCTGTAGCCTCTGCGTTGTACTCCATAACAGTAGGAAGAATGATTGCATTAGCAACACCGTGCGGTGTATCATATAATGCTCCGAGAGGATGAGCCATTGAATGAACAATGCCAAGTCCTACGTTAGAGAAGCCCATACCTGCCACATACTGACCAAGTGCCATGTCTGCCCTTCCCTCAGGAGTATTCTCTACTGCCGCTCTAAGTGAACGAGAGATAATCTCGATTGCCTTTAAGTGGAACATATCTGAAAGCT
>CAYTGS010000031.1:0-9921 GCA_964437435.1 uncultured Roseburia sp.
AATTTTTCTAGGTATACATGTTATACCAAGTCCTATTCGATACGAATAAGATTTCTTTAACATTTCAATCTCATTTTCAAGTTGATTTTTCCGAGCAATTGTATTTTTTAAATTCTGTTCTTTGCAACCAATTGATTTTTCCAGTTTTTCTATTTTTTCTTTCAATTGCACTGTTTCTTCTTTTTGTTCTTCTATCTTCTCTTTCAATTGCACTTTTTCTTCTTTTTGTTCTTCTACCTTTTCTTTCAATTGCACTATTTCTAATTTTTGTTCTTTTATACTTTCTTTCAGTTGTTCTATTTCTACCTTTTGTCCTTCTACCATTTCTTTTAAATCATGGTTGTATTTCATCAATTTATCATTTTCAGCCTCATAAAAATGCTTTATTATCCAATCATTTTCCTCTGCCTTCTCATCAACTTGTTGCCACTCTGCTACTTCACGTCTTTTGTAAGAGCATTTTTTGCATAAATCTATCGGTGCTTCCAATTTTCTAAGAACACCCCATGCAGATATATCATCAATCAATGATATATCATCCTTTGATTTTAAGTCTGTCTCCATGCGTTCTATCATTATGGCATCTGGACATTTTGAAATCTTTCCGTTTCGTAGATAATGGCATCCTGCCGAACCGCAAACATTATTATTATAAACTTCATCCTCAAATGGATATTTTGTCCAATGCTTTAAGAAGCGAGTAACTTCTTTGAACACTAGATACTGTATTTTTTCTTCTATCAGCTTTTGTTCTATCTTAGCTATCTGTTTTTTCACTGGTGGATATAGGGAAATATGTATTATTACATTGTTTTCTCTTAAACATTCCCAAAATTCACTTTTCATTGTAAGAATAAGTGTAGCGTTTGTGAGTACCCTTAACTCATTTGTTGGGTAATATTTCCTATACATTCTAATCATGTCACAACAAAGCTCTGGTGCCAACAACGGTTCTCCACCCAGCAGAAAAAATCTCCCAATAGCCGAGAATAACTTTCTAAGATTTTTTAAGTCATTTTCAAACTGTCCTAAATCAGCATAGGTTGGTTCTTTTACAAAAGGTGCAAAATTATTACAAGCCTTGCAATTCAGATTGCATTGGTCACATACATGTGTTTCCAAATGAACAAGGTAAGGCTTATCATCTCTTTCGGGTATAACATCTATGTATGAATCCTTGTCAGATATAAAATCTAATTTTTTATCCATAGCAAACAAACGCACTACATATATACGCATCAAATTTCTATCATGTAAATATGTAAGCAAACGAGAGAGATATCTATTCTCTTTAACTGCTATAATGAGTATGTCGTAATCTTCATCTTTTATATCGCTTATAGATTTAACGAAATATTCTCCTTTACTGTCTGATTTAGGATTCCATTCCGCAAAATATGACAACTCATACTTGCCATCATTATGATTTTTAAATGTTTCAATTACATAGTCTCTTAACCTGTTTTCAATTACAGCTACCTTTTTCATTCTCGTATCCTTATCCTATTTCCTGATTTATAAAGTCTATTACCTCTTTATCATCTCCTGAATATTCAGGTTTTTCAGGTCTTGTAAATGGGTATATTCTATATACTCCTATTACAAAAATCTCCTCTTTTGTAGTACCCTTTTTCCCTATTAAAGCAGAGCCGTTTCTTCCGTATGGCTCATCAAGTGAAGCCACTATGAATTTCTTGTTAAATTCGTATAGACAATAAAACTGCATAATATCTTCAGCTTTTTTTCGACTGAATTTTTTTACCTTTAATATTTTTTGAGAAAACAGATTTGCTGATTTTAATACTACCGTGTCATGCGTTAGTATTATTGCATTAGTATGTTTTCTGCTTTTTAGCAAATCATCCAAATATGTCAGTGCCAAATAATTAATCTCTTTATCGCATGATGGCAATAATATAACTGCCGTGTTGTCAAATCCTTTTATGTGTTTAATTTTGAACCATTGCCACCAACCACGATAAGCTGCTATCAAGTTCTTATAAAGTTGTCTTTTTACTTTTCTCAAATGCTTTTCTACATCTGTAGCCATTTTCATTCTCCTTTTATGCTTTTCCAATGCTCTGCCATGTTTTATAACAATTCATTTGGCAATATTCTTGTTATAGGAGCTTTGTCCCTCTCAGTATTAATCGCATACGCCATCTGCAATCCTGATGGTTTCCTATCGTTTACCAATATTCTTTCCCCATATGGTGCTTCATATATGATATAGTCAAATCGTATATTATTTTCTATTAAAAAATTCTCAGTAATGTCTTTATATTCTTTTTTCCTAGATGTTACGAATATCACCATATCATCACTTCTAATCTGACTAAGGAACTCCCTAGCCCCATCAAGCAAAGTATCTTTTCCATCAACCTTATACCCATTATGCTTTACTATAGTACCATCTAAATCCAAAACCCATGTTTTAGGTAACGCTGACATTTCTAATTCCATAGATTTTCACCTCTAAGCTTTGCCCCTATTCCTCCGCCCGGATGATTATCCCGAAAGTCATCAATGGTTACGCCCAATCGCTTTCCAATTTCAATTGCCATGCCCTGTAAAATAATAAGATATACACTGGTGGAATTGTTGGGCATGATGTCCCATTCATCACCCTCATTATCTAAATGCATTATCAACTGATTGGGAACTATCTCGGCAGTTTTACATTTGTCTGTAAATGTCATAAGCCAAGTATTTGTCCCCCTATCTTTTAAATATCCTGCAAGCATTACTGTTTCCAATGTATTTCCACCTTTTGAGAGTAAAATAACTAAATCTTCTTTTTCAACCATGCCAAGGTCTCCATGAACTGCTGTATTAGTATGTAAAAATCTGGCGTCAATCCCCATTGAATTCATAGTTCCCACAAACTTTTCGCATATCGGCACATTCTTCCCCAATCCGCTAGCAATAATTTTGCCGCCATTTTTAATCGTATCCACACATTCATCAAGCAGTCTTTCATAACATGTTTCTGGTATTGAATTTACCGACTTTCTAAGCACTTCCAATACATTTTCATAATAGCTTATCATTGTTTTGTCTCTTTTCTCTTTACAATATTTTATCCAACATTAAAAGTCCATTATAAAACGCCCCACAGATTGAGTCATAATCCTCCCATGCATATGTGGTCAGTGACAGCCATATTATCGCATGTAATACTTCCATTTGCTCCTTTGTAACCTCACCATCCAGCAATTCAAAAAATGTACTCTCCATATCCTCCCAATGGTTTGACTCTATATCAAGTCTTACATCATTTTCATCTATATCTAGTGAAAATTTTTTAAGATTAAACTGGTCATAATTTCCTACAATCGAATAGTAGAGCTTAACCCAATCATATGCCGCATCTCCATACAATTCCGTATATCCAAAATATCCCCTTGGGTCAATCATCATTGGTGTTTTTCCTTCTTTTAGAAGCATATTGCTGAATGTGCAATCGCCATGTAATAACCTGAACTCACTTGGGAAATACTTGTCAACAAGTTCTTCAAGTTCATCCCTGTGATGGAATACATTCTTACATTCTTTTCCGTTGACTACAATAACCTTGTCCTTTGCAAATGGTACTAGATTGTACACTTTCTTAAGCCTGTCAAAAGTTTTACCTATATATGCTTCATAATAGCTATCCTTGTCAGCGTGACATCCCTCAAGATTATGTATATCCCTGATACATTCAATAAGCTGTGTTAATACATGTTTTTTCTCATCGAACGTCAAATTATATTCATAGATATTTTTTCCATCTATCTTTTCCATTTTTAGCGGTGTTGTACTATATATTTTAGGAATGTTTTTGAAATTCTGCTCCTGTATTTTCCTATACCATGCCACTTCCCTTACTGCTAACTTTCTACCCTGTTCATCTATTCCTTCTTTAATAATACAGTCACCTTCAACTGTTATACGATTAAACGGTCGGCACTTCTGCTTTTCAAGTTGATTGTATTCTGATATCAGCCCATATTCCTTTGTCCTATACAACGGCAGTGGTTCCAAAACTATATGGTTTTCCTGGAGCCATCTGACAAACTCTCCTTCTTTTGGGACTTTCTCTAGTATCTTCTTGTTTTCAAATATGAAATGTCCTGCCACGCCATACTCTGTACTTGCCTCTTCCATAAATTTATTATCTTCATACTTCCATCTGCATTTGAAACCCTTTGAAATGCCCACGTAATTACCCTCTTTGGTCGGCATCTCATATTCCTTTGGCAGTATCAAATCGCACCAAATCAACATAAAGGCATTGTCATCAGGTATCTTTTCTAATGCTTCCTGCAAGCCAGCACACGTTCCTTTCAAACCTCTGGCATCTATCATTTCATATTCAACATCCGCAAATTCGTTCATATACTTGGTCAACACATCATATTTGTAATCACCTATAATAAGATATTTACTCAAAGGATATTTTCTAAATAGATGAAACATCATAGGAAGGTTATCAACAGGTATCAAAGCTTTTGGTTTATTCCTTGTCAGATATTCCATTCTTGTACCTTTGCCGCCTGCTTGGACGATAATATAACTTACATTCACGCTTTCTTCTCCCTTATGTCAAAACACTATTTAATATTTTATTTTGAAGTGATTTTATTTCGTAATCATATTCTGACTTATTAGCAATCTCACTTTGTTTCTGTGTTATGTTTCTGATTAGCTTTGTTTCCAACTCCACTAAATATTCATCATTGTCATCCACCAGTCCCATTGTTCTAAGTCCAGAAAATGATATTTCCGAGCGGTGTTCACTATAATTAATGACTTTCGACTCCTTTGGATAGATTATTACTTTTTTACATTTTGCCGTTGACATGATGTCACACAGTCCGCTTCTTATACCTATAAAATATCCAGCATTTTCCAACAGTGATACACCCTTTTTGTATTCAAAAAATATTGTATTTGCATGATATTTCTTTGTCTCTTTGACGTTTACTAAAACCCTAAATCCCTTTTTAGTAAATATATCTATTAAATTATTCCAAAATTTGACTGAAAGTAATGTGACTGAATTTGCTTCTGGGGATATTATTATTGTCTTTCCCTTTATAATTCCATACTTTTTTAACTCACTATTGCTTATAGAGTCAAACTTAGGTTTTTGAAACTCCATTTGATTTTTCAATCCATATACATACCATTTATATGAGTCAATAAAATTAAACTTTTCCGTCATTCTAACCCTACATCTGTTAAAGTACAGGCTGTACGTCCATGGAAGTAAAACTTTGAGCTTTAAATAATCAGACCCCAGCAGCATATACGCTTTTTCTATACTGTCGGCTATATATCCACGAATAACAACGTAATCCACATGTGGGAACAGCTTGCTGACTGAATCTATACTTAATGAATCACTTACAATCACATATGATTTAATATTATTTTCCCTTACCCAATTATTCATTGTCATAAATTGGATATATACATCGCCTGTAGCCCCACGCATAAACAATACTGTTGTATGTTCGCCATACTTTTTATGTATATTTTTAATATATTTTTCACCCACGATTACTTTTATAATCGAATCTATCATCGGGGTTTTCTTTCTTACCACATTTCTCAAAAAATGCGTCTCTAGTTTTATAATTATGTTATCTTTCTTTCCCTGTAGATAAACAGCTTTCAATCTTTTCTTCCACTGATTTATCAATTGTTTCAATTTTTTCATGAGACAACTTGAAAATGTCATAATATACTATATCCTTCTTCGTTACCCCTTTTATTCCTATCATTCTTTCAACACCTGTTTTATATGGGTTTTCCACTGATATTACTGTCCATTTATCGCTTTTATCAATCAAGGCATAGTAGCTCATATATTGCCTCATCTTTTTTTCAGTTATCATTTTGATATTTACAGAGAGCAATTCACACAATAATATCGCATCCCTTATATTTCTATTTGTCACAAGTATAACTACATTATGTAATCTATTGATTTTTATATAAGTAGATAACATAAGTATTCCCCATTTATTATATTCAATATCATTCTCAGGAAAGAAAACGTATCTTTCTGCACCATAATTACCGTCTAAATAATACCAACTTATTCTGCCTATAATTCCTTCTAATAACTTTTTACTCAACATTACTTTTCACGCTCCATCATCTCATACTCCATCCTCCTGACATGATACTGCGTGTCTGCAAGTATTCTCCTATTGGACGATATCAAATCCGATACAAGCCCAATCATAAATGTAAGAAATCCTATTATTATCAGAGTACAGGCAAGTATAAGTGACTGCACATGTCCTCCACCGCCTTGTGTTACTAGATAGTATATAAACCTCATACCAATCACGAAACCTGTCAATATCGGTGGAATACTTAAATATGTAAAACATTTAAGCGGCTTGTACATCATATACGACCTTAAGATTATTACTATAGACTTCTTAACATAAGACCATACCCCCTGAAACAATCTTGACGGTCTAAGCTCTGGATTAGTATGAACCGGAACACTTGTAATGGCTATCTTCTCCTGTCCTGCCTGTACTATAGTTTCCAATGTGTACGTATAGTCATTTACGACGTTTATCCGCATAGCGGTGTCCCTTGTCATTGCCCTAAACCCGCTCGGTGCATCGGGGATATCAGTGTTGGAAGCCTGACGCACCGCCCAGCTTCCAAAGCGTTGAAGCAGCTTTTTCATCTTTGAGAAATGCTCTATTTCATTTATAGGTCTTGCTCCTATTACCATGTCTGCCTCCCCATCCAATATGGGTTTGATTAGGCGTTGGATATCCCCTGCGCTATACTGATTATCAGCGTCTGTGTTTACTATGATATCCGCACCGTTTCTAAGGCATCCGTCCAAGCCTGCCATGAAGCCACGTGCCAATCCCTTGTTTTGACTAAAGCTTACTACGTGGTGTACACCCCACCGCTTTGCTATCTCAACCGTATCGTCCTGACTTCCGTCATTGACTATAAGGTATTCTATCTCATCTATCCCGTCTAGCTGCTCTGGAAGGTCATTTAATGCCACCTCCAATGTCTCCGCCTCGTTATAGCAGGGTATCTGAATTATTAGCTTCATGCCTGTCTTTCCTCTTTTTGTTATCTAAACCTGTAATTATTCCTAATATAAACATTACGATTACAAGTCCGCCTATAACTATTCCCCATACCAACTTTTGCCTGTTTAGGGATTTTTCATATTCCAGCTTTTCAAAATTAAGCCTATATTCGTTTTCAATTTCATCAAATTCCTGTCTCATCTCATCATCAGCCGTTACTGCATTAAGACTTGTGACCGGTACATACCCTTCTAAATCCTGATATTTAACTTTAATCCATCCATTATCCGGTGCCTCCAAACTTATTGCAGGAGTGCCCTCCGAAAGTGTTCCAATGGTTTGAGAGTCCTTATCCGGTTTCTCTTTTACATCAGTCTCACTAGAAATTGTAAGAAGTATATTTGCCTCTAACTCTGTATCAGATGCCGATACCGTCATCTTATCCTTTAAGGCAAAAAATAACGCAATACATACCATTAACATCAAAACTTTATGTATTCCAAATTTATTTTTCATAACAACCTACCTCATATTCCAAATGTTTATTCTACACATTATAATAAATATAAAAATGACCGTTTAACAATCCGTTTGAATACATGACTGCTGCCTCATCAATATATGGATTTTCATAATAAAGCACTAATATGTCATCCTCTCCAATTTCATCTTTGGTATAATCTGTAAGGTTTTCCCTTTGGGTAAGTACCTCTATACTTTCATCACGCATCATAAACTGAAGTATGCCTATATACTGCTCATTGTTTGAGGGAATATATACTATTCTCCTGTCTGGATTTTCATATATTAGGTCTTGGATTTTAGATGCTATTGATATATCCCTGTAGGCTGCCAACTGAAACCTGTCGGTATATAGTGACGATACCCTGAGTGTACATACCAAAAAAGCCAAAGCCAATCCAAACAGCATAAAGCTTTTTCCTAATTTTGAGATTTTAATAATAAAAATCGAAATATACATCATTACAATTCCTATTATAAGGGCTTTCAATATAATGCCCCTTGACGTAAAATTACCCTCCATGTATGCAAAGCTCATTCCCGTAGCAAAGTATCCCCTGAAATCTGTCAAGTCATATCTTTCTATGCAGTGAACCGATGAAACTGCCATTATTAATTCCAAACCTGCCACAATTGTTGTCCTGACAGCGTATTTTGATAATTTATGCAGTTCCATAATTCCAAACATAATCAATATAGGAAAAGTAAATTCATGGTATCTTCCATATATTACGCTATCCACCCTTATAGGTATTATTGTATAAAGGGTACTAATCATTAATTCACCAAACGTAGCTAATAGTACGAACATGTATAAATCACTAAATTTTTTATCGCTAAATATCTTCTCTGACACATACGCTATCCCAAAAAATCCAAGCCCATAGGTTGCAATCCCCATATACAGTACTTTCCCTAAAAGCCCCTCTATAAAATCCAATATTCCATTTTGCGTAAATATATATGATATTTTCCACAGTTGACCCGAGTAGTCGTTTACAGCTATTATTAAATTACTGCTTTCAGAATATGTACTTTTCTGCAAATATGATTTTAACAATGCTCCTAATGCCATAAGGGCAATAATCAGCGCCAACGATATTATAAAAGGCTTTATTTTCCCATGCTTTCTGAACACATGGATTAAAAGTGCCATTACCCCTGCTATTATTATCCCTACCGTCCTCATATGTACAAAATACATGTACACCATGGATAATGACATAATTACCAAAAATGACAGCCTGTCATTTTCAATATAAAGATACATCAATATACATATGATGATATATATCGCTGCAAGCATTACTTCCACCATTGTAGTATTGCAATAAAAAATTAATCCCGGATAGGTTGCTGCCACTGCCGCCATTATAAGGCTTTTATCCATCTTTGCACCACAAAGTTCTCTGCCAATCCATGCAATAAGCAAATACATTATCCCTATCATCACATAATTCAATCCTACCGCTACACGGTAGGCTGTAATGGGATTACTAAATAATTTAAAAATCGGAAAAAGGACAAGACTATATCCATAAGAATAATAGGAGCCAAGCGACGTTATATCTGACCAGTCATAACCCGCCGCCCCCGCTGCATACGCCCAATAGCTAAATTCATCCGGCATATAGGAAAAGCCATAGGTTTTACCTATACAATACCCGGAATAAACAAATAAACAACCAAAAAACAAAATTGCATATCTGTAACGCACACATTTGTATTTGAACATTTTGTCTCTCCTAGTGTTTTATATCCAGAATAGCCAGTATAGCCGTAGGCTATTCCGGATATGCAAATTGCAGCTATTTTAATTTACTGTGCAATAAGTGCGTATGTTCCAGTTCCAGCTTTTACTTCAAAAGTAACTGTTGTAGGATCTGTATCCTGATCTTGGAGAATGAAGATATTTCCACCAGGACGAACGCATACTACAGAGTAAGTTTTTGTTGTATCTGCATTTTTTGGAAGACCTGCTGCCATTGCTACACTTCCGTTCTTAAGAGTTACGAACTTACCGCTCTCTTTAGCGCCAAGCTCAACATTAAGGGCTGTTACATATGAGCCGCCCAAAGCTGTTGCTGCTGCCTTAGCTGTTGCAACGGCTTTTTTGCTAAGCGTTAAATCTGTGTCATAAACTGTAATTACAGGTGTCTGTTTTCCTGTTAACCCCAAAGCAGTCTTAACATCTGCAAGAGCTGTCTTAACAGCAACACCCTGTACTGATGTGGCTGCGAATGTTCCGCCTATTGTAGTCTTCATTGTAATTCCACCTACAGATATAGCTTCTCCAGCCGACTTAGTAGCCTTAACTACAGATGATTCTACA
>CAYTGS010000031.1:10021-16677 GCA_964437435.1 uncultured Roseburia sp.
GCGCCTGCTGTTATCACAGATGCCATTACCATGCTTGCAGCCAAAGTAGCGGCAAGCACTTTTTTAATCTTTGCATTTTTCATTTGAGTTTCCTCCTTTTATACATTTAAGTAATCAGTCTTATAGCTGCAATCTCACAAACTGTTACTTTGCATGTAGATTATACTATCATTTTGTTGACTTGTAAACATATTATGCAACATTTTGTGAGAATTTTCTATAAATACACTAATATTTTTTATTAAAATGTTAATTTTTATAATTAGGAGGAGTATGCAATGAAAATGGGACACATTTTATCAAAATTGAGATATGAAACTGGATTAAGCCAGCCTGAGCTTGCAAATGCGCTTGGTGTTTCCAAGGGTGCAATCGGAATGTGGGAAACCGATAAGAGAAGACCTGATTATGATATGCTTATAAAGATTGCTGATTTTTTTAATGTTTCAACAGATTATATTCTTTCACACACTGTTGACTCCGGCGGTGATACGGACTCTATTGTGAATATATCTGATTTTATGTCTGACACATCCACTCTGAAGCTCGTGAATACTTTTAATGCATTAAACGAGGATTATCAGGACATCTTGATTGGCGAGGCAAAAAAACTTCTCCACAGACAGCTTTCCGAGGGAAAAAACAAGACGAATGTAGAAAAACAGGTAAAATAATAAATTTTATATCTTTATACAATAAATAAAGCGCCTAAACAGCGCTTTATTTATTGATAATATTTCATCACCATCTGTATTTTTCTATTGCCCCTAAACTCGTTTATCTCCGGATAATACACCACCGACAGCTCAATACCATTTCCCCTGCCATGATAGAGCATATCCAATGCCTCGTCGCCATACTTTGCGGAAACCTTTTCATTAAACTCCTCAAGATTACCAAAATACATAACCTCAAACTCTCTCCCAGCTTCCGTTATAGCCCTGTATTTCCCTACATTTTTATTTGCTCCAAGTATCTGACCGCCTATAAACCTCAAATTTTTGTGTGCGAACTGTGGCTTAGGATTTCCATTTCCAAAAGGCTCTAATTTTTCTAGTTCTTCAATAAATTCCATATTCACATAATCCATAGGCATTGGAACGTCAATTAAAACCTTCTCCTGAAAATCATCCTCTGTCAAATGGCAGTTTTCGTTAATACGTCTTCTGAATATGTCAACATTTTCCTCTATCAAAGATAGTCCCGCTGCAAGCTTATGACCGCCATATTTTGTAAATAGCTCCTTGCACTTTGTCATTTCATCATACATATGAAAAGTCTCAATTGACCTTCCCGAACCCTTTATCCCATCCTCTGCCTTAGTAAGTACAAAGGTTGGTTTTGTATACTTTTCACGTATCCGCCCTGCTATAATTCCGGCGAGGCTTTCATGCACATCAGGAAGGTATACGACTAAAACCCTGTCATCCTTAAGGCTTGAATTTTCTATTAAATCCACCGCCTCCTCAACGCCTTTAAGTGTGAGTGATTTTCTATCATCATTCATTGCTTTTAGGTTTCCCGCTATACTGGCAGCCTCACCAACGCTGTCAGCCTTAAAAAGCTCCAAGGCATTCAGCGCAGTGTCAAGCCTACCCGTTGCATTTATGCAAGGACCTAGGACGAAGCCTATTGAGTAGGGCTTGATATTTTCCGGCTCTATACCTGTGACCTGCATTAGTGCCTTTAATCCCATATTTCTCGTATTTTTCATGAGCCGTATGCCCTCTTTTACGATTATACGGTTCTCGTCCTTTAGCTCCATGACATCCCCTATTGTTGCAAATGCCGCAAGCTCCATAAGCTCCAGCCCAAGCTCCGATTCCATTACCTCATTCCAGCTTTTGTTATCATGTTTTGATATCATGGCAAGCACGAGCTTATATGCAACTACGGCACCGCATATCTCTGGGAAAGGATAGCTACAGTCCTCCTGCTTTGGGTCCACAACGGCTTTTGCATTCGGAACCCTGTAACTTCTTATTCCATCACTCTCCTCGTAGGGTACCTCATGGTGGTCAGTTACAACTACCGTCATTCCAAGGGTATTTGCATATTCTATCTGTTCATATGCAGCTATTCCGTTATCACAGGTCAACACCGTGTCCGTTCCGGCTTCATACGCCTCCTGAATAAGCTGTTCATTTAAGCCATATCCGTCACGTATTCTGTGTGGTATGGCATAGTCAGCCCTTCCACCGCAATATGTAAGCCCTCTATATAATATGTAGGTAGAACATATCCCGTCTATATCGTAGTCACCGATTATCCTGATATGCTTTTCACTGTTTATTTTTTCTAAAATTATATCAACTGCTTTCTCCATATCCTTTAATAAATATGGGGAATACAGGTCTTTTATTGTACCGTTTAGGAACCTGTCTATATCCCTATCCTCTATAACATCCCTGTTTCGTATTATGCGTGCTAGGACAGGTGTTATTCCATACTTTTTTGCTATGGCGTTAAAATCAGCCTTTTTCGCAGCTACCATCCATTTACTCATTTGTTTATCCCCAAATTCTCATTTAAACTCCACAATTGCCGTCGGCTCACCATTCTCATCCTCCAGCACAACCTGTCGGCTGTCATTGTCACCCTTATATATCATAGCCTTCAACACATCACCATAATGCGCCGACTTCTTATATTCCACCCTGACCTCTCTTATCTCATGGTCTATCGGCAGCGTCTCCATTGCAAGCTTTACATATTCCACGTTATTTACATGCATATTTGAGTCTATCTGGTACCTTCTAACCTTAAAGCTTTCCCCTGTAATGGCTTCCCCTGTGATGGCAATTTTCCTTGGGGCATACTCCATATCAAGCTTTTCCCTTATGTCATACCCATTTAACAATACCTCCGTGGGCTTTGTTGGGCGCATTTTTTCCATATCAAGCAACGTCCATATTGAGGCGGCTTTCACTATTTTCTCACCGTCTTCCCCCTCTATCCAAAAATTCCTATATCCGAGAAATCCCTTGAAATCATATGGTGATGTTGTTACCTTGATATTTTCATAGAGCTTTGGTCGTCTCCCTATCACTATCTGCCATGAGCTTAATACCCATACAATATTCATGTTTGCAAGATTTTTCATGCTGACAGGTCCGGTCTCTGCCTCGAATGTTGCCAAATCCTGAAAACAGTCAAGTATTGCAGGGATTGTCATTGTAAGAGAACTGTCGGTAATACTGTAACCTACTTTAATATCATAACTGTACATTTTCTAACCCCACTTATCGTTTTATTATTTTAATCCTGTTTCTAAACAAATTCGTATAATTCCATAAATCAAAAGGTGAAGCGGATAAATCACATAAAACATATATTTATTCTGCTTTCCACGCTCCCCGTTGTAAAGCTGTATTGGTATAAATGCCAAGGGTGCCGTTATCTCATATGAAAATGCAGCTATCCCAATAATGTTTCGTCTCCACTTTTCAATATCGTGGCAGTAATAAAACATTATTATGAATAATATGCCCTTCCAGTGGTAATCCACCTCCAAAACCTGCCCAAGTCCTGCAAATACAGCAATTGTCACAAGCCTTGCAAGTATATATTTAATATCATATTTATATTTAAACTTATCAAGCACATAAAGCGCCACAAGTCCAAGTCCAAGCGTAAAGTAAATATTCTGGCTATATATATATACAGGTTTTCCATGCATTGCCATATCAAATGGTATTTCAGATATAAGGGCAAATATCAGGCAGTTTAATATATATTTTTTGACATTCCTTGTATGAAAAAAGCCCTCAACCAACAGGAAGCAATATATCGGGAATGATATTCTTCCTATCTTTCGCAATATGTCATATGTACCATATGACCAGTTAGGCAACAGGCAGTACAGGGACGCTCCAAAATGGTCTATAATCATTGTTATAACTGCTATCCACTTTAGCGTTGCCCCGCTTATTCCCTTTTTTAAAATATTTTTTTCCACACTTTTCTCCAAAAAAGGCGGGTGCCCTTGCACCCACCCATTATAAATTTACTTATTTTTTTTCTTCTTAACAGGTACTGCTTCTTTCTTCTTTACCTTTGTCCTAAGCACATACCAAAGCGCACCTGTGATACATACTGATGAATACGTACCGCATACGATACCTACCATGAGGGGCAGCGCAAACTCCCTTATAGAAGTAACACCAAGTACAAACAATGCAGCCACCATTATAAAGGTTGTCAGTGAAGTGAATATACTTCTTGAAAGTGTCTGACTAATACTTCTGTTAACCAATTCTTCAAGGCTGTCCTTCTTTGACATTTTACCGAGGTTTTCTCTTATACGGTCAAAGATAACGATTGTGGCATTGATTGAATATCCCACGATTGTAAGCATACATGCGATAAACGTGCTTCCCACAGACACCTTTGCTACTGCGTAGAAGGCGAGCACCACCAGTACGTCATGCATAAGGGCGATAACTGAACTTGCCGCAAATCTAATATCCTTAAATCTGAACCATATATAGACAAGCATACATATTGTAGCAATAATCACTGCAACTATTGCGTCGCTTTTCATCTCTGAACTGATTGTAGAGCTGATTGTCTCTGCCGTAATAAGCTCCTTATTGACACCAAAGCTTTCTTCCAATGCATCGTTTAATGCTTCTCTCTCCGTAACGTCAAGCTCCCTTGTCTTAAAGATTACCTCGTTAGAGCCTGCAACCTTCTGTACCTGAACCGAGCCGTCACCTGTGATAGAGCTAAATACAGGAACTACTTCCTTGTCAATGGTGGATAAATCCATATCCTCGTTAAATGTAACACTTGTGGATGTACCGCCAACAAAGTCAAGGCTGTAATTTAATACCTTGCCTGTTGTACCCGCATTTATTCCCATAAATACAAATCCGAGGACAATCACTGCTATGGAACAGCTAAAGAATATTTTCTTCTTAGATAAGAAATTAACCACTTTCTGTTCTTTATTTACACCGTAAAATTTAACGTCCTTAAGACCTACCGCAAATAGTGATTTAAGTATGAGTCTCGTAATGAAAAGCGCCGTAAACATTGAAAGCACAATACCAAGTGCCAATGTATAAGCAAAGCCCTTAACTGTACCCGAGCCCTTAAGGGCAAGCACCAAGGCTGCAATAAGCGTTGTAACGTTACCGTCAACGATAGCTGATAAAGCTTTCTGGAAGCCTGTGTCGATTGCGTTTCTCACAGTCTTTCCTGCTGTAATTTCCTCCCTTATACGGGCGAATATGATAACATTTGCGTCAACCGCCATACCTATAGAAAGGATAATACCTGCGATACCCGGCAAAGTAAGGGTAATCTCAAACATATTCAAAAATAATACTACTAAGATAGTGTAAATAATAAGTGCAAATGATGATGCAAGTCCAGGAATTCTGTAAACTGCAATCATAAAAACAATAATTAAAATAAGTCCAATCAAAGCAGCCTTTAAGCTTGTACTGATAGCTTCCGAACCAAGCTGCGCACCTACTACATTTGAGCGAAGTTCTTCAAGTTCAAGCTTAAGTCCACCGATACGAATTTGGCTTGCAAGCCTGTCAGCCTCATCAAAACTGCTCATACCAGTAATCTGCGCTGTTCCGTCTGTAAGGGCTGCCTTTACGCTCGGTACGCTGATGAAATCCTGGTCATAGTAGATACCGATTGTCTCGTTGTTGGCATATGCCTTTGTGGTAGCTTCTGCGAATTTTGTAGTACCCTCTGCCGTAAAGGTGAGGTCTACAACAAACTGGCTGTTTCCAAGGGAATCACTTGCCGAACCTCCCTGTGCCGATTCCACGTCTGTACCCTCAAGGACAATGCTTCCGTCCTCCAACATTTCATCTATGGTCTTATTAAGTGAATAACCTGACTCGGTTGTTCCTGTATAGGAATAATTGGCGTTACCGTCAGCATCCGTCTGGGCTATAAAATAAAGTGCTCCCGGTCTTCCCAAGTCCTCCAAGATTGAGTTTGCGTCCGATACACCAGGGATTTCGATATTAATACGGTCATCACCCTCCTGATATACCTGCGCCTCTGTACTGTATGTCTCAACTCTCTTTTGCAGCTTATATATCGTATCACTCATATCCTCGCTTGAAGGCTTCTCGTCTCCAACCACCTGATATGTAATACTTACACCGCCGGCAAGGTCAAGTCCCTGCTTAATTCCAGAGGCTGAACCTGCTTTTTCCGTGCCAATTCCAAAGATTGCCACATATCCCAACGCTACCGTAACTAGTAATGTCAGGACTAAAGTAATAATACTCTTGCTCTTTTTCATTGCTGTATGCTCCTTTTTTAAACGTCTTCTTCGCTCAAGGCTGCTTTTATCATAATTGCACATTCAACACGTTTTCTCTGAAGCTCACAGCCCAAATCGTAAGCATCATTAATGTTTCCATGAAAATTGTAAGAATTTGCCGCACATCCACCGCTACAGTAGAATTTTGCAAAACATTTCTTACATTTTTCTTTTGAATATACATTACAAGCCTTAAAATCTTCACGGATATCAGTCCTCGTGATACCTGTATCCACATTTCCCATGAGAAATTCCTCATGTCCCACAAACTGATGACACGGATAGAAATCCCCCCACGGAGTAACTGCAAGGTACTCTGTACCCGAACCGCAGCCTGACAGTCTCTTGTATACACATG
>CAYTGS010000032.1:0-16564 GCA_964437435.1 uncultured Roseburia sp.
GGAGGTGTATAAAGAGTGCATGTAGCAATATGTGATGATAATGTGGCTGACAGAAAGCATATAGAACGGCTTCTTTCAAGAGAATCAGATAAAAGGGCAGGAACACCCAATATCCTCTATATCGACTCATATGGAAACAAGGAAAAATTTCTTGTAAATCCCCTTATGTACAATATAATATTCATGGATATGTGTTCAAGGCCAGGGCTTGTAGAGGAAATTATTTCAGAGCTTAGGAAAATTGGCTACAATGCACCTCTTGTACTTTATTCATCCAAAATTGATTATACCCAGATTCCAAATCTTCCTGATTATGTCGTCCACCAGCAAAAGCCCTATGTCCCCGAACCTCTGCCAGAACTTTTAAAGCTTGGTGACATCAATGTAATGGGGCATATTGAAATTATCGAGCTACATTCCAATGGTATAATTCATGATATTCCAAAGGATGATATTATGTATGCGGAACCAGATAATGACAGTAATGGTACAAAGGTTACTTTCCACAACGGACAAGCAATGAGAATAGATGAGAATTTAAGTGAGCTTAGACTTAAACTGGAGCATTATGATGAATTTGTACGTATTAACCAAAACACTATTGTAAATTTTAAATTTGCAACAGCCGTAATGTTCACATCCATAATTATGCAAGATTACTGTCAGTTTAAATTTTCACCCCTTAGGTACAGGGAATATAAACACCACAAAATCGAAATGGATGAGCTTCATTAGCCCATCCATTTCTTTGTACTGTATATTTATAATGTAACTATTACTCCCCCGTCATTAGCATACATACTTGATACGCCCCTTGCATCCATTATGACGGTTTCCTTCACCTTAATCTTCTCCTCTATCTGCCTTCTAACGCTTTCAGCGCCTTTTAAATTGTTGCAGTGTGTTATCATGAGCCGTTTGATTTCGGGATGTACGGCATCTTTTACAACCGCCTCCGCCATCTTGGCAAGCCCTTTTTTCATCCCTATCCCTTGTCCAATTTGAAGTATACTACCATCTTCAGCACCCATTACTGGCTTTATGTTAAGGGTTGATGCAACAAGCGCCTTTACTCTTGATAATCTTCCATTCTTTCTAAGTGTATCTAGTGTCTCCAATACAAAATATGTATTTAAGTTCTTTACATAATCCTCTATTTTTCCCACTATCTCATTAAATGGAATCCCCTGCTCCTCAAGCTCCATAATCTTAAGTGCTATTTGGGTTTCACCACAGGCTGCCGATTTTGAATCAACCACATATAAGTCCTTGTCACCATAATTTTCATGATAAAGGCTTTTTCCCAAAACAGCGCTGTTATAGCTTCCGCTTAATCTTGACGAAAGCGTCACTGCATATACATGCTCTGCCTCAGTAATATATGCCTGCATAAACCTTTCAGGTGACGGACAAGCTGATTTAGGACATTCAGGACATGCTGCAACCGCATCAAGGAACTCCCTTTGGTTAAAATTATCGTCATCTTCCTTATCATATATATTTCCTACTGTAAGGTTAAGCGGTACTACCTCAAATCTTTCGTCATTTTTCAAATTACAAGGCAGTTCGCAACAGCTATCAACAACTATTTTATATCTCATAAGTTTTTACCTCTCAAAACAATTATGTCTATTCTACATAGTTTTAATTACTACATATCATCATATCATATAGTATAGTGTTTGAAAAGACGTTTACAAAAAATATTTAATTTTTATTTGAACTTTTTATAAAATCACCTTATACTTATGTAGTAATATTTTATAGGAGTTATTTTAAATGATTGCATTGGAAATAAAAAAAACGAAAAACTTTATGAATTTGCTTCTAGCATCCGACCATTTTGACGGATTCCTTGTGGAGGACGCAACAATTACGACCTTTAACACTTTCACAATAGACGGTCATATCGTCAGGGAATTTTATACCGACGAAGAATTAGAGGAGCTAGCTGCTATTGGAAATGCTCTGGTGTTTTCATCTTGGCAGGAAATCCGCCCCATATGTTTTAATCTCATAAAAGGCAAGAAAACACCTGTTTCATTTAAGGTGATACTCCACGCTTCAAAGGAGCTTACAGCAAAAATCGCTGCAAATCCAGCATGTGGAGTTGCAGCTAATCTGATACGTTCCCTTGTTTTAAATATAAAATATGACAATGGCAAAGTCACATGCATTACCGGAACTGCATTTACCACTTTTATCATGGATAAAACCCTTGAAAGGCTTTGGGACACATATATAAAATCCATGTTCAGCGAATTGGAAATTGATTTTGAAGAAATGTGATAGTCTATGCTTTAGTCATTTTTGATTTGAAGATAAGGCTTGCTATATATCCAAAAATAAGAGCTGCGCTACAGCCTACGGCACCGTTTGTAAAGCCGCCCTTGAATAATCCGATAAATCCGTCCTTATCCACCGCCTCTTTCACGCCTTTCATAAGTATGTTTCCGTATCCCAAAAGGGGAACCGTGGCTCCTGCCCCCGCATAATCAGCTAAAGGTTCGTATAGTCCAAAAAAGCTGATTACCGTACCGAGGCACACAAGGAGTACCATAACACGCCCCGGCAGCATTTTAGTCCTATCCAAAAGTATCTGACACAGGGCACATATAGCTCCCCCCACCCAGAAAGCATTTATATAATCCATTATAACCATAAAACAACACACACCTTTCTTATTCTAAGACTAGTGTGTGTTTATTTTTATTTCTTATACATTTATTTAACTCTTTTTGCAATCTCCATGACTATTTCCCTGATGTTTTTATTCTCACATTCAACTGTCATGTTTGCATATTTCTCATATAACGGCACTCTTTCATCATAGAGGCTTCTAAGCGTCTGCCCCTCCTTTAGAACTACTCCACGCTCCTGTAAATCTCCAAGCCTTTCCTCTATACTTTTATAGGAAAGCTTTAGGTAGCATATTGTGGCGATTTCATTAAAATGCTTCATTGCATTTTCGCAGTAGACGACGCTTCCTCCTGTGGCTATAACCGCCGCTTTGGGATTGATAGATGCATTTATGCGCCCCTCAATTTCCAAGAAACCGTCCAGACCTAGTTCCTCGATAAGCTCGTGAAGTTTTTTGTTCTTAGTCTCCTGTATCACGAGGTCTGAATCTATAAAGGCTATGCCAAGGTTTTTTGCCAATACTACGCCTATTGTGCTTTTTCCAGCTCCCGGCATGCCTATAAGTACAATGTTTTTCATTCTCAAATTAGTAAAGCTCCAATCAATCCTTTATTTGCCAAGGTAAGCTACAACCTCAACCTCACAAAGTACACCCTTTGGCAAGTCCTTTACTGCCACACAGCTCCTTGCAGGCTTTTCGGTAAAGTACCTTGCATATACTTCATTAAAGGCTGCAAAATCTGCAATTTCTGCCAAAAAGCATGTCGTCTTTACAACATTGTCATATGTAGCCCCTGCCTCATTTAGTATTGCGCCAACATTTTTCATTGACTGCTCCGCCTGCTCTGTAATTTTGTTTGACTCAACATTTCCTGTTTCAGGGTTAATTGGTATCTGACCTGATGCATAAAGAAAATCTCCTGCAATTATAGCCTGTGAATAAGGTCCTATTGCTGCCGGTGCCTTGTCTGTACTGATTTTTTTCATGATACTTCTCTCCTTGTCATCTTTAATTTTTTACTTCTGGCTCGTCAAATTCCACCGTGACATAATACCCCCTGGTATTCTCTACAACAGAAACCACGGTTCCACTTTTAGATTTCAGCCTGTTTCTGAATGGAATATTTCCTGACATTGCCACTGCCGGATTAATGGTATAATAATAATTACTTGGGAGCAATCCCTCCGTAACCGTCACCATGTCACCTTCCTTGACCTGTCCGGGGCGCTCCATCTTAAAATCCATTTTGCGCATCTTTAACCTCCCGATACAAATCTCACATATATGGTTTTTCATACTAATATCTTGTGGCAAGACAGCGGAAATGTCAAGAAAATTTTGCTTTTTTTACATTATTGTTTCAATCACAACCCCATGAGCAATACCTGGAACATTCTGTCCTTCATTAAATGAGGTTTTATTAAGTAACGCTCCTGTTGGAATGAACAATACACGCTTCCACTCGCCTTTTGCGATTTTAGGAAGTATATATGATGATAAAACAATTGCAGAACATCCACATCCGCTTCCGCCTGCGTGAACATCCTGACTGTCGGCATCATATATAAGAATTCCGCAGTCATAATGACGGTCACTTATATCAATATTGTCCTGACTTAACAGCTCAAACAATGCCTGTTGACCTACGCTTCCCAAATCCCCTGTTATTATTGCATCATAATCTGAGGGTTTTCTGTTAAAATCCTTTAAATTAGTCTTTATGGTCCAGGCTGCCGCCGGTGCCATGGCGCAACCCATATTGAAGGAGTCCTTTATTCCAAAATCCTCAATTTTTCCAACAGTCACTCCTGTTATACCTGCCCTGTTGCCATATTTGGATTCATAATCATTTTTTATCGTTTTTCCTGATTTTGCCTTTAACGGTGCATTTATATTCTGTAACAAAAATCCGGCACTTCCGGTAACAGTCCAAGAGGCGTAAAGCGGTCTCTGTCCTCCGTATTCAAGTGGAAATCTAAACTCCTTTTGGGCGCTTGCAAAGTGGCTTGAAGTGAGGCTTATCACCCTGTCTGCATAGCCTGCTGCCACATTCATACTTCCAAGGCATAATCCCTCTCCACAGGTAGAACATGCACCATATAGCCCAAAAAGTGGAATATTAAAATCCAACAATCCAAAGGAGCTTGCAATATTCTGTCCCAATAAATCTCCAGCAAAAAGGTATTTTATATCACCCGTCTCAGCGTTTGTCTTAGATAAGGTTATCTCCACTGCCTGCTTTTGAAGCTCACTTTCTGCCTTTTCCCATGTATCGGCTCCAAACATATTATCATCATCTTCGCTTACTCTGTCAAATAAACCAGCCAATGGTCCCTCATTTTCCATTTTTCCTGCAATGGAACCGCTTCCCATTATAATAACAGGTTCGTTATAGCTAATGCTTGAAATACTGTTTTCCATATAAATTTCCATCCTATCTGAAATATTTTTATAATTTAGCCTATCCAATATTTGCGATAAAATACATTTTTCTCATAAAAGCTTTGAATTTACTTGCAATCAGAAGATTTTCAACAGAAAAAAAGGCTGCCGCATCAGATAATTGATGCGCAGCCTTTTTTCTATTTTGAATACTTCTCGCTCTGTGCCTTTATGAGCTCCAAATCCTCAAAGTAATCTATCTTCATTGCATGTTTAACCTCCGAAAGCGTCTGGGCTGCGACTTCCCTTGCAGCATCCGAGCCTTTCTTGAGTATATTGTAGATTTCAGGAATATCCTTCTCAAACTCAGAACGTCTTTTTCTTATAGGCTCAAGCTCCTCCTGAACAATGTTGTTCAAAAATTTCTTAACCTTAACGTCACCTAGACCGCCTTTTGTATAATGAGCTTTCATCTCGTCAAGATTTGCATAGTCAGGACAATATCTCTCAAAGTGCTCATCCCTGGCAAAAGCATCAAGATAAGTAAATACTGTATTTCCCTCCAAATGACCCGGATCGCTTACCTGTAAGTGGAGTGGATCCGTGTACATGCTCATAATCTTTGTCCTTACCTCATCGGCACTGTCTGCAAGGTAGATACAGTTTCCTAATGACTTGCTCATCTTTGCCTTTCCATCAGTACCCGGAAGACGCTTACATGCCTCCGCTTCAGGAATAAGTGCCTTTGGCTCTACAAGGACTGGATTGTCAGGACAGTATACCGAATTGAACTTATGTACTATCTCCTTAGTCTGCTCTATCATAGGGAGCTGGTCTTCGCCTACAGGGACTATGTTTGCCTTACAGAAAGTAATGTCTGCCGCCTGGCTTATTGGATATGTGAAAAATCCCACGGGAATACTTGCCTCAAAGTTTCTAAGCTGTATCTCATTTTTAACCGTTGGATTTCTTTGGAGCCTTGACACTGTTACTAAATCCATATAGTAAAATGTCAGCTCCGTAAGCTCTGAAATCTGTGACTGTATAAATAAGGTAGACTTAGCGGGGTCAAGTCCTGCTGAAAGATAGTCTAGGGCAACCTCGATAACGTTCTGTCTTACCTTTTCCGGATTGTCAATGTTATCGGTTAGTGCCTGTGCATCAGCTATCATAATATAAATCTTGTCAAACTCACCAGAATTTTGAAGTTCAACCCTTCTTCTAAGCGAACCCACATAATGTCCTATATGAAGTCTTCCGGTTGGTCTGTCTCCTGTTAAAATAATCTTGCTCATTTATATTTCCTCCATTAAAAGTTCTCTTTTTCTGCTGTCTCAAAATCCTTATAGCCATAAAAATGGATTGTATTTTCCATTATTTCATATGCCACATTTGTACCGCTCTTTGCATGTTCCACAATATATCTTCCATACATGCTGAGCATCCTGTCAGAGTATGTTCCAAGCTCACCCCTTAGATATGTCTCATATGATGTGTCATAGGGCATATCCTCTGCTGTGTGAATATATCTTGCATTTCCTGCCAAATGCGGATATTGAAGGGCAAATTCTTCCATCCACTTAACCTGCATTGCTATTATCTGCTCCATGATTTTCTTTTTATTATCAGATATTTCAGGTAATTTATTTGCAAACTTTGCATACTCCTTGGGAGCTGTTGACTCCATCATCCTGGCATATTTTTCCTGTATCATATTTCTACCATTTGCATAATTAGTCCTAAACTCATATAAATACTGTAAAAGCATATCCTCATCCCAAGTCATGTACTGGCTCATACGCATAACCTTAAAGGTTGGCCAGTTATTTTGGCAGTCTGCACGCCCCCCCTCGTTTTGAACCTTGTCAAAAGCCTCAAACTCAGCCTTTGCAATATAAAGAGAAAGAGCCTTTGTAAGAGGCATATCCTCATTAGATGCCTTTATAAGTGTATCACTTTTAAAAATAAGCTCTGTGGTATTCGCATCAAGATAAAGCTCTGCCCTGCCTATTATATCCTGCCTTTCAAACTCATTTGCAAATATTACCGCTAATGCTTCAATATATTTTGTAAGCTCAGTCTCATGGTCATCATCAGCAGGTGTACGGCTTATCTTCTCCACAAGCGAGGCTACTGTCTCATTATCAAATCCCTCGTCGTTTATTACCATTTCAGGATTTGTGGGAAGTGCCTTAAACAACCATTTATCATGTGGTGCATACTTTTTATTGAGGAGATAATCTATAAGCATTGCCTGCTTCATGCACTCAGCCTTTGCAAGCTCTGCCGATACAAACTGTCTGCGCTTTCTCATCCGTGGCAGGTTATACTGTCCGTTTTGAGAAAACAGCGCACACGCCTGGGCTAATTTTCTATACCATACAGTTTTCGGGTAATATTCCTTTAACCTGTTCCTATAAGCAGTAAATATTCCCTCGTCATCCCTGAATACCTCGCCGTTTACGGCTGCAGCAAGTGCATAATCATTAGCTGAAAGCCAAAGCTCAATGTTATCGGGATTGTTAATAATATCCTCGCCTATGGTATTCTTATAAAAATCCTCTATAACAAATACCCCAGCCCTGTCCCGTCCATGAAAAGTCTCAATTCTCTTAATTCCAAAATATTCACTTGGGAGCTTATCATATTCGTCCTGAAGCTTATCACCTATTTTATCATAAGTATCCCTTGTCACCCACATGCAAAATCTAGGTCCAAAGTCATGGTCTCGTGATTCCTTATCATCAAATCCAAAGCAGTCAGAGCCTTTTCCAACAAGTCCCACTGCAATTTTTCCTTCGTAGTCTTTGAACTTATCAGAAATCATATTTTTCCCATATTCCTCGTAGTATTTCCTACAAAGCTCCAAGCCTGACAAATCGCCATTATTTAAAACCTCTTTTTCAGTCTGAGGTTTATTTATACTTTTTAGTTTGTCCTCTATAATCCTTATATTCTCATCAAGCCTCTCGCACTGTGTATTATTATCACCTAGATATTTTGCAACACAGCTCCTGCTTTTTTTCATTATTTCCAATGCGTTTTCATAATCCATTTCCATATAATAAAGGCTGCCCAATGCCGAGAGGGCTGCACTGTAGTGGGCATCATCAACACCTATTGACTCGAATATCTCCACTGCATTCTTTGCCCTGTTCTTTGCCTCAATATACTGCCCAAGCTCTATACATGAATTTGCAAGGTTTGCCTGAGTAACCGCAATCTCAAACTGGGTGTCCGGATTTTGCATATCTATATTAAGTGCCTGCTCTAAATAATCCTTTGCGCTTCTAAAATCACCAAGCTCCTGATACAAAAGACTTATATTATTATAAAGTCCTGCAAAATACATATCATTAGGTGCTAAATGCTCCTTATATATAGGCTCTACCCTGTTATAAAGCTCCATTGACTCCTTTAAAAGCCCAGAGGCACGATAACCGTTTGCAGCATTTAACAGCGTTGTGGCATAGGGGATAGTTCCCTGCAACCCCATTTCATCTATAAGGCTTTCTGCCTCCTTGCAATAGGCAACCGTCTTATCATATTCGCCAGTCTCTCTAAAATATCCTATACACTCATTATAAAGGGAAAGCAGAATGTCATTAGCCTTTTCTTCCTTTGCCCTTTCTATGTTTGTCATAAGGAATTCAGGTATCTCCCTTATTCTATCTTGTGTAAATAACTCATCAAGTTCACTCATAACCTGATTTAATTCCATAATCATTCACCCGTTTTTCTTAATATATCAACTGTATGCGCTCCTGCGCCTATTAAGTCCATTCTCTCACAGGTTGCCATCTGATAACTGATAAATGCCTCAAATTCCTCATCGCTTAACTGGTTGAGAAACGGTCTCATATAGTTAGCCGGTCCGTCCGGTGATATTATCTTAATTCTTTCTAGCCCCTGTGCTTCATTTAACGTATTTATATCCTCAATACGCATATAATCATATATTTCACTTTGATTTGATATCGTCTTGAAATTCTCCGTAAAACGTCCGTTTTCCATACATTCAAGCACATGCTTTTCCTTAAATCCGTATGTAATAACTCCATACTCATTCATACAGTATGCCACAAGGATTACTCCCCCTGGCTTCGTGACACGCTTTGCCTCACTCAATGCCTTACTCTTATCATCAAATCCAAATAAATGATACATTGGTCCAAATAAAAGTGTCACATCAAAATAATTGCTCTCAAGCTTTTTTAAATTAAGTGCATTTCCCTGCAATGCCCTTACTTTGCTTGCCTTCTTTTTAAGTATACCTAAATTGTATTTTACAAGCTCCACTGCAGTGACATCATATCCCTCCCCAGAAAGCGCCACACTATATCGTCCTGTCCCTGCACCTATATCCAATAGCCGGATGTCAGATTTTGAGGCAGCAGCATTATCATTAACTGCTGCCGCCTCATTCAAATATTCGTGTATATATTTCATCGAGATTCTAAACTCTACCTGACCGTGGCGTGAGTTAAATCTCTTTTCTTCGTTAAACTTATTATAATATTCTTCAAGCTCTGTCATCTATATTACACTCCATTACTATGGCTATATCAGAACTCATAAAAATTATGCTGCTCTTTTTGTGGTTGTTCATTTTCCCCATTATCCGTTGGAGCTTCTATCTCAACCGGAGGCTTCTGGTGTACCTGCTCCGTTCTAATCTCTATTAAAGGTCCGCCTATTCCATTTATATAATCACCTGTAATCGTAACCTCACCTATATTGTCATCCTTTGGAATTTCATACATTATGTCAAGCATAAATTCCTCTATGATCGCCCTAAGAGCCCTCGCTCCAGTATCACGCTCCATCGCTTTTTTGGCAATTGCCTCCAAAGCACTGTCATCAAAGTTGAGCTTAACCTCATCAAGTTCTAAGAGCTTCTGGTACTGCTTAAGTATAGCATTTTTGGGCTCCTTTAAAATCTTGATGTAGCTTTCAAGGTTAAGGCTATCCATAGGGCATATAATAGGAAGACGACCTATAAACTCAGGAATCATTCCGAATTTTTTAATGTCCTCAACCGTTACCTTCTTGAGAATATTCTCATCCTTATCAAAGGCATCCTTAAGCTCTGCATTAAAACCTATTGATGTCTGCTTTGTGAGACGTTGCTTTATTATGTCCTCCAAATCAGGAAAAGCACCACCACATATAAATAGTATATTTCTAGTGTTAATTGTGGTAAGCGGTACCATTGCATTTTTGCTGTTAGCTCCGACCGGAACCTCAACATCAGCCCCCTCTAAAAGCTTCAACATTCCCTGCTGAACCGACTCACCGCTTACATCCCTTGAGGTTGTATTCTTTTTCTTCGCAATCTTATCAATCTCATCTATAAATACTATACCCTGCTCTGCCTTATCCACATCATTATCCGCCTCTGCCAGAAGCTTTGAGATAACCGACTCAATATCATCACCGATATAACCTGCCTCTGTGAGTGACGTGGCATCTGCTATTGCAAGTGGTACGTCAAGAAGTCTTGCAAGTGTCTTTACAAGATAGGTTTTACCACAGCCTGTAGGTCCGAGTAATAAAATATTTGATTTTTCAATTTCAATATCATCCATTGTATCAGTTGTAACACGCTTATAATGATTATAAACGGCAACCGATATAACCTTTTTGGCATAATCCTGTCCTACAACGTAGTCATCAAGATGTTCCTTTATCCTATGGGGCGCCGGCAGGCTGTTTATATTAAATACAGGCTCTACCTTACTCTTTTCTTTACTTTTTTTCTTTTTTATCTTTTGACGGTTGGGTATTCCACCGTCTCCCTGCAAGTCTGCTATATTAACAAAGCTTATATTGGGGTAACGCTTTTTTACATCCTTGCTTTTATCCTTATCAAGGTTCATGTTTGTATTGTTTAACATACCCTGATAATCAAATTGGCTTACTGTATCCATTGTTTTATGCATACAGTCTGAGCATACAGAGATATGGTTAGGAAGCTTAAACATTCTTCCTGCCTTGCTTTCTGGTCGTCTGCATATAAAGCATACGTCCTCATACTCGTTTTCCTTATCTTCATCATACTCATCCTCCGTGGATTTTGCTTTTTTATCATCATCCACGATATTTTGTGTATCTAATTCATCATTATTATCAATATTACTATCTGACATTATTTCCTCCAAAATCAATAAAACGCCCTTACTTTACTTAATTTTCCCTGTTTCCAAGCTCTACCGTAACAGTGCGTTCACTGTATTCACCATTGCTTTGTCTCATAATGACTACCTCAATCTCATCCCCTGCCTTGTAATACTCCAACAGGGATTGCAATGCGGTCATTTGGGTAACTTTCTGGTCATCAAAGCTTACTATGATATCGCCTTTCTTTATGCCTGCCTTTGATGCTGCCGTATTGTCTAGTACGCCTGATACAAACACACCTTCTGGCATACCATAAGTTTTAACTGCATCTTCCGATACATCCGCTCCAGTTATTCCTAAAAATCCCCTGTCACCTTCTGCAACCTTTCTCCTTGTTTCCTTTTGGACAAGTTCATCAATAATAGGCTTTGCCGTTGATATTGGTATTGCATATCCCATACCCTCTATAACATAGTCAGCAATTTTACTAGAATTAATTCCAATAACCTCTCCCCTTACATTTAAAAGCGCTCCTCCTGAGTTTCCAGGATTGATTGCCGCATCAGTCTGGATAAGATATGCTTCGTTATCATTTGAATTTCCATAAATATTACGATTAAGTGCACTTATTACTCCCGTTGTCACCGACTGCCCATAGCCTAGGGAATTTCCTATCGCTATTGCAGGCTCCCCTACTTTAAGCTCATCCGAGTCTCCCAATGCAGCTATGGCTATGCTGTTAATTGTATCATCAGCCAGCTCATCCATGTAAACAGATATAATCGCCAAATCATCATCCGGTGATGACCCCTTAACATAGGCCTCTGCCTCGGAATTGTCTATAAACTGTACTATAAGGCTGTTATTTTCCTCTATGACATGGTAGTTAGTCACAATTAAAAGTTCTTCCTCATTCTGTTCCACTATAATTCCTGAACCATTGGCTTCCTCATCCACCATTTGGTCATACCAGTAATCATATGCTGTATATTGGTTTGTTATTGCCACTACACATGGCATTGCAGCCTCTACAACAGCCGTAACATCAGTCACTACCGCAAGCGGTGCTTCAGTCTCATCAACCGTTTGAACACGTTCTATTGAACTTTCATGTCGCTTTGTTTCATTATTTTTAAAATCGGATTTTCCACTGTCATCGCCAGTCTCCGTTTCCAATTCCGTTTCAGTCTCAATTTCAGTTTCCAATTCGGTTTCCGTCTCTAATTCAGTTTCGGCTTCAACCGCTTCTTCCTTAGAGCTGTTCTTGTTATTTTTATTTTCTTTGTACTGATTAGCCAAGGAATCGCTATCCTTATTTATCTGTCCCGATTCCTGTTCCACACCTGCCAATGCAGCCTCACTGTTATTATCCACATGTATTTCCACATTGTCAAGCCATGCTGGGAGTGTGCTGTTTCCATTGTCCATTACCACATTTCCCAATATGTATAAGATTGAAAATGCATACACACCTGCAAACACCGTACATAACAAAATAATCATTACATTTTTGAAGGCTGAATGCTTCTTTTTGCCGTTATTGCTGTTCTTTCCCATGCCTGCTCCTCCTACGTTTCTAATAAACCATGGTTATATATGAGTCATATCTATCACTCTACTGTTACTGATTTAGCCAAATTTCTAGGCTTATCAACGTCACATCCCTTTCCGACAGCTACATAATATCCAAACAACTGCAATGGTATAATTGCCAACGAATTTGTAAAATATGAATTAGTCTTTGGAATATATATTACATAATCTGCGGCTTTTTCAACATCCGTATTTCCCTCATTTGTAACCGCCAAAACAAACGCTCCTCTAGCCTTAACCTCAACCATATTGCTCAATGTCTTCTGGAACAAATCATCCTGGGTGGCAACAGCAGCCACAAGGGTACCCTCCTCAATAAGCGAAATTGTACCATGCTTTAACTCTCCTGCTGCATATGCCTCCGAATGAATATATGATATCTCCTTTAATTTGAGTGAACCTTCCATTGATATCGCATAGTCGATACCTCTACCTATAAAGAATACATCCTTTGCCCCAATATAACGGTTTGCAAAATGCTGTATTTTTTCCTTATTTGATAAGAGCATCTCAATTTGTGCCGGAAGTCTCTTTAAGTCCTCCAACATTTCATCAAATTTGGCATTGTCAATGGTTTCCCTTACCTTCGCAAACTTAAGTGCAAGAAGATAAAGCGCTATGAGCTGTGCACTGTATGCCTTTGTTGTAGCTACGGCAATCTCAGGTCCCGCCCATGTATACATTACATTGTCAGCCTCCCTTGCAATGGAGCTTCCAACCACGTTTACTATACCAAGTACCTTATGACCAAGCTTTTGGGACTCCCTTAGCGCAGCAAGGCTATCTGCCGTCTCACCCGACTGGCTGATTACAACAACCATCGTACCTTCTTCAAGTATAGGATTTCTATATCTAAATTCACTTGCCACGTCAACCTCAACGGGTATCCGGGCAATACCCTCTATAATGTACTTTGCCGTAACACCTGTATGATAAGCGGAGCCACAGGCAACAATAAAGATTTTCTTAATCGCCTTAATATCATCATCACTCATTCCAAGTTCATCAATTACAATGTCATTATCCTTAAGCCTGGGAAGAAGCGTATCAGTAACCGTCTTTGGCTGTTCATACATTTCCTTTAACATGAAATGCTCATACCCGCCTTTTTCGGCAGCATCCGAATCCCAGTCAATTGTAACAGCTTCCTTTGTAATTTCATCCTCATCAACTGTATAGAAGTGCATATGATCTGCACGCAGCCTTACAACCTCCTGATTTTCAATGAAATATACCTTTCGGGTATATTTAAGTATTGCAGGAACATCCGAAGCAATAAAGCAGCCGTCCTCGTTTTGTCCGACTATCAAAGGACTATCCTTTCTAACCGCAAACAACTGATCTGGATGTTCGGCAAACATTATACCCAAGGCATATGAACCTTGTACCCTGTGCATAACCTTTGTAATTGCCTCCAACGGATTTCCCTTGTAATAATAATCTATAAGATGTGCAAGCACCTCTGTATCTGTCTCTGATTTAAATTGATAGCCCTTTGATACAAGCATTTCCTTTAAAGGAAGATAATTCTCAATAATTCCGTTGTGGACTACGGCAATTGTCTCCTCAGCATTATAATGCGGATGTGAATTGACATCGCTCGGTGCTCCGTGTGTAGCCCATCTTGTATGACCTATTCCAAGATTTCCGGGCATAGTTTCGCCTCCATGTGTAAGCTCCTCCAACACCTTCAATCTTCCCTTTGCCTTTCTGATGTTAATCTTATCACCATCAAAAACTGCCATTCCTGCCGAGTCATAACCTCTATACTCAAGCTTTGAAAGCCCCTCCAAAATAATCGGAGCCGCCGCCTGTCTTCCTATATATCCAACTATTCCACACATAAATAAATCCTCCTAAATTAACTCCAATATGCTTTATTGGAACTGCACCATACAACCATTCCATTAGGAAGGCTCTCATAACGTTTACCTAGCTGATATCCGATAAACTTAAATCCGCTTGATACTATGAGATATGGTATAAACCTTTTCTTTTTTATTTTTGAAAGATGGGCTGCCGTCATCTTAACTAACTTTATACCCTCACTTTCAGATGAAACTGACTTAAACACCTCTGGATGTTCCGTTTGGGACACCCCAAGGTCAAAATTGCGTCTGAACTGCTGCATACAGGTATAATTATGGGAATGGCATACTAACGCCTTCGCCTCATAAGCTATACGATATCCTGCATTTATGGCATGCCCTGCAAAAATCATATCTTCATTAAATATTGCCTTTTTCACAAAGCCTCCCAAGGTTTCATAAATTTCCCTGTTATATGCTGCACATACATTCGAGCAAAAAAATGTCTTAATCCCCATTGTTTCAGTATCCTCAATGGATTTTATTTTAGAAGTTTCCGGATAATTAAAACTTCTCGTGTACCTTTCAATCTCACGACAATCCGATTGGGGAAGCTGCCTTGCATATGCCACTGCAATGTCATTTTTTTGGGTTAATGCTTCCACAAGCTTTTGTATCAAAAACTTATCCATTGGAACTGCATCCTGTGTCATACACACAAAAATATCTGATTTAGAATATTGTACAGCCTTCGCCCTTGTTCTTCCATGGTCAAACTCCAAAGCTGATAAATGATGTATTTCTATATTTTTATATCTTTCCAAAAATCCCGTTCCATAAAAAACTTTTTCCAAATAACGTTCTTCTGTATTCATTATTATAATTTTTCTTATGGGATTTGTCTGTTCCTCCAATGACCTGATAACGTCAAAAATTCTTTTATCAGGCTTGTATGTCAGCAAAATGACATCTACACTATACTGCATATATCCCCCTTAATTGTAAATCCAAAAAGGGACTGATTGCCTCCAGCCCCTCATTGGTCTTCTAATCTCCACTATATGACATACCAGAGTCGGATGCTATCTTCTGACTGCATTTCTTCACAGTATCAGTCGGCTCGTAGTTTTCCTCATCAAACAAAAATTCATGTAACAAAGAAACATTCTTAGTAAGATCAACCGGCACAACTACGCTGGCGCTTCCAATTCGTCCCGTCTGAACATATCCGTCAAATGGGAAGTTGGAATTTTCACCAATTGAATAACTTGCTATACCTGAAAGCAACGACAATATTTCGGTCTTGCTAAGCGATGTATATACCTGTGGGAGAACCGCATCGGCAATCTTATTAAGCGTTGAAACATTTAATGTCATAGCTTTCTTTGCCAATTTGGTCAAAACCGTCCTCTGCCTTGACGTTCTCTCAAAGTCATTACCCACATACCTTACACGGCAGTATGCTGTTGCCTGAAGCCCATTGAGCGTCTGAAGCCCCGCTGTAGTCACAGGTGTAAAATCCACATATTCCGTACCAATATAGTTAGGCTCTCCGGCTGCATTAAGCGTACCGTCTGTCTTTCCAAGTATCGACTTTTGGTAACTATTAATATGAACAATCTCCGCTTCCTTTACATCAATTTCAACACCACCTACGGCATCTATTGCATCTATAAGTCCGTCAAAGCCTACTGTTACGAAATCTGTAATATTAAGATCAAGATTCATATTAAGCATACTAATCGCCTGCTTCGGACCACCCTTAGCATAAGCCGCATTTGCTTTATTGTATGAATCTGTACTCATATTAAGCCATGTATCACGCATTACCGAACATAGTCTTACCTCATTTGTATCAAGGTTAATTGAGGCAATCATTATTGTATCAGTACGTGTACTTTTCTCCAACTGTCCCTCTCTTGAATCAACACCAAAAAGGGCTATATTCCTGTAACCTTTTAAAGCACTGGAACCATTCTCAATAGCTGCCTGAACTTCCTCATTTACCTCAACATCTTCT
>CAYTGS010000033.1:0-16177 GCA_964437435.1 uncultured Roseburia sp.
AGGGGGACTTTTTTACAAATAAATTTAACTAGGTTTTACGTGACAATAGTGCAACTGTCTCCACATGTGTCGTATGGCAGAACTGGTCCACGGCTCTTGCCTTTATAAGCTCATAACCTTTACCACAGAGATATTTAAGGTCACGGGCTAAAGTAGCACTGTCACAGCTTACGTAAACTATACGTTTGGGTGACATTTTAATAATTGTATTGAGACATTTTTCATCACAGCCCTTTCGGGGTGGGTCAACACATATAACGTCTGCGTAAATTCCCTCACTTTCATAAAGGTATGGTAACACTTCCTCGACTTTTCCCACATAAAATGTGGCATTGTCTATATTATTTCGCTTCGCATTTTTACGAGCGTCGTTTATCGCCTGTTCCACACTTTCAACTCCATACACCTGATGGGCACGTTTTGCCATAATCAGACTAATGGTTCCAATTCCACAATATAAATCCCAAACTGTTTCACTTCCTGTAAGTCCTGCATATTCCAAAGCAATACTGTAGAGCTTTTCTGTTTGAATCGGATTTACCTGATAAAATGACAATGGTGAAATTGAAAATGTTATACCCTCTTTGTCCTGTATAGGTGCATTGTCTTTTCCACTATTAATTTCTTCCAATGTACGAGTATGAATAACGTCTGTTATTGCATCTTTTCCCCAAATTGTCTTGCATTTTTGCCCCATAATAACATTAGTATTCTCTTTATTAATGCTGATAGAAATACTTGTCATACCTGGAATTTTAATAAGCTTTTCTATTAACCTATCTTGAGCTATAAGCTTATCCCCATTTATGATGACACACACCATTATCTCACCGGAAGTAAATCCTTTTCTTATAAGAATATGCCTTACAAGTCCCTTGCCCACAGTTTCAATATATGGTGTAATGTTATTTTCTTTCATGTACTGTAATAAAGTATCAAGTATTATTTTATTTTCACTGACACCTAATGCACAGTCTGTATTTGGGATAATGACATGTGTTCTCCCTGCGTAAAATCCGGCAATCGTTTCGCCATTTTTATCTGCACCTATAGGAAATTGAGCCTTATTCCTATAATAATACGGATGTTCCATTCCCACTATAGGTTCCATGATGCTTTCGATAAATTCAGATTCAAATCCACCTATCCGTGTGAGATTATTTTTAACCTTGTTATTTTTAAATAACAGTTGTGTTTCATAATTGAGTGCCTGTATCTGGCAACCTCCGCACCGTCTATTATATTGACATTTCGGCTCTGTGCGGTTTGGGGATGGCTTTATTATGTTTACAAGTCTTGCGTAAGCATAACCCTTCTTTACTTTCATCACCTTTGCCTCTACGCTGTCTCCTATAAGGGCATCTTTTACAAAAAACGTAAATCCGTCTACTTTTCCTATTCCTTCACCATCATTCCCCATATCTTCAATAACCAATGTTATTAAATCATCTTTATTATATTCCATAGCTCTACCCTTTTAATATATTATACCTGAGTACCTCTGAGATTAGCTTCAAACAATCTGTTATATCCTAGCCAGCCTGTCTCATTTGTCGATTCCAACAACTCCATAAAGGTTTCTATCTTTGCATCCGTATTGTCAGCATAGGTAAGTGCCACTGCCTCGATAATTGCAGGTTTTTTAGGTGAGCCATACTCAAACTCGCCATGGTGGGATAATATGCAGTGCTTAAGTTCCATCTCAAGCATCTCAGGAAATCCTTCAATTTGTCTCGCCCTCTCGCCTATCATCTCCGAGCCAATTACAATATGCCCCAAAAACTGCCCACTGTCCGTATAATCATTAATTGGGAAAGCGCTTATTTCCTTTGTTTTCCCCATATCGTGACAAATAGCGGCAGTTATTAATAAATCCCGATTAAGCACAGGATACATTGTACAGTAATAATCACAGAGTTTTACAACTCCTAATGTATGCTCCAAAAGTCCTCCTATAAAACCATGATGTACCGACTTTGCAGCAGATGCTTTTTTAAAGCGTTCTGCAAATGCCTCATCTTTTATGAAAATATTTTTTAAAAGTGTATTTAGGTATGTATTTTTAACGCTGTCAATGAATTTAATAAGTTCTTCATACATATCATCAATATTTTTCTTACTTACAGGCATATATTCCTTTTCGTCATATTCTCCCTCAGCACATTTACGGACACGTTTCACGTTTGCCTGGAGTGCACCGTTAAAATTCGTTACTTCACCATATACCTCTATATAATCCATGGCATCGAAATCTTCAATTCCGGCATTGTTTGGATCCCAAATTTTTGCATCCATCGTTCCTGTCCTATCCTGAATTATCACGTTATCGTAACTTTTTCCGTTTTTAGTCACTGCCGAGCTTTTAAATTTGCAAAAATAAATATCAAACATCCTGTCTCCGTCTTTATAGTCCTTAATATGCTTCATTTCTAAAATTCCTTTCTATTTTCTTGTACTATCTGTTGGTATAACCGTAAATTCCATCTCCTGATAATCATTCAGGCTTGCCCTTTGCACTACTATTTTTATGTTTCTGTCAATCGAAACATTCCTTAGTGCATTCATATAATCGGCAGCGGACTCAATATCAGTAGAACCAATTTTCACTATAATATCACCCTTTTGAATACCGTTTTGAATAACTGACGATTTCATATCCATATCATATATATAAGCTCCTTTGGGAAGTCCAAGCTCATTTCTTGTCTGTTCTGATATATCCTGCACATAAATTCCAAGATAAGGAACCGCCTCACCGTTTGAAATCCTTGTTATCATCCCCTTAAGCTCTGTAATCCCTATTGCTGACAGCAAATTCTTAGCCTCATCTTTATTATATCTGTTATCAATAATACCAATTACCTCTTTATTCATATTTATAAGAATTCCTGTCGGGTTCGAGGATGCATAAACATCTGTTGTTATTAAATGGTATTCGCTATCTGGCATTGATATTGTATTTCCATTTGATGTAATTATCCCATATGACACCCCGTCATTATAACCATAAATATTTCCCACTGCAATAATGGGTGTTCCTATTAGCGCTGATGACGTTGAGCTTCCAAGTGCCGCCACTGTAACATAGTCTAATGTAACAGGTGTTATATTTTTTAAATCCACTGCCAATACAGCTATATCAGTATTTCCGTCATATTGTTTAATTTCAGCTTCAACAACTGCACCATTCCCAAAACTAATGTTGATTGTATCAGCATTATTAAGAGGTGATTTACGGCTTAAAATTAAAAGTTCCCTGTTATTATTTGCTATAATTACTCCTGCCGTTGTTCCCTCACTTTGATATGTGTCATTGAACCAGTCTACATCCGAACGTACTCCCGTCACTGTAACAAGACTTGTTGATACTTCTGTATATACCTTGTACAGCTCCTCATATAGTGATACATAAGATTTTAGCGGTTGTGATACATCCTCGCTTACATTGTCATTCACCTCTGCACTATCATTGTTATTGTCATATTCACCATTTTCCAATGTATAATCCTGCGATGTTTCTGTCTCAGGCTCATTAACTTTCTCCCAAGTCTTAGTGGTTTCTTCAACTTCGGATTCTGTTGTTGAGGTTGTAGTTCCCTCTGTAAGCATATCCTCCGGTAGCATTTCGTCCTTTTCCTGTGGAAAAGTGACTATTTCAGGCTCCTCCTCCGGATATAGCCAATTATTAATCACTGGCTCTAAAAGCAGGAATGAAAGACATGCCAAAACACCGAACAAAACAGCCATTGATGCTGTAAGAATTGTTTTTTTTATCAACTTTCTTTTATTAATTGGACGCTCTTTAATTTTTTCCTGTAAAAAATCAAAATCACTTGTAATATCTTTTTCATCTGAATTATGAGTATCTAAATCCGGATTTTTCTTATTATCAAGCATAAATATCCTCCCTGTAGCACTAAACCTTTTACCCCAACATTCATAGTATAGCCGATTAGAATTTTTCGGTCAATGAAACAATTGTTTTTTAGTTACTTTTTTTGATTAATATGATATAATTTTTTTGTATATGTTCTATACACAGTTTTATGGAGGATTATATATTGAACGACAAGGCACTTAGAATACTAGAATACAACAAAATAATAAATATGCTCGTGGAGAAAGCAAGCTCCGAACCTGGAAAGGAGCTTTGCAGAAAACTTACTCCCATGACTGAAATAAATGAAATTGAAACTGCACAACAACAGACTGCTGATGCTTTCCTGCGCCTTATAAAAGGAGGACGTATACATTTTAGTGGCAACAAGGATATTACTTTCAGCGTAAAATCTTTGGAAATCGGAAGCTCGCTCTCAGCATCCGAGCTTCTCAAAATTACATCATCCCTCGCCTGTGCCACAAGGGCTAAGGCTTTTTCAAGAAACGAGCACGACGACGAGGTAACTGACTCATTACAAATTTATTTTTCAAACCTTGAACCACTTACACAGCTTCAAAATGAAATTAACCGCTGTATAATATCCGAGGAGGAAATGTCTGACGATGCAAGTTCCGCCCTTAAGCATATACGAAGAAGCATTAATCTGACAAATGAAAAAATTCACACCCAACTAAATTCAATGGTAAACGGAAGCCTGAGAACCTATCTTCAAGATACAGTTATAACAATGCGTAACAGTCGTTATTGTATTCCTGTAAAGGCTGAACATAAGGGAAATGTCCCTGGTATGATTCATGACCAATCTTCCACAGGCTCTACCTTATTTATAGAACCAACCGTTATTGTAAATCTCAATAATCAGCTTAAGGAGCTTGCAATTCAGGAAAAGGAGGAAATTGAGCGTATATTAGCTGAGCTTAGTGCAAAAGCAGGTGAGCACACCAAAGAACTTTTAAATAATTACAGGCTTCTCACAATGCTTGACTTTATTTTTGCAAGAGCTAGTCTTGCAATTGATATGAATGCATCAAGGCCAATTTTAAATAACAATCGTTATATTAATATACGCAAGGGGCGCCACCCACTTCTTGATAAGAAAAAGGTCATACCTATAGACATTAATCTAGGCAAGGATTTTGACCTTCTTATTGTAACCGGTCCTAATACCGGGGGAAAAACAGTATCACTAAAAACTGTTGGACTTTTCACGCTGATGGGGCAGTCAGGACTTCATATACCTGCTCTTGACCGCTCAGAGCTAGGCGTATTTACGGAGGTTTATGCCGATATTGGTGATGAACAGAGCATTGAGCAGAATTTATCCACATTCTCTGCCCACATGACTAACACAATCTCAATACTGAAAAATGCCAATGAAAACTCTCTTTGCATATTTGACGAGCTTGGTGCAGGAACTGACCCTACAGAGGGTGCCGCCCTTGCTATTGCGATACTTAAATCTCTGCACGATAAGGGAATACGCACAATGGCAACCACACATTACAGTGAGCTTAAGGTATTTGCCCTCACCACACCATATGTTGAAAACGCCTGCTGTGAGTTTGACGTGGAGACCCTAAGACCTACCTACCGACTTCTTATCGGAATTCCAGGAAAAAGTAACGCATTTGCGATTTCATCTAAGCTAGGGCTTCCTGATGAGATTATTGAGTCAGCAAAAGAGCATATAAGCGAAGAAGACGAAAGCTTTGAGGATTTGCTTGCTGACCTTGATGCGAGTAGGCGCACCATTGAAAATGAGCGTATTGAAATACAAAATTATAAGGCTGAAATAAGCACTCTTAAGGAAAAACTAGAACAAAAACAGGAACGTTTGGATTCCCAGAAGGACAAGATTTTAAGGGAGGCGAACGAGGAGGCAAGAAAAATTTTGCAGGATGCCAAAGACGTTGCCGACGAGACAATACGTGACATACAAAAGGGAAACAGCGGAAAAACTTCCATTAAGGAAATGGAGAAAGCACGTACACGGGTAAGGGATAAAATCAGTGAGAAAAATGCAAAACTCACCCTAAACGATAATAAACCTACCCACAAAATCCTAAAGCCCAACCAAATCAAACTTGGTGACATGGTAAAGGTTGTCTCAATGGGATTAAAAGGAACAGTTTCATCCAAACCCGATTCTAAAGGAGATTTATTCGTTCAATGTGGTATTATCCGCTCCAAAGTCAATATAAGTGATTTAGTACTTATAAACGAGGAAGCCCCCGGTGTGGCTAGTTACAAGAGAAATGGCAATTCTAAAGGCTACGGTGGCGGAAGCATGGGGCTTTCCAAGGCTGCTACAATATCAACAGAGATAAATCTTCTTGGAAAAACTGTAGATGAAGCGATTGCAGCCTTAGACAAGTATCTTGATGACGCATATATTTCGCATATTTCAAGCGTGAGGGTTGTACACGGAAAAGGCACTGGTGCCTTAAGGCAGGCAGTCCACCAGCATTTGAAGCGCATTTCATATGTTAAATCATATCACTTAGGTGAATATGGCGAGGGTGATGCCGGAGTTACTATTGTGGAGTTTAAATAATTTAATAAAATGAAAGGGAAATCATAAATGGCTAACAAACAAAAAATATTGATTGTTGATGATGATGAAAATATCGCAGAGCTTATTTCCTTGTATATGACCAAGGAATGCTTTGAAACTAAAATAGTTTATGACGGTGAGTCAGCTTTGAGGGAGGCTGAAGGCTTTGCTCCCGACCTTATTCTTCTCGACCTAATGCTCCCAGGCATAGACGGGTATCAAGTATGCCGTGAGGTTCGTCAAAAATCGCAGGTGCCTATTATAATGCTCTCTGCAAAGGGGGAGGTTTTTGACAAGGTATTAGGATTAGAGCTTGGTGCTGACGATTATCTTGAAAAACCTTTTGACACCAAGGAGCTTGTGGCAAGGGTTAAGGCTGTTCTCAGAAGATATAAGACTACTGCACCCACTACACCAGTTTCCACTTCAAAGCAGGTTTCTTACCCTGACATTACAATAAACCTTACCAATTATTCTGTTATTTACAACGGTAAAAATATAGATATGCCTCCTAAGGAACTTGAACTATTATATTTCCTTGCTGCATCTCCCAACCACGTATTTACGAGAGAACAGCTCCTTGACCAGATTTGGGGATATGAATATATTGGAGATACACGTACTGTTGATGTTCATATCAAGAGACTTAGGGAGAAAATTAAAGATCATGAATCGTGGAGAATTGCCACAATTTGGGGAATTGGGTACAAATTCGAGGTGAGGGGTTAATCCCTCACGCTCATTCTGATATATCATCCACTACGTCATTTTCCCCCGTGATTTCGACTACAAGCTTATGGGGGAGACAGATAACCGACTCGCCCGACTTCGATATAGGTTTGTGTTTAACGCAGTATTTATCAGGACAGTCAGCCTCCGATATAAAAACCATACCGTTATTAATCACAATTTTGTTATTACCATATCCGTTGCTAATTTCTACCTCCCTGTCGTTGTACAGGGAATAGCTTGCATATTCAAGTCCTGATATTGTTATTTTTACAGTGTTTGGGCTTGTTCCTTTTTTTATAACAGATGTAATTATAAAAAAAACTGACGTTATCATTATTATAATGATAAGAAATATATCTTTCTTTTTAAACATTCTCTGTCTTACTCCCATAATAACAATTCCGTATATTCAAGCTGTGAAGTAAAGCTGTCATTTAATCCCTGCGTTATGAAAAGACCTTTTTCGCAGTCATACAAAACCATATCAAATTCATCACTGTGCTCCTGCCAATAAGCTGTGGCTTTGTCAAGCCCCATGCAATAAAGTGCAGTAGAAAGTCCGTCGGCAAGTGTTCCGTCATCGCTTACTATTGTCACCGATATTAACCCTTTATCTGCCGGATATCCTGTGTTCGTATCAATAATATGGTGGTATGTGATTCCATTCTCCTCAAAATACCTCTCATATCCTCCAGAGGTTATCACTGCCTTGTCCGCCATAGAAACTATGCCAAGATACTCTATCCCCAAACTTTCATCCGGAGTTTTAATTGCTATACGCCAATTACTGCCATCAGTCTTTTTGCCCACTGTCTGCACATTTCCGCCAAGATTAATCTTTGCAGACGAAATACCATATTCCTTCATAATTTCTGCAACCCGACTTGAGGTGTAGCCTTTTGCAATGCCTCCAAAATCTATCTCCACGCCTTCTGGCATTGTAAGCGTTTTCGTCTCCTCATCGTATGTAAGCTTTGACGCATCAACCTTTTCAGTCAACTTGGAAAGGCTCTCCTTATCAGGTACTCTAAACTCACCCGTTGTAAATCCCCATTCCTTCATTACTGGATAAACAGTTATGTCAAAAGCCCCATACGTACTGTTATATATTTCTAGCGACCGTTCTAACAGGTACTCTGTATCATCCGATAAAATACCACCTGCATTTTTATTAAGTACTGTCACTTCGCTTGTCTCGTTTCCTGTGGATAAAAGCTCATCAAGCCGTTCTATTTCCGCTGTTGCAGCCTCCACAGCCTTTTCGCTGTCTCTTCCATATGCAGTTATCTCCATATACGTATCCATGGCAAAAATTGATTTAGATGCACTTATATTATTCCCTTTTCCAAAGCAATAAATAACACCAGCTATACATATTACAGCAAGTATAATTACAGACATTAAACGTTTATACATATTTTTCATATAACTCTATCATACATTCATAGTAAATTCTATATATTCATTTTTATTATTTCTTATAAAACCGCACTTTTCAAACGCCCTTGCAGAGGCTTGATTTTCATATTTTACTTGTCCCACGAGCTTTTTTATTCCATGATTATCCTTTTTAACTTCATCAATCATTAATAAAATCAGTTGTTCACCAAATCCTTTTCCCCTATAATCGGGTGCTATGCTGTACCCAATAACCGCCTCACCATCACTGACATTCAAGCGTATCTGCCCTAATGGTATATTTTTGTTACACAATATATATTGGAAAACTGTATTGTCAGCCATTATTTTTTCAAACCATTTAACATGATTTTCATATAGGATAGGTGCTGTATTAAACGAATTTTTACGTACTTCAACATCATTAGCCCAATAAAACAGCAAATCCATATCATCATATGTGGCTTCCCTAATATACAAGTCCATATTGTCCCTCCTACCTGTAAATCCTATTCCAGGTCTTCAAACGATAGGGGCGTACCTCTCTTTAAATCCCGTACCGCATGTTTTCCAAGTACTTCCCTGTAATACTTTGGTTTTAATCCATATGCAGGTCTAATACTCCTTATATTTTCAGGAGTGATTGCATCTCCTGCCACTATATCCTGCACGACAAAGAGTGAACGTCTGAAGCATATGTTTGTTTTTTCCTGCTCTGATACACCGTAAGTCACTTTTCCAAGCGCTTTTTCAACCTCTCTCACCTGATTAACCATTTTCTTGAACTCTGACGGCTCCATTGAAAATGTAGAGTCAGGATTTTTAATCGCACGACTTATACAAAAATGCTTTTCTATAATATTTGCTCCCAATGCAACAGCCGTAGTTGCACTGAAATCCCCCATCGAATGGTCTGAAAGTCCAACAGGAATACCAAAACGCCTTTTTAAGTCAGTAATTGTACTTAAATTCATCTCCTCACTTTTTGCCGGATATGCGCTAGAGCATTTCATAAGTGCAAGCTGTCTGTTTCCCGTGGAATAGATTGCCTCAACTGCCTCATTTATCTCCTCAAGGCTTGCCATTCCGGTTGACATTATTATGGGTTTATTCTTTGATGCCACATACTCTAAAAACGGGATATCCACAAGCTCAAATGAAGCTATCTTATAAAATTCCATTCCCAGATTTTCAAGGAAATCAACTGATGTATTATCAAATGGAGTGGATAAGAAATCTATTCCTACATTTTTCGCCTCATTCATAAGCCTTTCATGCCACTCCCATGGCGTATGGGCTTTTTGGTACAATGAATAGAGGTTTTCCCCCTCCCAAGTTCCTTTTTCAATGTTAAAATATTCATTATGACAGTCAATTGTCATCGTGTCAGGAGTGTAGGTCTGAATCTTTATGCAGTCTGCACCCGCCTCTTTTGCCGCATGTATCATCTCCAACGCACGTTCTAGGCTTCCTGCATGGTTTCCCGACATCTCCGCTATAATATATGTTGGAGCATTCTCACCTATAATTCTTCCCTTTATATTTATTATGTTAGCCATGTTTTTACCTTTCTAATTAATCCATCCTAAGGAGCTTATATTTTAGTTCAGCCATTTTCCAATCCTCAATAGTATCAATATCCTGCACATTTTCCTCATCCTGTATAAATGGAACTACATTCTCCATCCAAATTGCCTTTTGCTTCTTAAAGCTTTCCACATTTAAACAATAAAACTGACCACAGTCATGATACATAGGCTCTAAATCCTGTGAACGTTGCAACATCTTTTCCGGCCACTTTGGCACAAGCCTTCCGTCATTTATTACCACACTCCTTTGAGGTGGAAATGAATATTTCACAACAGGAATTACACAGTCTGCATCTTCCTGCTCCAAAAGCATCATAGCCGACTTTATTGCATCAGCCGTAACAAACGGTGCAGTGGGATATATACAGCACGCCTTATTGAAATTCATTCCTATTTTCTCATATGCCTCAATAACCTCCTCTATAACATCAGCCGTTGTTGCATAATCATTGGAGGTTTTATCACTTCTCATAAACGGAACCATTGCCCCAGCGCTTCTTGCAACCTCGGCAATTTCCTCATCATCAGTCGAAACCATTACTTCATGAAATATATCTGCCTGTAAAGCCGCCTCTATACTGTACTCCAATATAGGCTTTCCAAGGAAAGGCTTTATATTTTTCCTTGGTATGCGCTTACTTCCGCCCCTTGCGGTTATTATTGCCACACTTTTCATAATCACAATTTCCTTTAACATGCCAAAAAGTCTGGTTCTATATTATAAATACCAGACTTTTCTAATAATTTATTTTCTATAATAATCAACAATTTTCCTGACAGCCATAATTACATCATCCACATCATTATCAGTAAGCGAATAATATAACGGAAGACTCATTATCTCATTGTACAACTTCTCGGCATTAGGGCAAATTCCCTTTTTATACCCCATATTCTCATAATATGGAAGCCAGTATACCGGTTGATAATGCACATTACAGCAGATATTTTCTGCCGCCATAGCCTCGAAAAATCCTTTCCTGTCAATATTTAGCAATTCCGGCTTTATTCTCAATATATACAAATGTCTCGTGGTGTCAGACTCTGGTATTTCCTGTTGTACAAAAAGCTCAGGCATATTTGAAAATGCATCATTATACCTTGCAACAATCTCACTTCTCCTAGCTGCAAATATATCAAGTTTATCAAGTTGGCTCAATATAAGCGCACACTGAATATCAGTAATTCTATAATTATAGCCCAAATCAACCTGCTCATAATACCAAGAGCCATGTGGTTCATGTACCATAAGGTCAGGCTCCCTTGTAATTCCATGTGCTCGATACAAAAGCAATTTCTGATAAAATTCATCGCTGTTTGTGAGGACTGCACCGCCCTCACCGCCTGTAACAGTCTTTACCGGATGAAAGCTGAAGGTCGTCATATCAGCAATGCTTCCCACTGGCTTTCCATTATATTTAGTACCTATTGAATGTGCTCCGTCCTCTATTAAGGTAATGCCCCTTTCATGGCACATCTTAAGAAGCTTGTCAAGCTCCACTGCCTGACCTGTATAATCAACAGCTACAACAGCCTTTGTCTTACCTGTAATTTTCTCCTTCACGCTTTCGGGAGAAATATTGTAGGTATTAGGATTAATATCTGCAAAAACAGGCTTAGCACCACAATAAAGGGCACAGTTGGCAGATGCCGCAAATGTGATAGGTGTTGTGATGAGCTCATCACCCTCGCCTACTCCTGCTGCAAGCGCTGCTATATGAAGGGCTGCCGTGCCATTGCTACAAGCTACGGCATGTTTTGCACCCGTAAGCTTACAAAGTCTTTCCTCAAGCTCAGTAACCTTCGGCCCACACGTAAGGTAATCGCTCCTAAGTACCTCCTCCACCGCCTTGATGTCTGCATCATCTATATACTGATGTCCATAATATAATTTTGTGTTCCTGACCGGTGTTCCTCCGGCTATTGCTGGTATGTTCATTTTGTAATCGCCTTTCCCAAGGACGCTATAAGCATTCTTGTAAACAGAATTTAGAATTTTTAATCATGAAGATCTGTCTTCAAAAGCTCCCTTATCTGTTCAACATTAAGCCACTGTGTATTATTTCCTGATGAATAGTAAAATCCGTCATCAACCTTTTTTCCTGTTGGATTAGGGCGCTTTGCCTCATTCCAGAACATCTGCGGATATATGATAAAGTGCTTGTCATATTCATATGTTGTCATCGAATCCTCAGCAGTTACCATAACCTCATGAAGCTTCTCACCAGGTCTTATACCTGTCTCAACAGTCTTTATTCCAGGTGCCATTGCCTCTGCAAGGTCTGTAATCTTAAACGAAGGTATTTTGCTGATAAAGGTCTCTCCGCCCTTTGCCTCCTCAAGTGCCTTAATAACAAGCTTTACTCCCTCTGTAAGGCTTATCCAAAAGCGAGTCATTCTATAATCCGTAATAGGAAGCTCATTCCGTCCTTCTTCTATAAGCTGCTTAAAAAATGGTATAACCGAGCCCCTACTTCCTGCAACATTTCCATATCTTACGATTGAGAAGCTCAAATCCATGTCACCGCAGTAAGCATTTGCTGCTATAAATAATTTGTCCGAAACAAGCTTTGTTCCACCGTATAAATTGACAGGATTTACCGCCTTATCTGTCGAAAGCGCCACAACCTTTTTTATTCCTGTATTTAATGAAGCATCGATAACGTTCTGTGCCCCAACAATATTTGTCTTAATTGCCTCGTTTGGGTTATACTCACATGCTGGCACCTGTTTCATTGCCGCCGCATGGATTACATAATCTACACCTTGAAAAGCTCGCTTCATACGCTCATAATCACGCACATCTCCTATAAAAAACCTAAGCTTATCCTTGTACTGTGCAAAGTCATTTGCCATTATCCACTGCTTATATTCGTCCCTTGAATAAATAATGATTTTCTTAGGATTGTAATGCGTAAGCACATACTCCGTAAAGCATCTTCCAAAAGAACCTGTACCGCCTGTAATCAATATGGCTTTGTCATCTAATAACATAAAATATATCCTCCAATAATTTCCGTTAAATACAATTTATTATTCTATCATACTTTTGGCTATACGTCAAAGTTAAGGTTAGCAACTACGCTTTGTGTCACTTTATCGTAAACAATTATATTCCATCTGCTTCCCGCCTGATAGTTCTCAATTCCATCTATTAGTATCTGGTATACTGCACCAAGCTTTGAAAGCACAAGCTTAGATTTGCCTATTTTCATGTGCTTTATTCCGTCATCAGTCCAACTTATATCAAGCTTAACTTGACAATTTTCATATACCCATTGTCTGACGTTTTCACTTCCAGAATCCGTAACTATAATTATATAATTTTCATCATCTTGAATCATACCAAGACATTCACTTACGGATGAAGCATCCATAAATTCCTGCCATCCGCTGCGACTTCTGTAATTGCTTGCGATATCCCATGAATTGACTATCTCCTCACCACGCCTGTCTGGAATGTCATAATTAGCTTTTATAAATTCTCCAAGATGCAAAGTTACCTTTTTGGCACCATAATCATTAAGATGTTTATAATCCCTGAAATCCGTCAATGTATCAAGCTCTATTCCACCATTATAATAAATCTTATTATAATCCACAAATTCAATATTTCTCTCCGCCGCTAGCTTTTCTACCGCGCTAGTCTCATACTTATACCAATTTTCTCTTGGTGATTTAAAGAGCATAAGTTTAATATTATTTTTATTGCAAATATCTAATATTTCATCTAAATAAGATATATTTCTCTCATCAACAAATACATCTCCTTCGCAATCATAACCATATAGATTTACAGGGGTTTCTGAAACTGCGCAAGATTCAAAATACCCCTTTGAGTAGCTTGTCTTGTCAGAACAGAAATATGTATAATCAATTTTTGACAACTCATTCCAGCGTCCATGATAACGGAATATAGGGAAAACATATGAAAAAAAGTCAGCATTTAAACCACCTTCCACGTTATAAATACACTTAAGTTTATTTAATGACAAAGGGATATCAGTAAATCCCCACCTAAGCGCTGCCTCATTCTCATAATCAAGTGTATCTCCAACTAGGTAATTTACTTCAAGTGCAATCAGCCTTGGAGATTGCCTTTTTAAGGCTTCTTTAAGATAAAGCAGTGACATATTCATCTGCTGTGATGAGCTACAAAAGTCATAAGCGGCTATGCCATATTCATCATACAATGTCACTGGGTCAACAGTGCAAAACCCGTTAGAACTTCCAATAATTATAACATCAATATCGTTTTTTTTCTCGGCATAAAACCCGTTTACAATTGTAGTAGAATCCCCAATAAATTTTGCCCTGACTATTTTTCCCGTAAATACAAGCAATGCACTTATAATAAATATAAAACCAAATATCTTTGCCATTATAAAATAATCCAATTTTGTACAATTAATTTTCATGCCACATCTCCTATCAAAATTGAAAATAAATAAACTGTGTTGTATCGTAGCCTTCACCATAAACCCCAAATACAATCACCATTACCAAGAGTATAGCAATAATAATATATTGAACCACTAGGCACTGTTCCTTAATAAGACTGTCAAAAAACTTATTTTTCAATACATAATAAGCGTCAACAATAATAAGTATAATAATACCAACCATAAGAACATGCATTTCCTTTTTATCAAGTCCTAAATAAAATATGGATTCATCAAACAATGACCATACATCAAAGGTTGTAAACATTCTCTGCATGTAATACACTGCATCCTTTATAGTACTGCTTCTGAAAAATATAAAAGACATTGTAAAAAGGCAGAATGTACATACTCCCTGCAAAAACTGATATCCAAATGTTTTAACCCGCACATTAAACTTCTTATTAAACCTATCCTTAAAAGGCTTCGTCATATCACCTATAATTATGAATAAACTCTGAAGCGCCCCCCAGACAACGTAATTCCAGCTTGCACCATGCCAAAGTCCACTTACTGAAAAAGTAACAAAGTTATTAAAATACTTCCTATACTTCGAGCAGTGGCTTCCCCCCATTGGAATATAAAGATAATCTCTAAACCATGAGCTTAATGATATATGCCAACGTCTCCAAAGCTCAGCCGTACTTCTCGAAAACAGAGGAGCCTTAAAATTTGCCATAAGCTCTATCCCAAGTATCTTAGCAGCCCCCACCGCTATGGCTGAATAGCTTGCAAAATCACAATAAATCTGCACTACAAATAATATCGCCGCAACCATCAAAGCCACTCCGCTAAACATGTAATAAATACCATATACCTGGTTAACAAGAACAGCCGCCCTGTCTGCTATGACCATTTTCATAAAAAATCCCCACAGCATCATTAACAACCCTCTTGTAACCCTGTCAAAATCCCATGATTTTTCATGTGAAATTTTCTCAATTTGACTAAGGAGATGCCCGCTACGCTCAATAGGTCCTGCAACAAGTTGCGGAAAAAATGATACAAATAAGGCATATCTTATAAAGTTTTTTTCAGGCTTAACATCATCCTTGTATACATCAATTGTATATCCAAGAGCCTGAAATGTATAAAATGATATGCCAACAGGCAAAAGTATATCAAAATTTGGAGTTTTCATTTTAATTCCAAACAGCGACACCACTGTTGCAACCAAATCGTGCAGAAAATAAAAATATTTAAAAAACACAAGTATTCCTAAATTTAGCAAAAGACTTATTACCAAAAAAAACTTACGTCTGCCTGTATTTTTAACGTCCACCTTATTTATAAGAAGTGCACAGGCATATGTTATTACTGTAGATGCAAATATTAAAATGGCATATTTTGCATTCCAACCCATATAGAAATAGTAGCTTGCTATCAATAACCATATCTGCCTAAACTTCTTAGGCATAATATAATATAGCAATACCACCGTTGGGAAAAAAATAGCAAATTCAAATGATGTAAATTGCATATAGACTCCTTATCTATTTCCGTATTTTATCTCCTTATCTTATCCCTGTAAAAACAAAGCAGTCTGAAATACACCATGAAT
>CAYTGS010000034.1:0-15884 GCA_964437435.1 uncultured Roseburia sp.
CAGATAATGCTTTGGGGGATGAAAAAACGTATCTTGAGATAGAGCAGGATTTGAGGAAGCGTTTCAGAAAAAATATATGGTGTAAATTCACGAAGGCTGTCAGGGAGTATGAGCTTGTAAAGGAAGGCGACTGCGTTGCGGTATGTATTTCCGGAGGAAAGGATTCTATGCTTATGGCAAAGCTTTTTCAGGAATTAAAGCGACATAACAAGTTTAATTTTGATGTGAAATATCTTGTTATGGATCCAGGCTACAGCCCTGAAAACAGAAAGATTATAGAAAATAACGCTAAACGCCTGAATATCCCGATAACAATATTTGAGTCGGATATATTTGAGTCTGTGTTTAATATAGAAAGCTCTCCCTGCTACATCTGTGCAAGGATGAGGCGAGGTTTTTTATATAGCTATGCAAAGGGGCTTGGCTGTAATAAGATAGCCTTAGGACATCATTTTGACGACGTTATAGAGACAATACTCATGGGAATGTTGTACGGCGCACAGGTTCAGACCATGATGCCGAAGCTTCACAGCACTAATTTCGAGGGAATGGAGCTTATAAGACCAATGTACCTTATAAGGGAGGAACATATAAAGGCATGGAGGGATTACAATAACCTTCATTTTTTACAGTGCGCATGTAAGTTTACTGATACATGTACCACTTGTGGAGATAATGGAAATAAGTCAAAGCGTCAGGAGGTTAAGCAGCTTATAAGTGAGCTAAAAAAGGAAAATCCGTTTGTTGAGAATAATATTTTTAAGAGTGTTGAGAATGTGAATTTAAGTACAGTCATTGCATATAAGCAAAATGGTGAAAAGCACCACTTTTTAGACAGCTATGATAGTGTTGAAAATCAATATTTGGTATAGAAAATAGAAAGAGGATACGAAAATGTATAGAGAAATAGCAAAATTAATAATGTACGGAGATATGGATAAGGACTGCATACTTTATCAGTTTGGTGAGATATTCCGCCGCTTTGACGAGACATCGGACTCAAGGCAGGGCTCAAAGCCGGAGCTTATAAAGGATATTTATACACAGCTAAAAAGGCTTTTAATTGTGGCTACTGATTATGGATTTAATTATAATTTATGGCACAACTACCTGACATTTTTCCTTGTGACAAATGAAAATCCCTTCAGCATTACCTGTGAGAAGGTGGGGGCAAATGATGGCAGTGTCAATCATTTTGCAAAAAATGATTTTAAGGTATTCAAGGCACTTTTTGATTATGATTTTTCAAGGATTGAGAGTGAGCTTGGAATTGACTGTTTTAGCCAGCTTTCCAATTATAAAGCAATCGGCAAAAAGGAGCTTATGTATAATAAAAATGTAAGTGAGAAAATCATTGCCCTTAGCTCAAGGCTTGAAAGTGCAAAGGATGAAAATGAGTTTTTTGATTATGTGACAGAATTTTATAAGGACTATGGCGTGGGAATGTTTGGACTTAATAAGGCATTTAGGATAAAGGACAAGTCAGATGGCGATATTGAGTTCCTTGCCATAAATAATATGGATAAGGTTATGCTTGGTGATTTAATAGGCTACGAAATTCAAAAACAAAAGCTTATAGACAACACAAAGGCATTCGTGGAGGGAAGAAAGGCGAACAATGTGCTGCTATTTGGCGACAGCGGTACAGGTAAATCAACCAGCATTAAGGCGATTGTAAACGAGTTTTATCCCATGGGGCTTCGCATGATTGAGATTTATAAGCACCAGTTCAAGGATTTGTCAAATGTTATTGCCCAAATTAAGAATAGAAACTATAAATTTATCATATATATGGATGATTTATCTTTCGAGGAGTTTGAGATTGAATATAAATTCTTAAAGGCTGTAATTGAGGGCGGTGTGGAGACAAAGCCTGACAATATACTAATATACGCAACCTCTAACAGGAGACATTTAATCAAGGAGACATGGAATGACAGGAATGATGTGGAGGTAGATAACGGAATGCATCGTTCAGACACAATGGAGGAAAAATTATCGCTTGTCAACCGTTTCGGGGTCACGATTAATTACTCTAAGCCGTCACAGAAAGAGTATTTTAACATAGTGATTGAGCTTGCCCGTAGGCAGGGAATTAACATGACTGAGGAGGAGCTTAAGGCGGAGGCTAACAAGTGGGAGCTTAGCCATGGCGGAATTTCAGGACGTACAGCCCAACAGTTTGTAAATTATCTGGATGGAAAAATAGACACAAAACTTTCATAAAATCCATGTTGTCAAATATTGGTATGTTAGGTTATAATGTTTTTTGGTATTAAGAGTATTGTACACTAACATATGAAAAGGAAAAGAAAATGGGTATAACATCTATCTTATCATTACTTAGCGGAGTGGCATTGTTTCTGTTTGGAATGTCACTTATGGGAGACGGTCTTAAAAAGGCGGCAGGCGAAAAGCTTGAGCTTATATTATATAAGCTGACAAACACTCCTATAAAGGGGGTTCTCCTTGGAGCTGCGGTTACAGCTATTATCCAGTCATCATCGGCAACGACGGTCATGGTTGTGGGCTTTGTTAATTCAGGTATGATGAAGGTATCACAGGCTATAGGTATTATCATGGGGGCAAATATTGGTACCAGTATCACGGGGTGGATACTTTGTCTCTCATACATAGACGGTTCAAGCGGAATTGCACAGCTTTTATCCACGGCTACAATTTCAGCCTTAGTAGCAATTGTCGGTATTTTATTCAAGATGGTTTCAAAGAAAAGTGCCTACAAAAACGTGGGCGATATAATGCTTGGGTTTGCAATTCTTATGACGGGTATGCAGACCATGAGCGGTGCTGTTTCCCCTTTAAAGGAAAATCAGCATTTTGTAAACGCCCTGACAATGTTTTCCAATCCGTTTATGGGTATTTTAATTGGTATTTTAGTTACAGCGGTTTTACAGAGTGCTTCAGCCTCAATCGGTATTTTGCAGGCTCTTTCGGTTACGGGTGCTATAAGCTTTGCGACGGCATTCCCTATTACATTGGGTGTTGGTGTCGGTGCTGCATGTCCTGTACTTTTATCATCAATCGGTACAAACAAGAATGGTAAGAGAACAGCCCTTATTTACCTTATGAATGACCTTTTTGGTATGCTGTTTTGGGCTATTGTATTCTATACGGTAAATGCGTTTGTTAATTTTAAGTTCATGGATATGACAATGACTCCGGTTACAATAGCAATGCTAAACACTGTATTCAGACTCGCAACGGTTATAATACTGTTTCCGTTTATCAGGTGGATTGAGAAGCTTGTATTTGCACTTGTCAAGGATGACGAGGAGGATAAGGAGGATCAGGAGGATTTCGATTTGCTTGAGGAAAGATTTCTCAGGTATCCAGCGCTTGCAATCGGACAGAGCCATACGGCTATGAACGGAATGGCTAAAAAAGCTAAGAAAAATATAGTGCGTGCAATGGAGCTTCTTGATAACTATTCGGAGGAACGCTATGCAAAGGTACAGGAGAAGGAAAACCTTATAGATAAATATGAGGATAAGCTGGGAACATACCTTATGCAGCTTACAGGACGTGAAATGACTGAGTCACAGTCAAAGCAGGTTTCAATACTTCTTCACAGTGTGAATGATATAGAACGTCTTGGCGACCACGCTGTTAATATTTCAAAATCGGCAAATGAGCTTTATGAGAAGAAATTTTCATTTTCAGATGAGGCAAACTATGAAATTTCAGTGCTTGGCGGTGCAGTGAGGGAAATCCTTGATTTGACGGTTAAGACATTTACGGATTATGATGTTGAGACTGCATTGATGGTTGAGCCGTTGAGGGAGCTTATCAATGTGCTATGCAATGAGCTTAAGTCGAGACATATATCCAGACTGAAAAATGGAAAATGTGAGCTTAAGCAGGGATTTGCGTTTAATAATCTCCTGACGGATTTTGAACGTATCGCAGCACACTGCTCAAATATTGCGATAGCGGTTTTGGAATGTGAATCGGATGATTTTGATACGCATGAGTACCAAAAAAGCATAAGGGAGATGAACAATGGACTATATACGGAATTGTTTGAATCCTATGAGCTTAAATATAATATTAATAACTATAAAAAGAAAAAGAAAAACAAATAGAAAAGCAAGCCTGACGCTTTATGTTGATGTCAGGCTTGCTTTTATGTTTACATTAAGTTTGAATATCCAAATCCGTTTGCGAAAGCGTCAATACTTATATTATCTTTGCACATAGGGCAGCTTTCGGGAGGATATGCCTTGTAGTCTGGAAGGTCGTTTGTCCCAAAAAGCTTGTTTACAGGCATTCCCATAACCTTGCTTGCAACGCTGAAAATCGAGCATATTCCGCTAACATGACCACCATAATATTTTACTGCCTCCATAGCCCTTGAAATGGTGGTTCCTGTTGTTGCAGAGGCGAGAAGCAGAAGGACGTTTTTTCCTTTAATCATTGGAATTCTGTTTTCCCTAAATAGTATCTGACCTGAATTTACAAATTCAGGAGTTATTACATACATTGTCTTATGTGAATTTAGGGAGTAGATACCTGCCTTTGTCAGCTCCTCTGACATAAGTGCTCCTATAATTTCACAGCCGTCCATACATACAATTGTATCTACCACGGTGTTGGTTGTAATCTGCTCTGAAAAAGCGGCAGCAACAGCCTTTGCCTCACTTATGCGTGATTTAAGTGTTGTCATATCAAGGAAGTAATTTACATGTGAGTTCGGTGTTATAAAATGTCCTGGAATGGCTCTTAAAACAACGTTTGAGTGGCCTGCCATAGGAATTTTAATTTCGTTATTCATGAGTTTATCCCCCTCTTGTGATAAATTTGGTTTACATAGTGATATTGTAGTACTTATTTCGCTAAAATTCAATAATTTATATGAAAATATATTATATTGTTATTAGATAACTGTGACTAGACATAATGTGTAATATGAGGGTATAATAAAAGTATTATTAAAGAATTTGATTTACCTATAAATAAATCGAAAGGAAATACGACATGAAATTAAGCGAGATACTAAATAACGGTAAGGTGACACTCTCATTTGAGGTGTTCCCGCCAAAGGTTACAGCCAACTATGAATCGGTTAAGGAGGCAGCCTATGCGGTAGCGGCATTAAAGCCCGATTACATGAGTGTTACTTATGGCGCAGGGGGAAGCACTAGGGGAAATACCTTAAAGCTTGCAAAGGGAATACAGGAAGAATACGGTGTCACAACAATAGCCCACCTGACCTGTGTTGGAGCTACGAAGGACGGCATAAGGCAGGCGCTTTCAGAGATGAAAAATGCAGGAATTGAGAATGTGCTTGCATTAAGGGGAGATCGTCCAAAGGATTACGTTGGAGAGCCGTTCATTGATTACAGATATGCGTCAGAGCTTGCCACTGAGATTAAAGAATTTGGAGGAATGTGCATAGGCGGAGCTTGTTATCCGGAAGGGCATGTGGAGTCTGGTAATACACATGAGGATATACTGAACCTTAAGAAAAAGGTTGATGCAGGATGCGAATATCTTACAACACAGATGTTTTTTGACAACAATATTTTCTATAATTTCGTGTACAGGGTGCGTGAGGCAGGTATAGATGTGCCAGTAATTCCGGGAATAATGCCTATAACAAGACCTTCACAGATTGAAAATGCAGTGAAGCTTTCGGGATGTAACGTACCTACGAGATTTAGGAGTATTGTTGATAGGTTTGGCAATAATCCCGACGCAATGCAGCAGGCGGGAATCATATATGCAACAGACCAGATTATTGATTTACTGGCTAACGGCGTAAAGCATATCCATGTATATTCAATGAATAAGCCGGAGGTTGTAAAGGGTATTCAGGACAGTCTTGTAAAAATAATTGATGACTTAAATATTTAGGAGGATTGGTTTATGGCAAAGATAGCGACACAGCTTACACAGTTAATCGGAAATACTCCGCTGTTGGAGCTGTCAAATTTTGAGAAGAATAATATGCTTGAGGCAAGGGTTATTGCTAAACTTGAGTATTTCAATCCCCTTGGAAGCGTAAAGGACAGGGTTGCGGCAGCTATGATAGAGCAGGCAACCAAGGATGGGAAAATAAATGATAAGACCGTTATAATAGAGCCTACAAGCGGAAATACAGGAATAGGACTTGCGTTCGTGGCAGCCTCTAAGGGGCTTCACCTTATACTTACTATGCCTGATACAATGAGCTTGGAGCGCAGGAAAATAGTAATGGCGCTTGGGGCGGAGATAGTACTTACCCCCGGAAAGCTTGGAATGAAGGGGGCTATCCAAAAGGCAGAGGAATTAAAGGAAGAATATGGAAATGCATATATTCCACAGCAGTTTGAAAATGAGTCAAACCCGGCAATACACAAAGCGACTACTGCACAGGAAATATGGAATGACACGGACGGACAGGTGGATATTTTTGTGTCATCAGTGGGAACGGGCGGTACAATCACAGGTGTAGCAGAAGGATTAAAGGAGAAAAAGCCTGATGTAAAAATTGTCGCAGTAGAACCTGCCGGCTCTCCGGTTCTTTCGGGAGGAAATCCTGGACCACATAAAATTCAGGGAATAGGTGCGGGATTTGTGCCAAAGGTAATGAGGTGTGAGCTTGTTGACGAGATAATAACTGTGGAAAATGATGCGGCATTTGAATATTCAAGGGCTGTTGCAAAGTCTGACGGACTTCTCGTTGGAATATCGTCAGGAGCGGCTGTTTATGCGGCATGTGAACTTGCAAAACGCCCTGAGAACAAAGGAAAGAATATAGTTGTTCTACTGCCTGATACGGGTGAGAGATATTTATCTACTCAGCTTTTTGAAATGTAGTGGATTAATTTTGGAGGAAATTTGTGATTAGTTTTAGCAGAAGATTAATGGTTGTGGGACTTATCTTTACCCTTGCAGCCGTAGACATAACGGGGTGCGGTAAGAAAACGGATGACGGAAGTATCACAATTACAAATGTTTCATATGACCCTACAAGGGAATTTTACGAGGAATACAATCAGCTTTTTAAAACATGGTACAAGGAACAATACGGAATAGACGTAAATGTTGTTCAGTCCCATGGGGGTTCAGGAGTTCAGGCTCGTTCAGTGGTTGAGGGATGTAATGCGGATGTTGTTACCCTTGCGCTTGAGCATGATATATCACTTATAGAGAATACAGGACTTATAGAAAAAGGCTGGAAGAATGAGTTTGACAAGGAATCAGCGCCTTATACATCCACAATTGTATTTTTGGTGCGTTTGGGTAATGAAAAGAATATAAAAGATTGGGATGACCTTACAAGGGATGACGTTGAGGTTATAACCCCCGACCCTAAAAGCAGTGGTGGGGCATGTTGGAATTTCCTTGCAGCATGGAGCTACGGAATTGAAAATTGTTCATCAGAGGAAGATGTGCAGGAGTTCGTAAGGAAAATTTATGAAAATGTGACTGTTATGGATTCGGGCGCAAGAGGCGCTACTACAACATTTGTTGAAAATGGAAAGGGTGATGTGCTTATTTCATGGGAAAATGAGGCTATGACGGTGCTTGAAAATTATCCAGGGAAATATGAGCTGATAACACCGACAGTCAGTATACTTGCACAGCCGAGCGTTGCCATAGTTGACGATAATGCAAACGCAAATAATACGCAGGAGGTAAGCCATGCGTATTTGGAATATCTTTACAGCGATATTGCCCAAAGGCTTGAGGCAGATTATGGATACAGACCGTCTGACGAAAATATTCTTGCGGAATATGGGGATAAGTTTAATCTTGATATTACCATGTATACAATAGATGATTATGGCGGATGGGACGCAGTTTATGAGAAATTTTTTGATGATGATGCAATTTTTGATCAGATTATGGGTTTATAACGAACACAAAGGCAGCGGTTTCCGTGTGAATTCCGCTGTTTTTAAGGAGATGTATTGAGATATGGAAAACAAAGAAAAATTTATGCAAAAGACAATTGTTGTATGGTTAGGGGCGTTTCTCTGCTGTCTGCTTTGGGGTAGTGCTTTTCCATGTATAAAGATAGGCTACAGCCTGTTTAACATTCCGGCATCAGGTACGGCAACGCAGATTTTATTTGCAGGTATTAGATTTACACTCGCAGGAATTATAGCACTCATATTGGGAAGCGTTATGAATAAAAAGCCTTTATTGCCTAGAAGAAAGTCTATTGGGAATATTCTAAGGCTTTCGATGTTACAGACTGTAATACAATATATATTTTTCTATGTGGGACTTGCAAATACTACAGGAGTTAAAGCTTCAATAATAGAGGGGGTAAGTGCATTTGTCGCAATATTGGTGGCAAGCCTCATATTTAAGCAGGAACCCCTAACACCAAGAAAGGTGATAGGCTGTATAATCGGATTTGCAGGCGTATTAATGGTAAATGTGACTGGAAGCAATGGCGTCGATTTGAGCTTTTCGTTTATTGGGGAGGGATTTATATTTATTTCCACAGTGGCATATGCTTTTTCGTCTGTATATCTGAAACGTTACTCCACAGACGAAAATCCTGTAGTATTGAGTGGCTGGCAGTTTGTGGCAGGCGGTATTATTATGGTGATATGTGGACTTTTAGCAGGAGGAAGATTAGATACATGGACGGGGCAGGGTGTGGCAATGCTTATATACCTTGCACTGGTGTCGGCGGTGGCATATTCGCTTTGGGGAATATTGCTAAAATATAATCCGGTTTCAAAGGTTGCTGTGTTTGGATTTATGAATCCTGTATTTGGCGTTATTTTATCAGCCGTATTGTTGAGCGAGTCAGGAAGTATTTCTGTTATAAGTGTTGTGGCGTTAGCGCTGGTGTGCTTGGGAATTTATATAGTGAATGTGAATAAGGCTAAGCCTTATTTGTAAGGTATAGATAAATGTCAGAAAATAGATATTATATTGCAATTGACCTTAAATCCTTCTATGCCTCGGTGGAGTGTAGGGAGAGAGGGCTTGATCCACTCACGACTAATCTGGTGGTGGCGGATGAAAGCCGTACAGAAAAAACAATATGCCTTGCTGTATCCCCATCCTTAAAAACATACGGAATTCCTGGAAGACCGAGATTGTTTGAGGTTGTGCAAAAGGTAAAGGAATTAAACAAGGCACGTATAAATTATGCACCAAACAAGACTTTTATTGGAAAATCCTATAATGATATTGAATTAAAAACAAATCCTGCTCTTGCCCTTGATTATATTGCAGCACCGCCACGAATGGCTCTATATATGGAATATAGCACACGGATTTACAATATTTACCTTAAATATGTGGCACATGAGGATATGCATGTGTATTCAATTGATGAGGTATTTATGGATGTGACCTCATATTTAAAGACTTATAAAATGACACCGAGACAGCTTGCAAGCACAATTATAAAGGATATTATGGATACTACTGGAATAACTGCAACATCGGGAATTGGTACAAATATGTATCTATGTAAAATTGCAATGGATATTGTGGCAAAGCATACGGAGCCTGATGAAAATGGGGTTAGAATAGCTGAGTTGGGTGAGATGAGCTATAGGAGAGAGCTTTGGGAACACCGCCCACTTACTGACTTTTGGAGAGTTGGAAGAGGTTATGCACGAAAATTAGAGGAAAACGGACTTTATACAATGGGTGACGTGGCAAGGTGTTCAATCGGTAAGGAGAATGATTATTACAATGAGGATTTACTGTATAAGCTTTTTGGAATAAACGCAGAGCTTTTAATTGACCATGCATGGGGGTGGGAACCATGTACAATAAAGGAGATAAAGGAATATAAGCCCTCTGAAAACAGTATAAGTTCAGGGCAGGTACTCCAGTGTCCTTATGAATTTGACAAGGCAAGGCTTGTTGTGCGTGAAATGACGGATTTATTAGTGCTTGATTTAGTGGATAAGGGACTTGTTACAGACCAGATGGTGCTGACAATTGGTTATGACACTGAAAATCTTACTAATCCTGCAATAATGAAGCTTTATAAAGGTCCGGTCACTACTGACCGTTATGGGAGAAAGATACCAAAGCATGCCCATGGCTCGATAAATCTTGACAGGCAGACTTCGTCAACACAGCTTATCATGGATGCGGTGACAGAGCTGTTTGACAGGATTGTGGATAAAAATCTTCTTATAAGGCGAATTAATGTTGTGGCAAATCATGTTGTGGATGAAAGCTATGTGCAGAAAAAGGAGCAGTTTGTACAGCTCGATTTGTTTACCGATTATGAGGCACAAAGAAAACAGCAGATTGTGGAAGATGAAGCATTGGAGCGAGAAAAGAGAATTCAGCAGGCAATGCTTTCAATTAAGAAAAGGTATGGTAAAAATGCAATTCTTAAGGGTATGAACCTTGAAGAAGGGGCAACTGCCAAAAGTCGAAACAGTCAGATAGGAGGACATAAGGCATGAAATATGATGATATAATAAATTTGCCACATCCCACGTCCACAAAGCATCCTAGGATGTCGCTATATGACAGAGCAGCCCAGTTTTCGCCTTTTGCGGCACTTACTGGGCATGAGGAGGCGATAGAGGAAACGGCTCAAATCCATACAGATACCTTTGAAATAAATTCGCAAGAATAATTAAAATTGGATTGTGTTAATTGGCAATCAATGTGTCAGTTTTTTTCTTGGTGAAATGGTTAAATACAGCAATAACACGTCCGACACCAATCATTGCAAGCAAAGTTCCCAGACCGATACCGATGATTTTGTGAGCTATTATCAGCCCGGTTGCACAGGTAAAGATTACACAAGTAATATCGACACAATTCTTGATAAAACCATTTCCTTTTCCTACGGCATCAGCAATAGTCTGTACGATTCCATCACCAGGATTTGGAACAATACGCATATTCAAAGAAAGTGCAGCACCAATACCTGTGAAAACAATCGCCAATAGCAGTGCTGCTATACGTCCCGTGAGGTTTCCCCAAAATGTGCCCTGCATTGTTTCTGAACCAAGATTAGGTATTATGTAATCGAACACATTAAGAAATCTTGTAAAAACCAAGCTCACAATTACTTGCAGGCAGTCTAGGGCAGCCTGCTTTTTCATTTTTCTGCTTAGGTGAATCACTATTTCGATGCATACAAATAAAACATACAGAACAAAAGTCATATTTCCAAAGTTATAACCCGTAATGCTAGAAATGCAATAAGCTGTACTTATGATAGGTGATACACCTAGAGAAGTTTTGGCATTAAGACTTATTCCCAAAGCCAATATAACCATCCCGACCAAATATAAAATAAATCGTGTAATAAATTTTTTGTTTAAATATTTCTCTCTCATTTTGACATACTCCCTATAGATTGTATTGAATTATTTACTTGTTTTATGATAACAAATCAACTATAATTAATTTTATCATGTAAATTTCTTGTTGTCAGCATAAAAATAATATCAAAACATATTGACAGACTAGGAATTAAATGATATTATCCCTTTAAACCTACATGACAAGTAGGAAATGCAGGAATATTATTTTTAATAAACTGAGGATACAAATGGGAACAATAAACAGCAAAACTGATGACTTAAGCACCCAAAATAAAATACAGAATAAACAAATCTCAAAGCATCATTCAAACAAGACAAGGGTAATTCCTGGATATCACCTGACGCTTGGAATTACTGTCACAATGCTTTCCCTTATTGTGCTTATACCATTGGCATCGGTACTTGCATATGCCCTAAGGCTGTCGCCAGTGGAAATATTTAGGCTTCTCACAAAAAAGAATGTAATGAACGCTTTTATCACAAGCATTAGCTGCTCGTTTATAGCAGCACTTATAAACTGTGTGTTTGGACTTATAATTGCATGGGTGCTTGTGAAATACGATTTCCCAGGTAAAAGGCTTATGGACGGATTTATAGAATTGCCATTTGCACTTCCTACAGCGGTAGCGGGTATAACGCTGTCGAAGCTATATTCAGAGACAGGACTTTTAGGAAAGCCGCTTGCGGCAATAGGAATAAAGGTAAATTACACAAAGCTTGGTCTAGTGGTAGCCCTCGTCTTTATAGGAATACCGTTTGTAGTCAGAAATGTACAGCCTGTACTTGAAAAGATGGATAACCAGTACGAGGAGGCAGCATATATACTTGGAGCAACACCCTCCAAAACATTCTTTAAGGTAATTCTCCCAGAGCTAAGACCCTCACTCCTTACAGGTTTTGGACTAGCTTTTGCAAGGGGAATAGGAGAATACGGCAGTGTTATCTATATATCAGGAAACAGTGCAAAAGAGCATACGCAGGTTATTTCCTACGTAATAATGCAAAAGCTCGGTTATATAGATTATGAAAGTGCAACGGCAATAGCCCTTGCAATGCTTATCATATCTTTCCTGCTTTTACTTTTTATAAATATAGTTCAGGTAAGACAAGCGCAAAGGGTAAACGTACTATAAATCGTAATAAAGGTGTAATCATAATGAATAAAGATTTTACAGCTCAGGACAGACTTGAGCGCAACAAGACTATAACAAGACGAATATTGATTGGGATAAGCGTAATATTTATATTCCTTATGCTTGTAATGCCTTTGATATGTGTTATCACAAGCTCTTTAAAAGAGGGATTTTCGTTTTACATAAAAGCTGTTACTACGGATTATGTACTTTCAGCACTAAAGGTAACACTCTTGGCAACAGTAATAGCAGTAGCCGTAAACACATTTTTTGGAATTGTAGCCGCATGGCTTTTGACCAAGTTTTCTTTTAAGGGTAAACAGGTGCTTGCAACACTTATAGACATACCCTTTTCAATATCACCAGTCATAGTGGGACTGGCGTTTCTAATGACATTTGGCAGACTGGGCTGGACATATCCAGGGATACGCTGGATTAATAACCTACTCGGTACGAATATCCGTATCACATTTGCAATACCGGGTGTAGTCCTTGCCACAATATTTGTCACATTCCCATTCGTTTCAAGAGAAATCATCCCCATATTAAATGCAGAGGGAAAAGATGAGGAGGAGGCAGCGGCACTTATGGGTGCAGGCGGATTTAGGATTTTTACAAAGATTACGCTTCCTCATATTAAATGGGGACTTATATATGGAATTATACTTTGTACCGCAAGGGCACTTGGAGAATTTGGTGCGGTAAATGCACTTTCAAAGACGAGGGGTGAAACTTTTACGCTTCCGCTTGAAATAGATGCGCTTTACATGTCGGGAACTGAAACCTCAATAACATCAGCCTTTGCAGTATCATCAATACTTGTGATTATTGCTGTGGTGGTGCTTATAGCCAAAAATATAGCACAGCATGGTAGCAAAAGGCATTAACAGACTTACGGAGGATAACTAAATGTATGTAGAGCTAAAAAATATATGTAAGACCTACGGCGATTTCAAGGCTTCCGACAATGTAAGCTTTGGAGTTGAAAAGGGAAAGCTTGTGGCACTCCTTGGACCGTCGGGAAGCGGAAAGACAACAATCCTTAGAATGATAGCAGGACTTGAAACACCAAACTCAGGTGATATATATATAGACGGGGTAAGGGTAAACGATATACCCGCATCAAAACGTGGAATTGGATTTGTATTCCAAAGTTATGCATTATTCCGATATATGACAGTCTATGACAATATAGCTTTTGGATTAGAGCTTCAGAAAATGCCAAAGGCTCAGATTAAAAAGCGTGTGGCAGAGCTTATGGAAATTACAGGGCTTATAGGCATGGAAAAGCGTTATCCCAATCAGTTATCGGGCGGTCAGCGCCAAAGGGTTGCTTTTGCAAGGGCGCTTGCCCCTAATCCGCAGGTGCTATTGCTAGATGAGCCTTTTGCCGCCCTTGACGCAAAGGTCAGGGGAGAGATTAGAAGCTGGCTTAAACAGATGGTTACAAAGCTTGGAATTACAAGTATTTTCGTCACCCATGACCAGGACGAGGCGGTTGAGGTGGCTGACGAAATTGTTATAACAAACCATGGCTGTATAGAGCAGATGGGAACTCCACTTGATATATATAAGTCTCCTGATACGCCGTTTGTGGCACAGTTTATCGGTCATTCCACAGTAGTGGAAAATTATGAGCTGTTAAAGGGCTTTGAAAAGGTGGTTGCAAACTCTAAGGCGGTCATAAGACCAGAATTTGTCAAGGTTTCCAAAAGCGGCAAGCTAGACCAATATATGTCAGCGGCAGAGGAGGGAATAGTCGAGGACGTAATGTTCAAGGGCGATAGGCTAAACCTTACAGTCAACATAAATGGGATTCGTTTGACTGCAGAGCGTTCCCTCGAAAAAGAACCTGTTCACGTAGGAGAGCCAGTACATGTACTTATCTACAGGCTTTATATATTTGATGACAAGAAAACATATCTCACTGAAAACAGCTACATGCAGGAGAATGATGTATTCTATATCTAAACTAATTATTTGGAGGAAAGGATATTAATGAAAATAAAAGAAAAAAAGCTCCTGACTACAGACGTATTGATAATCGGTGGTGGTACAGCAGGCTGTTATGCGGCACTTACAATCCGTGAACATTCAAAGCTTTCGGTGATAATAGCCGAAAAGGCAAACATAAAGCGAAGCGGATGCCTTGCGGCAGGAGTAAATGCAATAAATGCATATATCGTAAAAGGAAGAAAGCCGGAGGACTATGTTGATTATGCTAACAAGGATGCAGACGGAATAGTTAGGGAAGACCTGCTCCTTACAATGTCACAGGGACTGAACAGAGTGACAAAAAAGCTAGAGGACTTAGGGCTTGTAATATTAAAGGACGAAAATGGCGAGTATGTAGCTCGTGGCAATAGAAATATCAAAATAAATGGCGAAAATATAAAGCCAATCCTAGCTGATGCAGTAAACGCTCTCGATAATGTTACAGTGTTAAACAGGGTAAACATAACTGACTACATTGTCAAGGACAATCAGATATACGGAGCATTTGGTTTTAGTATAGATGACGGAACAGCGTATGAAATCAGGGCAAAAAAGGTTATCTGCGCAACAGGCGGAGCGTCAGGACTTTATAAGCCTAACAACCCTGGATTTTCAAGGCATAAGATGTGGTATCCCCCATTTAACACAGGGGCGGGATATGCCTGTGGAATAAAGGCGGGTGCCGAAATGACTACGTTTGAAATGCGTTTCATAGCCCTTAGATGTAAAGATACAATCGCCCCCACGGGCACAATTGCCCAGGGTGTTGGCGCAAAGCAGATAAATTCACTTGGAGAAGTTTACGAGGATAAATACGGAATAACGACTTCCCAAAGGGTGTACGGCACGGTGAAGGAAAACCTTGAAGGCAGGGGACCTTGCTATCTTAGAACAGAGGGAATAACTCCCGAACAGGATGAGTCGCTCAAAAAGGCATATCTCAATATGGCACCAAGCCAGACGCTTAAATGGATAGAGTCAGGCAAAAATCCAAGCGAGCAGAACGTTGAGATAGAGGGAACAGAGCCCTACATAGTAGGCGGTCATACCGCAAGCGGTTATTGGGTAGACACTAACCGTCAGACAACTATTAAAGGGTTGTATGCAGCAGGAGATGTTGCAGGGGGATGTCCGCAAAAGTATGTCACAGGCGCACTTGTCGAGGGTGAGATAGCAGCACTTGATATTGTAAATAAACTTGAAAAAGAGAATGTTTCGATATTGGATGACGGAGAGGCACAGTCAATTCTTGAAAATAAAGTGTCAGAGTATGACAGGATTTTAAACGAAAAGGACGCCGTATTTACTACAGAGGAGTTAGAGGAGGCAATGCAGAAGGTGATGGATACTTATGCAGGAGGCATAGGCACACATTACCAGTTTAACGCCAAGCAGTTAAATCTTGCAGATGAAAAGATTTTACAGATAATGACTCTTAGCGAAAAGTTAAGTGCTTCTGACTACCATGAGCTAATGT
>CAYTGS010000035.1:0-15881 GCA_964437435.1 uncultured Roseburia sp.
CGGAGATTATGTACACCAACCCGTAAAGACATATTCAAGCGGTATGTTTGTGCGTCTTGCGTTTTCAGTGGCAATAAATATTGATCCTGAAATTTTGATAGTCGATGAGGCACTTTCGGTTGGAGATGTGTTCTTCCAGGCAAAGTGTTATCATAAGTTTGAAGAATTTAAGAAAATGGGAAAGACTATCATAATTGTAAGCCATGATTTGAGTAGTATTGCAAAATATTGTGACAGGGTAATTTTATTAAATCAGGGAATAAAGCTTGGTGAAGGACAGCCCAAGGAAATGATTGATGATTTTAAGCGTGTGCTTGTGGGACAGTATGAGCTTCCGACCGGTAAATCTGAACAAAGTCTTGCAAACGACAAGGATATAAAGGAGGCTGTGCAGATTAAGGCGGCAGCCCAAAAGCAGTCTCATGAGGTAAATCCCGGAGATAAGCCCAAAACCCTTGAATATGGGACAAAAGACGCAAATATAGAGGAAATATACCTGACTGATGATAAAGGCATAAGGACAAATTCAATATTAAAAGGCAGTGAATTTAGTATTCATATGCGTGTGAGGTTTAATATTGATTTGCCGGCACCTATATTTGCTTTTTCAATAAAGAATGCAAAAGGAACTGAGATTACAGGGACAAACACAATGTTTGAAAAAGCTTTTCTTGAGCCTGTGAAGGCTGGTGAGGTAAAAGCGGTGAGTTTTACACAGAAAATGTCACTTCAGGGTGGTGAATATCTTGTATCCTTTGGGGTTACAGGTTATGAGGGAGATAATTTCCAGGTATATCATAGACTGTATGATGCAATTGACGTGATGGTTGTTTCGGACAAAAACACAGTTGGCTATTATGACATGGATTCAAAAATTGTGGTTGAATCAGTACAGTAATAATTACAGAATAAACAGGGGGAACTTATGGAGCCGAAGATTGAAAAAATAGGCAGTGTGACTATGGATTTGACTTATTATCCGGGAGAGGATTTTTATTCAGATGGCGATATAGAGGATGATATGCTTAATATTGCAATGAACAATTCCAAAGATAAATTTCCCCAGATTATAGAACAGAGAAAAAGCTGGCCGATATTTTATCATTTTTCGCCGTTTAGAGCTAATATTATTGATTGGATTCCTTTTAAGAAGACGGACAAGGTATTGGAGATTGGAGCCGGATGCGGTGCAATTACTGGAACATTGGCAAAAAAGGCAGGAAGCGTTACCTGTATAGACCTTTCCAAAAAGCGAAGCCTCGTAAATGCGTATAGAAATAAGGAATATGACAATATAACAATTATGGTGGGAAACTTTAAGGATGTGGAACCCCATTTAGATAAGGATTATGATTATGTGCTGCTTATAGGTGTGTTTGAGTATGGTCAGGCATATATAGGCGGTGATACGCCATATGAGGATTTTATGCAGATTTGTAATCGTCATAGAAAAACTGACGGTAGGATGTTAATAGCCATTGAAAATAAATTTGGACTTAAATATTTTGCAGGTTGCAGGGAAGACCATTTGGGAACTTATTTTTCGGGACTTGAGGGATACAGGGAAGGTGGTTCGGCTAGAACTTTCACAAGACACGGACTTGAAAAAATCCTTAAAAAATCAGGAATAGATGAATATTCATTTTATTATCCATATCCGGATTATAAATTTATGACAACAATATATTCTGATGAATATCTCCCTAAAAAAGGCGAGCTTTCAAATAATCTTAGAAATTTTGACAGGGAAAGAATACTTTTGTTTGATGAGACATTGGTTTATGACCAGATTATTGATGAGGATGAATTTCCCCTTTTCTCAAACTCATATATGCTTGTTGTAGGTAAGAGGCCTAATGTGGTATATACGAAGTTCTCAAACGACAGGACCGAGAGTTGGGCGATAAAGACATTAATGGTTATGGGTGAAGATGGCAAAATGCATGTGGAAAAACATCCATATACTGAAAAGTCATATAGTCATATTTTAAATAATAAAAAGGCATATGAGCTCCTTTCGCAGCGTTATGCGGGTACTAAAATTCAAATTAACAGGTGTTTACTTATATCGGAAGATGCAAAGGAGGGCATATCATTTGAATTTTGTAAAGGTATCACGCTTGAAGCCCTTTTGGATGAACGTCTCCAAAAATCCGATATTGACGGTTTCAGGTCACTTATTGATGAGTATATGAAGTGGCTTACTTATAATGAGAATGAATACAAAGTCAGCAACATTGATTTTGTCTTTCCAAATATAATTGTAGATCAGGATAAATGGCAGGTTATTGATTATGAGTGGACAAGCCCTGATTATGTTGATTCAAAATGGATTGCGTTTAGGGCTTTTTATAACTATGCCCTTGGAGGTGGCTCACGTCGTAAATATATGGATATGATGATGAGTGAAATCCTAGGACTTAGCAAAGATGACATAAAGAGTGAAATAGAAAATGAAAAGAAATTCCAACTCGAAATTACAGGTAACAGGGTGTCAGTGGATGGAATGAGGGAAATCATTGGAAACAGGGCGTTGGAATTGGACGGACTCTTGGAGCTTTCAAAGTTTGCTTATGCAAAATTCACAGCCCAGATTTATCTTGATTACGGTGAGGGATTTAGTGAGGAGAATTCAGTCTCTATTCATGATTGTTACGATGAACAGAAAAATCTAAAGATTGAGTATGAAATCCCGCAAGGTGTAAAAAGGGTTAGAATTGATCCCTGCTCATATATGTGCAGTGTTAAAATAGAAAATATAAGCGTGGATGATAGAAAATACGGTCCAGATGAGCTGGAAATAAACGGGGCTTGGCAGGAATGCGGAGTTGTTGTATTTGATACGGTTGACCCTAATATTACGGTTAACCTTGAAAAAACCGGTAAACTGAGTGTTGATATGGAAGTGTTGGAGCTGCCTTCTGGGCTTGCTGTTCAGATTAATAAAAAACTAGAGAAGCAGGATGTCATTACTAGGATAAAGGGTATTATTAAAAAATAAAGGAATAATAGAAGTCATGATAGGCAAAATAAAAAGTGCTTTACAGGATAAGATGTATGTAAAATGCATTGAGGATTATAGGAAAGAACTCCGAAGTCAGACGGATCCTTATCTGTTATGGGTTAAGGAAAATGAAGCTGGAACAACGGATGTGCAGAATCAGGAGACACCGGTTGAAACACAGGTTGTTTATATTGAGAATTGCGGAAAGAGCTTTTCTCTTTCAGATATTGATAAGAAATATGTTATATTTGCATCTGAAAATGGTGAGATTGCGGATAATGCAGCGTCGGAGATAAAAAAATATTTTGAGTCACACCAGAATACTGATATTTTGTATGCGGATGAAGATTCAATTATGTCGGGAGTAAGATTCTTTCCATGGACAAAGCCTATGTGGTCCCCGGATACGCTTATTTCATTTTTGTATTTTGGGAATATTTTTGCAGTAAGGCGGGAGGCATTTTTGAATGTTGGCTGGTTGGAAAATGATGACTATAGACAAAATATATATGATTTTGTCCTTAAGGCGACAGAAAATGGAAAGAAACCAGGGCATATAGAAAAAATGCTTTTTCATGCTTATAAAAAATCTGAGGGTATTGCCGAGGCTGAGAAAGAGCTTATGTGTAATACTGATTTTATTGGTGTGGGAAGCAGCTATGATGTAATTCGTGAAAGTGCATTTGCCAGACGTGGAATAAGCGGAAAAATGGTGACTTATGCTAAAACAGGAATTTCATATCCGGTTTATGATACAGGGAATGAACCACTTGTAAGTATAGTAATTCCGTCAAAGGATAATCAGGATGTATTAAAGCAGTGTATACGCTCAATCTACAGCCATACAGATTATAAGAATTTTGAGATAATTGTAGTAGATAATGGAAGCAGTGCCAGGGTTCGTATCGGATTGGAAAATTTCAAAAAAGAATATGATTTTAATTACATGTATGTACCCATGGAATTTAATTTTTCACGTATGTGCAATATAGGTGTGAAAGAGGCAAAGGGTGAATATATACTGCTTTTGAATGATGATATGGAGGCTTTTGAGGATTCATGGCTTAGGAGAATGGTGGGACAGGCATCTCTTACTCATGTGGGAGCTGTTGGAGCAAAGCTTTTATATCCTAATACTACAAAGATACAGCATGTTGGAATTACAAATACAATTTGGGGACCGGGGCACAAACTTAAGCAGTTAGAAGATACCCAGTCATATTACTATGGAAGAAACAGGTTTATATATGATTTAATTGGCGTTACGGCTGCGTGTCTTCTAGTAAAGAAGAAAACATATGATGAGCTGGGAGGACTGTATGAAGGACTTGCAGTGGCATATAATGATGTGGATTTCTGCTTTAGACTGTGTGAAAAAGGATTATATAATGTTCAGAGAAATGACGTGGTGCTGTATCATCATGAATCCTTGAGCCGTGGGGATGACATGCAGGATGAGGGTAAGCTAAAACGCCTTAAAGATGAACAGAAGGAGCTTTATAAAAGACACATAAAGCTATATAAAAAGGATCCGTTTATAGGAACAATTTTGAACAGTGGTGAGCCTGAATACTGTTGCAGATGGCTGGAAGGATATGAGCTTGTCAATATATTTGACGCATCTGTAATTAAGGAGGGTAAAAAACTACCGCCAGTCAAAAAAATGAATCAGGCAATCATGATTGTGGTTGAAGATTGTGGTAAAGAAAATTTTGCCAAGGCAGTAACACGAAACGGGCAAAGTGAAAAAGAGTATTATCTGATAAAAGGCTGGGCATATGTTCCGGGAGTTGATAATGCGAGGTATAAATTTAAAATCCTCTTTGTAAACAGTAAGGGTAAGGTATGGGAGCTGCCACTCCAGAAAAGGTATAGGAAGGACGTGGCAAAGATACTGCCTGATGAGGTTAATGTGGAGATGACAGGGTTTTGCAATTGGATATTTGACGGTGCACTGCCCCCTGATACCTATGAGCTTTGGATGGCTGCAAAGGACGGATGCTCAAGACAGAGGCTTTATAGAAGTATGGAAAAAACTCTTGTTATAGAATAGGAGCCAAAGTGGTAAATATAACTTTTGAAAATTGTACTGATATTTTGAAAAATCTTGTTTCTTTGGAATTAATAAATGATGATGGTATATATTTATTTACAAATAAATGTGGAAAGTTGTCTGAAAAATCAGAGGAAGAAATTTTAAACGCATTTAACTGTAATTCAGATGCAGCAGTCGTATACGCTGATGAAGGATATCCGAATGGCGAATTTTGGTATAAGCCTGATTTCTCGCCGGATACATTGAATTCATTTTTTTATATTGGAAATATTTTTGCCATAAAAGGAAAGTTTATTAGGGCTGCATGGAGTGGAAAAATAAGCTTGTATGAAGCGGTTGTTAAGGTTACGGAATTAGTTGATAATCCGAGAAAAAATATTATACATTTAAACGGAATACTTTTTGAAAATTCAAATGAAGCCGAAGTGGATAAGCTGTACGGACTAAATATGCTTTCAATGTCTGAATCTAAATTGGTTGAAATTGATGATAAGCTTGTCTCAATTGTTATACCAAGTAAAGACAACAGTGAAATTCTGACAAAATGTATTGAAAGTATAAAAAAATATACTACAAATGTTAAATATGAGATATTGGTAGTGGATAACGGCAGTGATGACGGTGAAAAAAAGTGTATAAGCCACATGTCACAGGAGTACGGATTTAAGTATATATATGAAAAACAGGATTTTAATTTTTCTAAAATGTGCAATATGGGGGCTGAGGCGGCAAAGGGAGATTATTTGCTGTTTTTAAATGATGATATAGAAATAATTAATGAAAAATGGCTCTATAATATGCTTTTATCTGCCGTAAAAGACCATGTAGGTGCAGTGGGAGCAAAGCTTTATTATCCTGATTACCGTATACAGCATGTGGGAATTACTAATATGGGAATAGGACCTGCACATAAGCTCTGTGGAAGTGTCGATATAAATAATTACCAAGTAAATCTTTATCATGGTCACAATATTGCAAATTATAATATGATTGCCGTGACGGGGGCGTGCCTTATGGTAAGGCATGAGCTTTTTGAAAATATAGGGGGCTTTGATGAGGGGTTTCCGGTTGCTTATAACGATGTGGAGCTATGCTTTAGATTATATAAGGCAGGTCTTTACAATGTTGTGAGAAATGATGCGGTACTTATCCATCATGAATCTCTAAGCAGGGGTGAGGACACCTCACAGGAAAAGAAAAAGAGGCTTATCAATGAAAAACATAAGCTTTACAAAAAGCATCCTGACATGAGGGCATATGATCCATTTTACAGTCCTAATCTTGTACAGTGGAAGTGGGATAGTGAGTATAGTGGAAACAGGATATTTGAATATGACAGGTTGGTTAAACCTATAAAGCCTGAGACCAATGAGATAAAAGGATTTCCAAAGGAACACAAAAATAAATATATCAAAAAGCTTACAGGTGAAAATCTTTTAATGCTCAATATTGACGGAACTGATTATGTTGATAGCATTGAAAATATGTATGATAAGGATTTGGTTCTTATAAGAGGGTGGGCAGCTATAAAAGAGCGGGATAACTCTGACGTTTCGTGTAAAAAATGGCTCTTGTTAAAGTCAGCTCCCAATGAAAATAACATATATAAATTAGAAATACACCCTAAACCAAGGGAGGATGTGGCAGTTCTTTTTGATGATAAAACAAAAAATGCCATAAATTCCGGAATAAATGTATTGTTTGAGGAAAAGGCTATTCCGAATGGAAAATATATAATCGGTGTTTTGTTTGACACTAAAAGGCATTATATAAAATGGAGCACTGAAACAATAGATATTAATTACTGATACTATGAGGTAGAATATGGACAGCAACAATCAAAATAACGATTTAGAATACTACAAGCAGGCATATGAGCAGGAAAAGGCAAGGGCGGCTTCCCTTGCGGGCAGGCTTGCCGATGCAAAGAATGAGGCGGATAATCTCCAGTTTCAGCTTGACCGCATTAAGAATAATCCGATGTGGAGGGCAAGCAAACCCCTAAGGCAGACAATGCACTGGGGACTTAGAAATTACAGGCGTGTAAAAAATTTAGGGGGACCAAAGGGAATAGCTAGGAAACTTAAGCAAAAGGAGATAGAGTCAAAGGCTAAAAAGCTTCATGGAACACAGAGTTTTCCTACCCCTGAGGTGCGTGAAATCCAGACAAATACCAAATTTGAAAAAATGGTGAAGATAAGCATTTTAGTTCCATTATACAATACGCCAATTAATTTCCTTAATGAAATGATAGAGTCGGTAATTAACCAGACTTACCAAAACTGGGAGCTTTGTCTTGCGGATGGTTCGGATAAGGAACATGACGAGGTGGAGAAAAGATGCAGGGAATATATGGCTAATGAGACCCGTATCGTATATAAAAGGCTTGAAAAAAATGAGGGAATAGCAGGCAATACCAATAGGTGCTATGAGATGGCAACAGGTGAGTATATTGGGCTTTTTGACCATGATGACGTGCTTCATCCATCAGCACTGTATGAGTATGTGAAGGTGATAAACGAGCAGGGGGCAGACTATATCTATTGCGACGAGACAACCTTTAAGGGTGACAGCATAGACAACATGATTACGCTTCATTTTAAGCCTGACTTTGCCCCCGATAATCTGAGGGCAAACAATTATATATGCCATTTTAGTGTATTTTCAAGAAAGCTTTTAGAGGGAACGGAGCTGTTTAGAAGTGGTTTTGACGGAAGCCAGGACCACGATATGATTTTGCGGCTAACAACTAATGCAAAAAAGGTAGTCCATGTGCCAAAGCTTTTATATTATTGGCGTTCGCATAAAGCCAGCGTTGCAAGCGATATAAGTGCAAAGCCCTATGCAATAGCTGCGGCTAAGGGAGCTGTTGCAGACCACCTTACAAAGTGTGGCTTTAAGAATTTCGAGATAAAGGGAACAAGGGCTTTTGAGACAATATTTGAGATTAAATATGAAATACTAAGCGAGGATAAAATATCGATTCTAATACCAAATAAGGACCATATTGATGATTTAAGACGTTGTATTGCATCGATAAAAGAGCGCACAACATATGATAATTACGAGATAATTATTATAGAAAACAACAGCACGGACAAGGCAACCTTTGATTATTACAAGACATTGGAAGACCAGGATAAAATAAGCATAGTCACATACGAGGGTGAGTTTAATTACTCTAAGATTAATAATTTTGGTGAAAAGTATGCTACGGGAAAATATATTTTGCTGTTAAATAATGATACACAGGTTATCACAATGAATTGGCTCGAGGCAATGCTTATGTATGCACAGCGTGATGATGTTGGAGCGGTCGGCGCAAAGCTCTACTATGGAGACAAGACCATACAGCATGCAGGGGTTGTAATAGGGCTTGGAGCACACCGCACGGCAGGCCATACCCACTATAAGATTAATTATGACAATCTTGGTTATATGGGAAGGCTTTGTTATGCGCAGAATGTATCGGCAGTCACTGGGGCATGCCTTATGGTGAAAAAGAGTATATATGATGAACTTGGCGGACTTGACGAGAGCTTTAAGGTGGCGCTTAATGACGTTGACTTCTGCCTTAGAATAAGGGAAAAAGGTCTGTTAAACGTGTTTACCCCATTTGCGGAGCTTTATCATTTTGAGTCTGCATCACGTGGTATTGATGTGGTGGACGAGACAAAGGCAAAGCGTTATGAGGAGGAGGCGGAGCATTTCAGGACTAAATGGAAAGAAGTCATTGAAAAGGGCGATCCTTATTATAACCCAAACTTCTCTTTGGATAGAAGTGATTACTCATTGAGGCTCTCTGGCGAATAGATACCAATAAAATTAATTAAATTGTGTTAAAATATTGAAAAATATAAGATTTTTTGTTTTAATTAGCTTATAGGTCAGAGTGTTTCCATAAGCTCTGTGATATAAAAAGAATTAATATGGAGGTAGCGAAATGAGTTTTAAGGATGAATTTAACTTCTGGCTCAATGATGATTATTTTGACCAGGCAACAAAGGATGAACTCTTGAAAATCAAGGACAATGAGAGTGAGATTGAAGAACGCTTTTATAAGGAATTGGAGTTTGGTACAGGCGGACTCAGGGGCGTTATCGGAGCCGGAACTAACCGTATGAATATTTATACTGTACGAAAGGCATCACAGGGGCTTGCTAACTATATCATCAAGGCAAACGGACAGAAGAAAGGAATAGCTATCGCATACGACTCACGTTTTATGTCACCTGAATTTGCTGACGAGGCGGCTTTATGTATGGCAGCTAACGGAATAAAGGCTTATGTATTTGAGTCGCTTAGACCTACACCTGAACTTTCATTTGCTCTCCGGACACTCGGCTGTATCTCAGGTATTGTTATCACGGCAAGCCACAACCCTCCAGAGTATAACGGATACAAGGTGTATTGGGAGGACGGCGCACAGATTACAGCACCAAAGGATAAGGATATTATAAATGAGGTTAAGGCGGTAACTGACTACCATACGGTTAAGACAATGGATAAGCAGGAAGCCATAAATGCAGGTCTTTATCAGGTAATTGGCAAGGAAATTGATGACAAATACATGGTAGAGTTAAAGAAACAGATTATACATCCAGATGTTATAAAGGAAGTGGCTGATGATATAAAGATTGTATACACTCCTCTTTGTGGAACAGGAAACAAGCCGGTAAGAAGAATTTTATCAGAGCTTGGCTTTAAGAATGTTTACGTTGTACCTGAACAGGAAAATCCAGACCCTAAATTTACAACACTTGATTACCCGAATCCAGAGGATCCAAAAGCGTTTACATACGCATTAAAGCTTGCTAAGGAGAAGAATGCGGATATTGTTCTTGCGACAGACCCTGATGCAGACAGGCTTGGTATCTATGCCCTTGATACAAAGAGTGGCGAGTACAAGGCATTTACTGGAAATATGTCAGGTATGCTAATTGCAGAGTATATATTAAGGGAGAGAAAGGCTACAGGCACAATGCCTGAAAATCCGGCACTCGTTACCACTATAGTTACAACAAACATGACAGCTCCTATCACAAAGACATACGGAGTAAAGCTTATCGAGGTTCTCACAGGCTTTAAATTCATAGGTGAGCAGATTAAACTGTTCGAGCAGACAGGCTCTAACAACTATGTATTTGGTTTGGAAGAAAGCTATGGCTGCCTTGCAGGAACACATGCAAGGGATAAGGATGCCGTTGTTGCAGTTATGTGCTTGTGTGAGGTTGCATCTTGGTGTAAAAAGAACGGAAAGACTCTCTATGACATGATGCTTGAGCTTTATGAGAAATATGGATATTATAAAGAGACACAGTACGCTATCACAATGAAGGGTATCGACGGTTCTAAGCAGATAGCAGCCCTTATGGAGAAGCTTAGAAGCAATCCGCCTAAGAAGTTTGGCGAGCTTGAAGTTGTGCGTTTAAGGGATTATGAAAATGACGTAATCACAGAGTTAGCGTCAGGCAAGACATATCCCACAGGACTTCCTAAATCAAACGTTCTTTATTTTGATCTTACTAATGATTCATGGTGCTGTGCAAGACCTTCAGGTACAGAGCCTAAGATTAAGTTCTACATGGGCGTAAAGGGTACGAGCCTTGAGGATGCCCAGAAGAAGGTGGATGAGCTTACATCAGAGGTTAAAAAAGTAATAGAATCATAGAAAATGGTTAACAATATTAAGACTTTCCCAAGCTTAAAGGGTTTGGGAAAGTCTAAATTTCGTTATATACGGATGATGATATAAAAAATTAATATAAAAGATTTACATGGAGAAATATGTATGAAAAAATTATTTGCACAATTAATTAAATTTGGATTTGTAGGAGGATTGTGCTTCCTAATTGACTTTGCAATATCAACAATACTTTTTGATTTATTAAATGGAAAATTAACACCAAACGGAGCTACCGCAGTTGGCGGATTCTTTGGCTTTACCGTGTCTGTTATTATAAATTATCTTCTGAGCATGAAATTCGTATTTGAGCGCAAAGAGGATATGAGCAGGAAAAAGGAATTTGTAATCTTTGTTATTTTAAGTGTAATCGGGCTTGGATTAAATGAAGTCATACTACTTATATGTAGGGGGATTTACAATGGCAATGAGAGCTTGAATACCCTTGTGGGAGATACATTATGGTTTGCAATATCAAAAATTATTGCGACGGCTATTGTAATGGTATACAATTTTGTCAGCAGAAAAATATTTTTGGAAAAGAAAGGCTAGTATAAAAAATGTCATTAGCACAAAACATAAAAAAGACAATAAATTACAGCAGGAAAAATGGATATGGGGAAGCGGTTCTTGCCGCTTGGGAACGGGTGACAGCTAAATATTATGCTAATTATAAATATGAAGCACCTGATTTAAAGACCCTTGAGGCACAAAAAAATGATAAGAGTGTGTCGGATATTAAGTTTTCAATACTTGTGCCGACTTATGAGACGCAGCCTGTTTATATGATTGCGCTAGTGGAGAGCTGTATCAGCCAGACTTATGATAATTGGGAATTGATTATTTCTGATGGAAGTGAAAGTGATATTGTAAGAGATACAATTTCAAAATATAATGACAGCCGTATAAAATATATAAAGCTCAACGGCAACGGAGGCATTTCCGAAAATACAAACAGGGCAATTGATGAAGCAACAGGGGATTACTGCGGACTTCTTGACCATGATGACTTGATTACGCCGGATGCTTTATATGAAATGGCTCATGTGATATCAGGTAAAAATCCAATTCTTGCATATTCGGACGAGGATAAATGCGACTCGGAGGGTAAAAATTTCTATGACCCTCATTTTAAATTGGATTTTAATTTGGATTTGCTGTTGACAAACAATTATATATGTCATTTTACGGTTGTGGAGACACAGCTTTTAAAGAAGCTTCAGATAAGGAAGGAATACGACGGTTCACAGGATTATGACCTTATATTGAGGATTGTCAGCCATATCCTTATCAAGGAAAAAGAGAACAAGGAAATATCGTATATAGAACAGTCAATTATACATGTGCCTAAGATTTTATATCATTGGCGCTGTCATGAAAATTCAACGGCAGACAATCCCCAAAGTAAAATGTATGCTTATGAGGCTGGCAAAAAGGCGCTTATTGACTTTGCAATGCGTATGGGTTGGAAAGCTGATGTGCGTCATAATAAGCATTTAGGCTTTTACCGCATTGAATATAGAAACGGAGTATTAAATCACAGACCGGATTTGGCAGCAGTGGGAGGGTTTGTGACTAAATACGGAAAGGTAGTGTCAGGTACCTATAGTGGTAATCCTGTTTTATATGCAGGATATATGAACCGTATGGATTTATACCAGGATACGCAGGAATTGGATATTAGAAATATGGCGGTAAATAAAGCATATATTCCAATATATGAGGAGATCACGGGGCATCCTTATGAAAGCACGTTATCCTCCGAGAAAAGAGAACTGCCACAGTGGATAAAGGATATGGATAAGGGGCAGATTTTGGAGCTGAATAAGAAATTAGGCAGACAGCTCTCAAAAGACGGGGCAAGACTGCTTCTTGATCCGGTATGTGTAAGGAAAATATAGAACTGAATGGAGATTAAAATGGCAAAATCCACAGTCGTTATACCTAATTACAATGGAATAAAATATATCGAGACCTGTCTTGACAGCATTTATGGTGGTACTGTCAGAGAGGTTGAGATTATAGTGGTTGACAATGCATCCACTGACGGAAGTATGGAGATTGTGAGGGATAAATTTCCAAAAGTAAATCTTGTGGTCAATGATGAAAATAAAGGATTTAGCTATGCTGTAAACCAGGGCATAAAGTTAAGCCGTACACCATATGTCATACTTCTCAACAATGATACTAGGGTTGATTTTTCGTTTATCCATGAGCTCGAAAAGATAATGGATAATGACAAAGCAGGAAAAATATTTTCTGCATCTGCAAAACTTGTATCTCTTTATGATAAGGATAAGGTTGATGATGCAGGGGACTATTACTGCGCCCTTGGCTGGGCATTTGCCCGTGGAAAGGGCAAAAATCCTAAAATATATAACAAAAACTGTGATATATTTGCAGCCTGTGCCGGTGCGGCAATTTACCGCCGAGAGCTTTTTACTGATGACAAGGTCGGGCTTTTTGACGAGGAACATTTTGCATATTTTGAGGATATAGACATTGGATATAGGGCGCTTCTCCATGGATATAAAAACAAATTTGCGTCTGATGCAGTTGTATATCATGCCGGAAGTGCCACTAGCGGTTCACGCTATAATTCATTTAAGACGAAGCTTGCGTCGAGAAACAGCGTATATATTATATATAAGAATATGCCTATTTTGCAGATTATAATAAATCTTCCGTTTTTAATAGTGGGATTTTTAATTAAGACACTGTTTTTTATAAAAAAGGGAATGGGAACGGAATATGTTACTGGATTATGGAATGGAATAAAGTTGAGCAGCAGCAAGGCAGGTAAGGTGCATAAACAGAAATTTAGCGTGGAAAACATTGGAAAATATATAAAAATTCAGCTTTTTCTATGGATAAACATCATAAGGATTATTAAATAATAAATTATAGTTGTACTTTTGACTTAAATATTGTAAAATAGTATAGATTAGGTAACTATGTATATAGTGGCTGATTACAGATTAAGGATTAATATTCAACATGGCAGACATACATATGGCTGAACATGGGAATAGGGTGAGAAGATTGATAAGAGATAATCAGAAGCAGTTCAATAGCATATTGGTACTGCTCGATGCATTAGTCATAATTGCAACTTATGGTCTGTCATGGTATTTGTGGCTGAGTGGAAATGTTAAGGAGCTGACCCCTGGAATGGGTGTCTTGCCTGTCGAAATCTACATGGCTGCATTGATTGCCATAGTACCCGCATATCTGGTCTTGTATAATGCGTTCGATATGTATTCATCTAAACGTACCGCTCGGACAGTATATGAGATTTTTAATATTATAAAGGCAAATACAGTTGGAATTTTAGGTATAATGGTTGTTTTCTACGCCGTTAAGATGCCGGATTTTTCCAGGGGACTTGTAGCAGCCTTTTATATTTCAAATATTATAGCGGAGGCATTGATGCGAAAGGCTGTAAGATATAGTCTTCGTCAAATGCGGAAAAAAGGTTATAATATTAAACATATACTTTTGGTGGGATATTCAAGGGCGGCAGAGGAATATATCAGCAAGATAAAATCCAATCCCGAATGGGGATTTGAGATATGTGGAATACTGGATAATCATGTTCCAAAGGAAGCAGTATATAAAGGCGTGAGAGTGATTGGAAATATTGAGTGTTTAAGCAGTATTTTACATGATAATCAGCTCGATGAGATAAGTATTACCCTGTCACTTTCAGATTATGATATGCTTGAGGATATAGTTAATATATGTGAAAAGACAGGGGTACACACTAAGTTTATTCCTGATTATAACAGTGTGATACCAAGCCGTCCTTATTTTGAGGATATGGACGGACTTGCAGTCGTAAATATAAGGCGTGTTCCGCTTACCAATACAGTCAATAAGTTTATGAAACGCATGGTTGATATTGTAGGAGCGGTTATTGCGATTATAATTTTTTCACCGGTCATGCTCATAACCTCAATCGGTATAAAGCTCACAAGCAAAGGTCCCCTTATATTTAAACAGGAGAGGGTAGGGCTTCACAATAAGTCCTTTAAAATGTATAAATTCCGCAGCATGGAGGTTCAAAATGATGCTGATGAGAAAAAGGGTTGGACTACCAAAAATGATCCAAGGGTAACAAAAATAGGTAAAATCATACGAAAGACAAGTATTGATGAACTGCCACAATTTTTTAATGTTTTGAAGGGTGATATGAGCCTTATAGGGCCACGTCCCGAGAGACCGCTTTTTGTTGAAAAATTTAAAGAGGAAATACCAAGGTATATGATAAAGCATCAGGTTCGTCCTGGTATAACAGGATGGGCACAGGTAAATGGATACAGGGGTGACAGCTCTATTAAAAAGCGAATAGAGTATGACCTGTATTATATAGAAAACTGGTCGATGATGTTTGATTTCAAAATATTATTTTTGACATTTTTCAAGGGCTTTGTCAATAGAAATGCCTATTAAAACGTAGGAGAGTAAACAGAATGCAGGATTACAATGATAATAATCAAAATAAAAATACCAAAAGAACTTCTTCGGGAGCTAATTCACAGTCAAGACCACAGGGTCAGCCACGTCAGGCATCACGTCAGCAGTCAAATGGAAACGGACAGCAGGTAAGACGTACCCGACAGTCAAACGGAAATGGACAGCAGGCAAGGCGTACCCAACAGTCAAACGGAAATGGACAGCAGGCAAGGCGTACCCAACAGTCAAATGGAAACGGACAACAGGTAAGGCATACCCAGCAGACAAACGGACAGCAGGTAAGACGTGTTCAACAGCCGAATGAAGATGAGCAATATCAGCAGTACCGGTCAAATGGAAATGGTCAGCATAAACAGAAACGCCGTTCAAACGGAAATGGAAAAAATGGAAACGGGCAGCACACACAGCGTCCAAATGGGAAAAACCAGCGTGTTAAAAAGCCAAGGAATCAAAAGATAAGGAAAGAGCTTACTCCGGAGGAGATGACCAAGAAAAAACGCAGGAAGATTATTCTCTTTATTGCGGAGATATTTTTGCTGTTGATTGTTTTAGCAGGCTTTTGGGTTTACAGTAAATCTGAACAGATACAGTATGTTCAACTAGAGGAAGAAGATGTTGAGGTAAATGAGGAAGTTCAGGCAGCTATTGAGAATGGTTCCAGT
>CAYTGS010000036.1:0-15773 GCA_964437435.1 uncultured Roseburia sp.
GGAATGTGCAAGACTGATAAGGAAAATTATGAGAAATATTGGGATGACATCAGCCCGTTCATTAAATACGGCTGCTTGAAGGATGACAAGTTCTGTGAGAAGATGACGGATTATGTATTGTTCAAGAACCTTGACGGAAAGTACATGACACTTCCAGAGTGCCTTGAGGTAAAACCGATTGACCCTGATGAGGTTGAAGATACCGAAAATTCTGACAGCGCAGAAAATAAGGATACTGCAACAGATACCACGACAGGCGAAAAAGTGGAGGCTGAGGTAGTTGACGAGAATGGCGAGACAGTGGATATACCTACAGAGGATGCCGAGACAAAGGAGAAGATTATTTATTATGTAACTGACCTTGTTCAGCAGAGCCAGTATGTAAATATGTTCAAAAAGGCAAAAATGGATGCGGTAGTTCTCCCGGATAAGATTGACCAGCCATTTGTATCGCAGCTTGAGTCAAAGAATGAGGGAATTAAGTTTGCACGTATTGACGCAGACCTTACGGACACATTTAAGACAAAGAACTCTAAGAAGGTAGAGGAGGAGCTTGCGAAAAAGAGTGAGGAGGTTTCAAAGCTCTTTAAGAAAGCAGTTAAGAAAGACAATATCACTGTCAAGGTAGAAAAGCTAAAGAATAAGGATATAGCTTCAATGATTACTGTTTCAGAGGAAACTAGAAGAATGCAGGATATGATGAAGATGTATTCAATGAATGGCATGGATTTTGGCGGAATGAGCAAGGAGGGTGAAACGCTCGTACTTAATGCCAACAACAAGCTTGTTGAGTATGTGCTTGATAATCAGGAGGGAGAGAACGTTGAGCTTATATGTGAACAGCTCTATGATTTGGCGCTCATCCAGCAGGCACCTCTACAGCCTGAGGCAATGACTAAGTTTATAAATAGAAGCAACAAGATTATGATGCTCCTTACAAAGTAATGAAAAAAGTGCCTATTTAGGCACTTTTTTGTGTTCAAGTATGAAAAGCTTTGACAAACGGTCTTTTTCCGCAAACCATAAGTCAGCCTTTTTCCTGCCAGTTGCCTGGCCTAGCGTTGTGCATATACCCATGTTAGAATTAAAAAGGTAATCACGCTCATCGTACATTCCAATAAGAATTTTCCTGTCAACGAGACCAGTAAATCCATGCTCTTTAGTAGGCTTTAAACCAAGTGAAAAACCTAATCGGGGATTGTATGTAGAGATAATTACGCCTGTCCTGAAAATGTTTCGGATAGTCACGCTTTCATAACTCTCACGAATCACACCTATCATACGTACTTCGTATGCACGGGTGAGATTGTCATCACGCAGGTCGGTTTGTAACAGATACCGTCCGTCTTGTGATGGGAAGACAAAATTCTCGTCAGCAATATCTGAATAAAGAATGAAACGCCCTACACCTAAATATGTAGCGGGATGCTCCTCACCACAATATGTAGCGTATAGACCACTCTTGAATTCGCCGACAGGTTTGCCTTCTTTTCCATAGTTGTCCCTCATAATAACCTCCATGCTGTCAAGATATATTAAATTTGGATAGTATGTCACCCCACTATATATAGGGTTAGATTAATTATAATAAATTATTACAATAAAGGCAAGGGGGAAAAGCTGTCGAAATATAGAGTAACACACTTTTTGTTCATATATAGATACAATATTTAGTTAAAAATGAAAAGTATTGGATATATTTAATTGAATAACTTTTAATGGAGTGTTATTATTAATATGTTATGGTTTATATTTAAAGGGGGATTAAATATAGAAAGGTAGGGGAAAATATGAGGGAACGGATAGAGGAAATCTTGTCACAGGCAAAAAAAGCCGGTGCATCTGATGTACATATCACGGTAGGTATACCTCCGAAGATGAGGGTAAATGGTGCTTTGGTCACAATGGACGGTGATAAGCTTATGCCGGCAGATACCATGGAGTTGGCAAACAATGTAATGAACGATTACCAGAGAAAACGTTTTGAGGAACATGGGGAAGCTGATATGTCCTTTGCTATAGCTGGTGAGGGGCGTTACCGTGTGAATATTTATAAGCAGAGGGGCTCGGTTGCCATGGCGTTCAGACTTGTGGATACGATTGTTCCTGAACCTGAAAGCCTTGGGGTTCCGTCTTCCGTAATAGATTTATATAAAAAAAAGAGAGGGCTTGTACTTGTGACAGGACCTACCGGAAGCGGTAAATCGACAACTCTAGCTGCAATTATAGATAAGATTAATAATAACAGGGAGTGTCACGTTATTACCCTTGAGGACCCGATAGAGTATCTTCATCAGCACAAAAAGTCAATTGTCAACCAGCGAGAGATAGGTTTGGACTCAATGTCATATGCCAATGCGCTTAGAGCGGCTCTAAGAGAAGACCCGGATGTGATTTTTGTGGGGGAGATGCGTGACTTTGAGACAATAAGCGTTGCTATTACTGCGGCTGAGACAGGTCATCTTGTATTATCAACACTTCATACAATCGGTGCTGCAAGCACGGTGGACCGTGTTATTGATGTATTTCCACCCCACCAGCAGCAACAGATTCGTGTACAGCTTGCAAATGTATTGGAAGCGGTGGTATCACAGCAGCTTATCCCTACGGTAGGAGGAAATGGACGTATAGCGGCATTTGAGGTGCTTCATACTAATCCGGCGGTTAAAAACCTTATCCGTGAGGGGAAGACCCACCAGATTACAAGCGTAATGCAGACAAACAGGAAAATGGGAATGATTACAATGGATGATGCATTGGCGCAGCTCTATAGTGAGGGTAAGATTGATAAGGAAATGGCTGTTCAGTTTGCACAGGATCAGGAGAGCATGAGAAGTAAATTATTTTAAGAAATAATAGAATAGATTAAAAGAAAGGTTAGTTTAAATATGAGAGAAAATCCTAAACCACAGGAAATATACAGACATTTTAAGGGGAATATTTATCAGATTATTACTCTGGCATATGATTCCGAGACAATGAAAAAGGTTGTGGTCTATCAGCAGCTCTATTCACCATACAAGGTGTATGTCAGGGATTTAGAAATGTTTATGAGTAAAGTTAACAGGGATAAATACCCGAATGAGAAACAGCATTACCGCTTTGAAAAGTTGGATATTATGAATGTTGAGAAAACGGAGGAAAAGGTAGAAAAGGAGGAAACACAGGAGGAAAAAACAGAACAGAAGCCTCTTGAAATTGAGGATGGCGACAAGTGGGATACAAACAAAGGATTTGAGCTGGATGAGGGGATTGTGGAATTTCTTGATGCTGACAGCTATGAGAAAAAGCTTGAAATATTGAGTATGCTTCATCCGAGGATAACCGACGAAATGATAAATACAATGGCTGTGAGCCTTGATACGGAGATAAAAGAAGGAGATATAGAAACCCGCTACAATGAGATAAAGAACTGCCTTATTACAATGGAACGGTTTGAGTGTAACAGATTAAGATAGACGAGGAGATTTTATAATGAAATTATTATCCATAGCAATCCCATGCTACAATTCATCCGATTATATGCGCAAATGTATTGATTCCCTTTTGCCGGGGGGCGAGGACGTGGAAATCATCATAGTAAACGACGGGTCAAGCGACAATACACCTGAAATTGCAGAGGAATACAGAGAACGTTTTCCAGGTATCATAAAGGTTGTAAATAAGGAAAACGGGGGGCACGGTTCGGCTGTAAATGCAGGAATAGAGAAGGCTAAGGGGCTCTACTTTAAAGTGGTTGACAGTGATGACTGGGTTAATCAGGCGGCATATATGCAGATACTCAATAAGCTGAAGGAAATCCTTGAAAACGGAAATACGGTTGATATGTTTATCAGTAATTTCGTATATGAGAAGGAAGGGGAAAAACGAAAGAAGGTTATGAGCTACCACCATGCACTTCCACAGGATAAGATATTTGGTTGGAAGGATGTGCGCCATTTCAGGGTGGGACAGTATATACTTATGCATTCGGTTATATACAGGACAAATCTTCTCAGGGAATGTGGATTAAAGCTGCCGGAGCATACCTTTTATGTGGATAACATATTTGTGTTTAATCCATTGCCATATGTTAAGAGTATGTATTATCTTGATGTGAATTTTTACCGTTACTATATAGGGCGGTCTGACCAGTCTGTAAACGAACAGGTAATGATAAGCCGTATAGACCAGCAGATTAAAGTCAATAAGCTGATGGTTGATTATTATATAGACGAAAAACAGCGTATAGTGGCAAATGGCAAGGTGAGAAGATATATGATGAATTACCTTGACATTATAACTACTGTGTCATCAGTGCTTTTAATACGTTCGGGACTTGAGGAGAACCTTGAGAAGAAAAAGGAGCTTTGGGAGTATATAAAGACGCATGATACGGTACTTTGGATGCGCCTAAGGGCAGGGCTTTTGGGCAATGCAATGAATCTTCCGGGAAAGGTCGGAAGGAGGATTACTGTTGACGGATACAAGATTTGTCAGAGGATTTTTCATTTTAATTGACATAAACGTTGTTATAATCTTGAAAAAATTTGGAAAAAGATGTATACTTAAAAAGATTGTTATTTAGAGACTATGGAACAGGGAGGACAATATATGTATTCACTTGATGAAGTAAGGAAAGTAGACCCGCAGATAGCTGATGCTATCGTTGAGGAGCAGGAGAGACAAAACAGCCATATTGAACTTATTGCTTCAGAAAACTGGGTAAGCAAGGCAGTTATGGCAGCTATGGGAAGTCCTTTGACTAATAAGTATGCTGAGGGATACCCTGGAAAGAGATATTATGGCGGATGTGATTGCGTTGATGTCGTTGAAAATCTTGCAATTGAACGTGCAAAGAAGCTCTTTGGATGCGACTATGCAAATGTACAGCCACATTCAGGCGCACAAGCTAACATGGCGGTACAGTTTGCCGTATTGCAGCCAGGCGATACAATCATGGGTATGAACCTTGACCACGGCGGACACCTAACACACGGCTCACCGGTTAATATGTCAGGAAAATACTTTAAAGTAGTACCTTATGGTGTGGATGATAACGGTTTCCTCGATTATGATAGAATGAGGGAGCTGGCTTTAGAGTGCAAGCCTAAAATGATTATTGCAGGCGCAAGCGCTTATGCGAGGACAATTGATTTTAAGAAATTTAGGGAGGTTGCTGACGAGGTAGGAGCTGTTCTTATGGTGGATATGGCGCATATCGCCGGACTTGTGGCAGCAGGACTTCATCCAAGCCCAATTCCATATGCTGATGTTGTCACAACAACAACACATAAGACATTGAGAGGACCTCGTGGAGGACTTATTCTTGCCAATAAGGAGGCAGCAGAGAAGTACAACTTCAATAAGGCTATATTCCCAGGAATACAGGGTGGACCGTTAATGCATGTTATAGCGGCTAAGGCTGTATGCTTCCAGGAAGCACTGACTGACGACTTCAAGGTATATCAGCAGCAGATTGTAAAGAATGCACAGGCTCTTTGCAATGGACTTAAGAGCAGGGGTATTAAGATTGTTTCAGATGGCACAGACAACCATCTTATGCTTGTAGACCTTACTACATACGACCTTACAGGTAAGGCTGTTGAGAAGCTTTTAGACGAGGCTCACATTACATGCAACAAGAATACCATTCCTAATGATCCTAAGTCAGCTTTCGTAACAAGCGGAATCAGACTTGGCACGCCAGCCGTAACAAGCCGTGGCATGAAGGAAGATGACATGGATAAGATTGCGGAGGCAATTGCAATGGTAATAAAGGAACAGGAAAATGGAGTCGGGAAGGCACGTGCCATAGTGCAGACTCTCACGGATAAATATCCATTAGATTAGAAATTAGTGTTGAGGTAATATGAACGAGGAACAGACAAAAAGGGAAAAAAGAAAACACAGGCGTGTACGTAACCAGCTTTTGTCATATCTGGTGCTTGGGGCACTCCTGGTAGTCGTAATTGTGGGAATTGTTTTAGCTGTAAAGGCGATTACAGGTTCTGTAAGCGGATATACAGCAAGGGTTAACAAGGTGTTAGCCGAAGCGGAAGCTGCTACCACACCTGAAACCGAGATTGAAAATTTCAGTCAGGAGGAGGTGCCGGCTTCGGACGGAGTTACTGAGGAGGAAACAGCCGAAACGGTTGAGACAGAGGTGGTAACGGTTGAGGAGCTTGTCACAAATCTCCTTTCGGAAATGACAATAGAGGAAATGGTAGCCGGAATGTTTATTGTAACACCGGAGGCACTGACTGGTGTTAGCTCGGTGATACAGGCTGGAGACAGCACCAAGCAGGCGATAATTGAAAATCCTGTGGGTGGAATTATCTATTCCACTAAGAATTTTCAATCTGCAGAGCAGTTTACCCAGATGATATCTAATACCTCGGAGTATTCAAAATATCCGCTGTTTTTTGCGGTTAGTGCGGAATGTGGAAATTATCCCGGATTTGGCATTGAGGCTACTAAGAAAGCGTCAAGTATCACGGATGAGGAAACGGCAGCCAGTGTATATGGAGATATTGCTTCCGTGCTGGCAGAGTATGGTATAAATATGAACCTTGCACCTGTAGCTGACGTGGTAGATTCTAATGGTGCGGCACAGCTCCAGGGACGTACATTCGGTTCTGTTGCATGGGAGGCTGCTCCGCTTGTAAGCGCAGCGGTAACTGCAATGCAGGAAAAGGGGGTAAGCTCGGCAGTTCAGAAGTTCCCGTCATCTGTCGATACTGATAGAACGTCAAACCAGCTTGTGACCAACGAATATGTAATTTTCGACCTTGCGGTTGAGAATGGTATTGACTGTATTACCGTGACGAGTGCAAGGGTAAAAGCGTTGACGGGGGATAATACACCATGCTGTCTGTCAAAGGCTGTTGTGGAGGAAACGGTTAGGGATAAATTTGGATTTGAAGGAATTATTATGACTGATTACTTAACTTCCAGCACTATCACCTCCTCATACACTAGTGCAAAGGCGGCAGTGGCAGCGGTACAGGCGGGGGCAGATATGCTTCTTTGCCCACAGGATTACAATGATGCGTATAACGGCTTATTGCAGGCTGTTTCCGACGGAACTATAACCGAGGAACGCATATATGAGTCATTGTACCGCATATATCTTATAAAATATAAAAATGTTTTAGAAAACAGTTGACAGAAATTAAAATATGTAGTATAGTATATCTTGCTTGTTACGCAAAACAGGCAAGATATATAAATGCGATAGTGGCGTAGTTGGTAACGCGCGACCTTGCCAAGGTCGAGACCGCGGGTTCGAGCCCCGTCTATCGCTCTGATTTAAAAAGCCCTTAACTGTACCAATAATACGGTTAAGGGCTTTTTCTTTATTCACACTTATAAAGGTTAAAACGTTATCTCAATCATTTCGGCACCTGCATCAGGTGTTATTACTGAGTCGTTTCCGTCTATTGTCAGAAATCCGTTCACGGCATTGGAGGCATGCATATTAATCATCCTAATTGAATAATTTTTAGAGCCGTCAGCAGTAACGTGTATGCAGTGACCAAGCCTCTTGACTGATACGGACAGCTCTACAGCATTATCCATTCCGTATACAACGGTATCAAGCTTCACACCGTCGTGGATTGCATAAACCCTAAGCTCGCAGCCGTTGGCGTAATCATAATCAGCCTTATCATCATGCGCACCAGTCACGACAATTGAATTTTCACGAACCATAAGTGGTATGCTCAAATAGCTGTGCTGCTCCTCAACCCATGTTCCGCCCTTATATTCCTTTCCATTGAAGAAATTAGTCCATACACCGTTTGGCAGATAGTATTCAGCCCTGCTCTCGTCATTAAATATAGGAGCTACAAGAAGGCTGTCACCGAGCATATACTGCTTATCGAGATAATGGCACGTCTTGTCCTCTGTAAATTCGAGAACCATGCTTCGCATAACAGGTATACCCTCTGTGGAAGCGGTAATGGCGGCACTATATATATATGGCATAAGCTTTGCCTTTAATTTAGTGAAAAATCGCACAACATCTACAGCTTCCTCATCATAGAGCCATGGGACACGGTAAGACTGGCTTCCGTGGAGACGGCTGTGGGATGAAAGAAGACCGAATGCTACCCAACGTTTATAAACGTCAGCGGTAGAGGTGTGTTCAAATCCTCCGATATCATGCGCCCAAAAACCAAAGCCAGACATACAAAGTGAGAGACCGCCTCTGAGGCTTTCCTCCATTGATTCATAATCTGACCAACAGTCACCACCCCAGTGTACAGGGAATTTCTGACCTCCAACTGTGGCTGAACGGGCAAAGAGTACTGCCTGTCCCTTTCCACGTTTTCTTTCGAGAAGCTCATAAACACACTTATTGTATAAATATGTATAATAGTTGTGCATTTTCTTAGGATCAGAGCCGTCATAATAAACTGCGTCAGTAGGTATTCTCTCGCCAAAGTCAGTCTTAAAACAGTCTACCCCCATATCGAGAAGAACTTCAAGCTTGCCTTGGAACCATGCACATGCATCAGGATTTGTAAAGTCCACAATAGCCATTCCAGGCTGCCACATATCCCATTGCCATACCTGACCGTTAGGACGCTTGATAAAGTAACCCTTTTCCATGCCCTCCTTGAAAAGTACGGAGTCCTGTGCAATATATGGATTTATCCAGACACAGATATTAAGCCCCTTGTCCTTGATACGCTTAATCATTCCAACCGGGTCAGGAAAAACCCTGCTGTCCCATACAAAATCGCTCCAATGGAATTCCTTCATCCAGAAACAGTCAAAGTGGAAAGTCCTAAGAGGAATACCCCTGTTTAACATTCCGTCCACAAAGCTCATAACGGTTTCCTCGTCATAGTTAGTGGTAAATGATGTGGAAAGCCATAATCCAAATGTCCATGGGGCGGGCAGACCTGGCTTTCCTGTAATGTCTGTATAACGCTTAAGCACGTCCTTCATTGTAGGACCATTAATAAGGAAGTAGTCAAGATAGCTTCCCTCAACGGAAAATTCAGCCTTTGTAACCGATTCAGTACCGATTTCAAATTCTACCTTTTCGGGGTGGTTAACCAATACTCCGTAGCCTCTTGAGGAAATATAAAATGGAATATTCTTGTAGCATTGTTCAGTGCTTGTTCCGCCGTCCTCATTCCAAATCTTAACGCTCTGACCATTTTTGATAAACGGAGTGAAGCGCTCGCCCATTCCGTATATTTTCTCGTCAACGCTTATTCCTAGCTGTTGGCGTATATACGTGTCGGAATTATCGCCCTTATCGTAGGCAAGTCCTCTCCAATCGGTTTTCATAAGGGCAAGGTCACGTCCTTTTGATTCGGTAATAAGCTTGCCGTCCCTGGTATATTTCATGTACCAGCTATCCTTGCCTATTTCAAGTGAAAGGCTTCCACTGTGTATAATGATAGCCTTTTCGTTTTCCTCCACATCAAGGGGAGTTAAGCCTGCATTTATCTCAAAAGAGGGTGAATCGGTTATCGCACCTAAATGATGATAGGTCTGAACCCTGATTACTTCCTCGCAGGGAGACGTAATCTCTATAGTAAGGTTAATTCCTCCAAGAGTGTCTCCACGGTGATTAATGCGGTTTGTAGGTGCGCAAATGGTAACTTTATCTTTCTCTACTTTGGTAAAATAAGCCTGCTGTGGTGCAAAACATTCACAGCCTTCCTGCTGAAGCCAGCAGCCGTTACTGAATTTCATATTCAATCCGCCTTTCTGTGCCGCCTATGAGCACTAAAGTTATGTATTTACATAAACAATATAGCATATATTGTAGTAAAAATGAATGAAATATGGTAAAATAAAATTAAATTTTTTTATGTTTGTGATAGGAGGGATTTCATGAAATTGACTTTTGTAGGCGCAGACCACCAGGTGACGGGAAGCTGCCATTATTTACAGGCATGTGGTAAGAATATTTTGGTGGATTGCGGTATGCAGCAAGGCTCAAACCCTTTTGAGTGCTGTGATATTCCTGTGGGGGAATCGCTGATTGACTATGTATTCCTGACCCATGCACACGTTGACCATTCTGGAAATCTGCCCCTTTTATATGCAAGGGGATTTAGGGGACAGGTATTCGCAACGGAAGCTTCAGTGGATTTGTGCTCAATAATGCTTCGTGACTGTGCCCATATCCAAATGCAGGAGGCAGAGTGGAAAAACAGAAAGGCTAAGAGATATTCCGGTATACAGGCGATAGAGCCTGAATATACAATGGAGGATGCTGACGGAATAATTAAGCGTCTTGTCAGATGCCCATATAATTCCAAAATCGAAATATGCGACGGAATAAGTATACGCTTTACTGATATAGGACATCTCTTAGGCTCGTCAAGCATAGAAATATGGATTACGGAAAATAATGTGTCAAAAAAGATAGTTTTCTCTGGCGATATAGGAAATAAAAACCAGCCTCTCATAAAGGATCCGGCTTATACGAAAAATGCAGATTATGTGGTTATGGAGTCAACTTATGGTGACAGGTACCATTCAAATGAAAAACATGAATATGTTAATGAGCTTGCAGACGTAATCAACAGTACCTTTAAAATGGGCGGAAATGTCGTAATTCCCTCTTTTGCAGTGGGTAGAACCCAGGAAATACTGTATTTCATTAGAAAAATCAAGGAGGATAAGCTGATATCGGTAAATCCCGACTTTGAAGTGTATGTTGATAGTCCGTTGGCTGTGGAGGCAACCGGAATATTCCAGAAAAATAAATATGCATGCTTTGACGAGGAGGCAATGGAGCTTGTGCGCAAGGGAATAAATCCTATATCATTTCCAAACCTTAAGCTTTCCATTACGAGTGACGAGTCGAAGCTTATAAATTTTGATGAAAAGCCAAAAGTCATAATATCAGCCAGCGGAATGTGTGAAGCAGGGCGAATAAGGCACCATTTAAAGCATAATCTCTGGAGACCGGAGTGCACAATACTTTTTGTGGGCTATCAGGCGGCAGGAACCTTGGGAAGAATGCTTATTGACGGTGCAACGGAGGTTAAGCTTTTTGGAGAGACGGTTGATGTAAGGGCAAATATACAGCAGCTTCCCGGACTTAGCGGTCATGCGGATAAGGGCGGGTTAATCGAATGGATAGGAGCTTTTGATAAAAAGCCTGAGAGAGTATTTATAGTCCATGGCGAGGATGCAACGTGTAACCTGTTTGCAGAGTGCCTCAAAATTGAACATGGGATTAAGGCTTATGCCCCGTATTCAGGTACAAGGTTCGACCTTGTGACGAATACCATTGAGTACGAGGCGGCACCTGTAACCGTGAAGAAACGCACAAAGGCAGTCTCTGACGTATTTGCAAGGCTTCTTGCGGCAGGACAGAGGCTTATTGCCGTTATATACAAGAATGAGGGCGGTGCCAATAAGGATTTGGCAAGGTTTGCAGACCAAATTAACGCCCTTGCGGATAAATATGACAACTAATCGTTGGCTTCATCGGCAGCCTGAATTGTCTCTGCTTCCTCCGCTTCCTCTGTTTCAGGGGTTGGGGGGAGGCAGATGACAACGGCTTCAATACGGTTGTTGTCTACCTTCTTGGCGGTGAGGGTGATATTGTCATCCGTCACAACTGATTCGCCCTCTGCGGGAAAGCGGTCGAGAAGCTCGATTATAATACCGCCGATTGAGTCATAGTCCTCTGAATTAAAGCTTGTTCCGAGGGCATCATTAATATCGTCGAGCTTCATGCTTCCGTTTACTTCGTACTCATTATCGTTAACTTCTCTTAAAAGTTCTTCCTCATCCTCATCAAACTCATCCCTAATTTCACCTACGATTTCCTCTAATAAGTCCTCGACGGTAATCATTCCGACGGTGGCACCGTACTCGTTAAGGACAAGTGCTATATTAGTGGTTATAAGGCGCATTTCAATTAAAAGGTCAGCAGTCTTTTTGTATTCATAGGTATAATAGCCCTCACGCATAATATCACGTATTTTAAAATTGTACCTGTCAGGAACAAGGAGAAAATCCTTTACTATAATGATACCTATAATGTTGTCAACATCATTCTCAAACACCGGAATACGTGTGTACATAGACTCTCTGAAAATCTCCAATACCTCATCATATGTGGCATTGACATCAACGGTGGTCATATCAATACGGGGAACCATAATGTCCTTAGCCACCGAATCACCAAATTCAAACACGTTGTATATAAGCTTTTTTTCTTCCTGCTCAATTACACCGTCTTCATGGCTTACGTCTACATACGTTTTTAGCTCCGTCTCAGTCATTGAAGGCTTTTTGGATAAATCTATGTGCATAAGTGATAGAAAAAATCCGGAAATTTTATCCATTATAAATATTACCGGGGTAAGCACTTGCATAAGGAAATAAATAACCTTCGCATATGCAAGGGAAAGTGTTTCATTGTTGTACATTGCCCAGTTTTTTGGAACTATCTCTCCAAAAATAAGGACAAAAAGCGTAAGTATTCCAGTTCCAACTCCCACCAGCGCATTTCCCCATATACGTATGACAAGGGAGGTCGTAAGCGATGAAGCGCTGATGTTTACTATATTGTTTCCTATAAGGATTGCACTTATAAGCTTGCCTTTGTTGTCAAGAATTTTTTGAAGCGTAAGTATTCTCTTTGTCGGATTTTCCTCAACCATTGCACGTACCTTTACACTGCTCAAGGTGGTAAGTGCGGTTTCGGCTGATGAGAAAAAGCCGGACAGTATTAATAGTACTGCTAAAATTAAAATTTGTATGACACCAGGGGTATCCAAAAATTATCACTCCTATCTCAATATTTTATAGTGGATTACGTAATAAATTTATGCGTATTAGCATAAATTATAACAGTATTGAAAAAATAATACAAGTTTTTGGGAGGTATGTATCGTGAAAAATGCAGTTGCACTATTAAAATGTCTGCTGGCAGCATACATAGTAAGCGCCCTTTTGCTTCTTGCAGTGGCTTTTTTGTTATACAGGGCATCGGTGAGTGAGGGAGTAGTCAGTGTATGCATAATACTTATATATTGTGTTGCTTCCGCTGTGGCAGGGCTTCTATTCTCTAAACGTGCCATATGCCGCCGCTTTTTGTGGGGGCTTTTGGCTGGGGCTTCGTATTTTTTGATAATATGTATTATATCCGCCTTTTTGGAACCTGAGTTTTCAATGTTGAGCCTTTCATGCATAACGACGTTTTTGATATGTGCAGGAAGCGGAATGATTGGCGGAATTATAGGATAAAAAAGGGGTGTACAATTCGACAAAAAGTATGTTATACTTAAAGTGTCGTGCTGAAAATATAAAATACGGAGGAAAATATGAAAAGTACATTTTACAGGAAGACAACGAAATTAAAGGCACTTTTAATGATGTTTGTGATGTTGGTATCACTTACAACCCCCGCACTTACAGCTAAAGCGGCTCCCAATGAAGTAGCCCAGGCAGCGCTTGGAATAGACGTATCCAAGTATCAGGGAGTGATTGACTGGAATCAGGTAGCGGCATCGGGAGTTCAGTTTGCAATGATTAGGGTTGGATATAGAACCCAGACAACAGGAGTATTGAATGTGGACCCGTATGCGTTATACAATCTTCAGGAAGCAAACAGGGTAGGAATTAAGGTAGGTGCTTATTTTTACTCTACAGCAGTGTCAGAAGCCGAGGTTTTAGAGGAGGCTGCATTTACATTGGCAATTATCAGCAAGTACCAGATAACTTTCCCGGTTGCATATGACTGTGAGGCATATAACAGCACATCAAGCAGACAGTATGGATTGGGACGTGATGTGAGGACTGCACTTGCCGTAAGATTTCTTGATACAGTGGCGGCAGCAGGTTATACGCCGATGTTCTATGGCTCAAGAAATGCGATGACAGACAGTGCTGACTGGAATATGGCGTTGCTTAATAAATATAAGGTATGGGTTGCGCAGTATCCTACTGACCCATTTCCAATTACGACAATGAGTACATATGCAGGAGTACATGCAATGTGGCAGTACACAAGCCATGCTTACATTGCGGGCATACCCTCAAGGGTTGACATGAATGTGGCTTACTTTAACTATGACGGAATAGCGTCGGCAAAGGATAACTCTGGGGCAACAGCCGTCACAGCGGCATCTTCGACAGCGACAGCGTCAGCAATGTCTGCGGCAAATGTACAGTATACCGCAGTTAATGAGGTTGTGACTCCTAATGCTACATCTGTAAATTTAAGGACAGTGGCGGATTCCTCAAACCCAAGTACAATCGTCGGAGTATTAAACCCCGGAGATATGATGTTTAGAACGGGTATTGGAAATAACGGCTGGTCACAGGTTGTAGTGAACGGACAGACATTATATGTTAACACATCCTATATAACAAAAGTATTGTAAACGCTTAAAATTTGTGATACAATAACAAAAGCTGTTACCATGGTAGAGTTTTCTATGGTGACATAAAAGAGTAAGGAGGCAATTTGTATGAAGCATATTAAAACTTTAACAACAAGAGACTATAAAGAGTCTATGAAAAAGGGCGGATGTGGCGAGTGCCAGACATCTTGCCAGTCAGCTTGCAAGACATCATGTACAGTTGGAAACCAGAGCTGTGAGAATGTTACAAAATAAGTAATCTGCGGTCTAAGGTTTCGGATAAAGATTAAGAATAAGCAGCGATTTTAAAATCGCTGCTTATCATTGTGTATGGGAATTATACAGGAAGGAAAGTAACAAATTGATACATCAGTATAAAAATAACGGCTATAATATAGTTCTCGACGTAAACAGCGGTTCGGTTCATGTTGTGGATGATATGGTATATGACGTTATCGCTGTTATTGTGGAAAACAACCTTGAAAATGTGGATAAGTCAGAATTGTATGATACGTTAAAGGATAGAATTGAAATCAGTGATAGTGATTTAAGTGAGATTGTTGATGAGATAAGCGAGCTTAAGGACGAGGGTATGCTCTTTACAGAGGATATATATGAAAAGAGCATAGATGCCTTTAAAAACAGGGAAACAGTGGTTAAAGCTTTGTGCCTTCACATAGCCCATGACTGTAACCTTAAGTGTAAATATTGCTTCGCAGAGGAAGGGGAATATCACGGAAGACGAGCCTTGATGAGCTATGAGGTAGGTAAGAAGGCGCTTGATTTTCTTGTGGATAACTCTGGTCACAGGGTGAACCTTGAGGTGGATTTTTTCGGCGGTGAACCACTTATGAACTGGCAGGTAGTCAAAGACCTGGTAGCTTACGGAAGAAGCCTGGAGGAGCCTAAACATAAAAAGTTCAGGTTCACACTTACTACAAACGGAGTACTTTTAAATGATGATATTATAGAATTTGTCAATAGGGAAATGGCAAACGTGGTTTTGAGCGTTGACGGACGTAAGGAAGTCCACGATAAGATGAGACCACTCGCAGGTGGTCAGGGAAGCTATGATTTGGTAATCCCTAAGTTCAAAAGGGTTGCCGAGAGCCGTAACCAGACTAACTACTATGTAAGAGGGACGTTTACCCATTTTAACAAGGACTTTGCCGCTGATGTCTGTCATTTGGCTGATTTGGGCTTTAAGCAGATTTCAGTAGAGCCTGTAGTGGCACCTGAAAGTGAGGAATATGCGTTGGTGGAGGCTGACATACCTGAGATTAAGGCAGAGTATGACAAGCTTAGCGCAGAGATGATTAAAAGGCATAAAGAGGGAAAAGGTTTTAATTTCTTTCACTTTATGATAGATTTAAAAGGCGGTCCATGTGTATACAAGAGACTGTCAGGCTGCGGTTCGGGTACAGAGTACCTTGCAGT
>CAYTGS010000037.1:0-15561 GCA_964437435.1 uncultured Roseburia sp.
TTCCTGACTACCAGATGTCAGCTATGACTATGGCTATATATTTTCAGGGAATGGATGAGGCTGAGACGCTTGCCCTTACAATGGCTATGGCAAATAGCGGTGATATGCTTGATTTAAGCAGTATCAAGGGTATAAAGGTTGACAAACATTCCACGGGAGGCGTTGGGGATAAGACTTCGCTTGCACTTACTCCAATGGTGGCAGCCTTGGGAGTTCCTGTTGCAAAGATGAGCGGCAGGGGACTTGGGCATACGGGCGGTACCATAGATAAGCTTGAAAGCTTTGCGGGATTTTCAACTTCGATATCTGAGAAAAAGTTTATTGATAACGTGAACAGCATAGGCATTTCAATAATGGGGCAGACTGCAGACCTTGCACCTGCCGACAAAAAGCTCTATGCATTGAGGGATGTTACCGCAACTGTTGATAATATGTCCCTTATTGCGTCGTCAATAATGAGTAAAAAGCTTGCAGCCGGAGCGGACGCAATAGTGCTTGATGTTAAAACCGGAAGCGGTGCATTTATGAAAACGCAGGAGGATGCATTTGCACTTGCAAGGGAAATGGTTAAGATTGGAAACGGAGCGGGAAGAAAGACGATAGCCGTAGTTTCTAATATGGATGAGCCATTGGGATATGCAGTTGGAAATGCGCTGGAGGTCAAAGAGGCGATAGATACCCTTAAGGGAAACGGTCCAGAGGATTTTACCGAGCTTTGTCTGACGTTAGGCTCGTATATGCTTATGGCAGGGGGAAAGGCTTCGGATTTTGAACAGGGCGTTTCAATGCTTAAGGATGTGGTTAAAAGCGGACGTGCCCTTGAAAAGCTTGCCGAGTTTGTTGAGGCACAGGGCGGAGACAAGGATATGGTATATCATCCCGAAAGGCTTCCAAGGGCTGAAATAATCAGGGAGATTAAGTCGCCTGCGGAGGGATATATCCAAAGGATTGTATGTGATGAAATTGGAATATGCTCCCTTATACTTGGTGGCGGACGTGAAACCAAGGAGAGCAGCATAGACTTGTCGGTGGGGCTTGTACTCCATAAAAAGGTTGGCGATTTCGTCAAAAAGGGTGAGTCCCTTGCAACCTTACACGCAAACAGCGAGAAAAAAGCTGATGACGCAGAAGCCAGATTTATTAAGGCATATACAATAGGCTCTACTCCAACAGAGAAAAAGCCGATAATTAAAGGAATAGTGTAACTATTGAATAAAAACCATATAAGAGGCATAAAATGAAGTATAGAAACCTATACTTCATTTTTGGGTGCCGTTATGACAAATATATTTAAACAGAATGTTATAAGTGCGGGGGAAAGTTTTGCAGATGCGTTTTCACTTCCAAAGGATGTAGTGGCAGGTGCCACGATTTTCCATATGATTGGCAGGTGTGAGCTGTATGTGGAAAATTTTAAGGGAATAATTCTGTATACCTGTAATAATGTCATTATAAAGGGAAACAATGTAAAGTACAGTATTACGGGCGAACATCTGCTTATTGATTATTTTTCCAGTGAGGACATGAAGATATCAGGCGAAATAAATGAAGTAATCTTATTAAAATAATCATGGGGTGTAGCTCTTGCAAAATAATAATATATATTTTATCAGAGGTTGCCTTGTAATAGAATTATATGGTGATTATATGGAACGCTTTTTTAATATTTGCAGGGCAAATGACCTGTATTTATGGGATATAAAGCGCAAAGAAAATTCATGTACATGCAAGGTGTTTGCACAGGATTTTGCAAAAATGCATCCGATTTTCAGAAAGACAGCCACAAAGGTAAATGTTTTAAAAAAGCAGGGACTTCCCTTTTATTTTCCTTTTATTAAGAAAAGGATTATTTTTTTTGTAGGGCTTGTATTGTGTATTGCAATGCTTAACCGTGCAACCCACTATGTATGGGCGATAGAATATATCGGGAATTTACAGGTAAGCGATGATGAGCTGACGGATTTTATCAAAGGCGAGAATATACGTTATGGAATAAAAAAGAGCGAGATAAACTGTGAGGAAAAGGAAAAGAAGCTCAGGGAAAAATTTGAAAACGTGACATGGGTTTCAATTTATTTTGAGGGGACTAAGCTTTATGTCTCTATAAAGGAAAATGAAAAGTCAAAACCGCAATACAGACAGGTGAGGGGCACCGATATAGAGGCAGACGAGGACGGAGTTGTAGTTTCGATTATCACAAGAAATGGGGTTCCCAACATAAAGGCTGGAGATGTTGTCGAAAAGGGGCAGATACTTGTAAGCGGAAGCGTCCCTGTTTTTGATGAGGAACAAAATATTATTGATTATATAGTGTATGATGCGGATGCGGATATATATATTGAGACGACAGTGGAGTTTGAAGATAAAATTAACAGCACGTACCCGGTGGTATGTTATACAGGGAGGAGTATAAAATCCGGATTTTTTGAGGTTATGGGATACCGTGCAGACGCAATGAGGATTTTAAATTTCTTCAAGGCAAAGAGGAATATGAAGTATGAGACGGTGGAGCTTAGAAACCAGATTAAGCTTCCTGATAATTTTTATCTTCCATTATATTACGGCAAAATTGATAGAAAAGAATACTATATCCAATATCTTACATATACAGAAAATGAGATGAAAGAGAAATTATCAGATAATTTGGAAAAATTTATTTTGTCTTTAAAGGAAAATCATATACAAATTGTTGAAAAAAATGTTAAAATGGTACAAAATAGAAATAGTATGGAGTTAATAGGAAGCCTGACGGTTATAAAGCCCACTGGAATATCCGTTGATATATTTAATGGCGAAAATAATGATGAAAACTAAAGGAGCAAAATTTTGGCAGATTTTCAAATAGCAGTACAGATGGACGCAAAGCATATGCAGAATGTTTTTGGAAATAATGACACATATATTCGTGAAATAGAGGATGATTTGGAGGTTGTAATCACTGACAGGAACGGTGAGGTTCGTATAAGCGGTGAGCAGGAGGCGGTAAATAAGGCTGCAAAGCTTATAAATGAGCTTATGGAGCTTTCCAAAAGGGGAAACACGATACATGAACAGAATGTTTCGTATGGCTTGGAGCTTTCAAGGTCAGATGAGGTGGAGTCCCTTGTGGATATAGATTCAGAATGTATATGCCATACCATATCGGGAAAGCCTGTCAAGCCCAAAACAGTAGGGCAGAAAAAATATATTGATGCGATAAAGAGCCATATGATAGTGTTTGGGCTTGGACCTGCTGGAACAGGGAAAACGTATTTGGCAATGGCAATGGCGATTACGGCATTTAAAAACCATGAGGTTGAGAGGATAATACTCACTCGACCTGCAATAGAGGCTGGTGAAAAGCTTGGATTTCTGCCCGGAGATTTACAGAGCAAGGTTGACCCGTATCTTCGACCACTGTATGATGCCCTGTACCAGATTATGGGCGCTGACGGATTTCAAAAGAACATGGAAAAAGGTCTTATAGAGGTGGCACCTCTTGCTTATATGAGAGGGCGTACCCTTGATAATGCATATATAATACTTGATGAGGCGCAAAACACTACTCCGGCACAGATGAAGATGTTTTTGACACGTATAGGCTTTGGCTCAAAGGTGATTGTAACAGGTGATGCGTCACAGAAGGATTTATCCCCCGGTACCCAGTCGGGGCTTGATGTCGCACAAAAGGTTTTGGGGAAGATAAGCGATATATCATTTATAACATTGACAAGCAAAGATGTAGTAAGACATCCCCTTGTACAGAAAATCGTAAAAGCGTATGATGATTATGAAAGCAGACAGAAAAAGTCAGGCGGTGTATATAATAGAAAGCGCCAGTAAAGGAAATTACACATGAAAAAAAACATATTTCTTACAATGCTAATGCTGATAATTTCAATAGTTTGTGTAGGTGCATCAGCATATTTGTTTGGTAAATCATTCAGGGATATATTCCTTATGCTCATTATGATTATAGCATGTTTGGGTGCTGTAATCTTTTCAATGGCACAGTCAAATTTATATGGTTCGCTGCACTATGACAATGGAAAGCATATGGGGCGTTTTACGTTTACCTATATATTTGGTATTGCCGCCGGATGTGTATTTCCACTGTTTGATGAAACAGGCTGGGCTTTACCCTCGCTTGCGCTGGCTCTCTCAATGTTTTCAAACACGGTTACAGGGCTTATTGCATATGCGGGTATTTTGTGCATATGCGTACACATAGCTTCAGCCGATACAATGGTATTTTTAATTTATTTTATCGTGGGTATTGTGTTTGCTATTTTGTTTGAAGGGCTTGATGATGAATATAAAACAGGAAAGCCTATGTTTATGGCGACCTTGATATATATTGCAGTTATGGTGGCACAGGTTATGTTCCAAAATGACGACATACTAAGCGAGGAGCTGTATGTTATGCCTGCAATAAATATATTTATTACTTTCATAATTATGCTTGTGGTGCTTAAATTTTACTGCGCTGTTGTAATTGACAAGGAAACAGGAAAGTATATTACGATTAATGACCAGGAGTATGAGCTTCTGGCTAAATATAAGGATATTGACAGCCAGATGTATTATAATGCGATACATACTGCTTATTTTGCAGAAAAGACGGCAAGAATACTTCATATGGACGTGGATGTGGCTAAAAACGGTGGTTATTACCACAGGATAATAGCCAATGAGTGCAAGGTTCAAGACAAATCAATTGAGGAGATATGCAGTGACAATAAATTCCCTCCAAAGGCGGTAAGGCTTTTGCAGGAATATAATTATAAATCCCAAAATATGAAAATGAAGGAAACGGTTGCCGTATATCTTGCGGATTGTGTGGTATCATCAATTATGTACCTTATAGGAAAGGATGATGAGCAAGAGATAGAGTATGATAAGCTTGCGACGGCGGTTATACATAGAAAGGTAGAAAGTGGTATATTGGATAACAGTGATATTTCCCTTGCTGATTTAGGTGGAATAGAAAAAATTTATACAGGAGAAAAATTATATTATGACTTTTTGCGTAGAGAATGAGACTGACAGGGAGCTTCCTTTTGATGCCGAAGATGTGGCTGGTAAGGTTATAAATGAGACACTGGAATATGAAAATTGCCCCTATGAGGTGACGGTGGACGTGCTTCTCACTGACAATGAGGGTATTCATGCCATGAACAATGAGTTTAGGGGGATTGACCGTCCGACGGATGTGTTGTCATTTCCGAATGTGGATTATGAGGCACCTTCTGATTTTTCGGGTATTGAGGAGGCTTCGGAGGATTATTTTGACCCTGAGAGCGGTGAGCTTTGCCTTGGAGATATTGTCATATCGGTTGACAAGGTATATGAACAGTCAGAGGAATACGGTCATTCGCCAATGAGGGAATATGCATTTTTGATAGCGCATAGTATGCTTCATCTATTGGGCTATGACCATATGGAGCCTGATGAGGCGAAGGTAATGGAACGTAAGCAGGAGGAAATCCTAAGCAGGCTTGGAATAACCAGGAATGATTGATGCCGGGGAGAATTGATTAATGAAGAATAAAAAGTCAAATTTTATAATACAGGGAAGTGTCCTTGCAATAGCGGGTATAATATCGAGGGTTATAGGTATTGCCAGACGTTTCCCAATGGAACACATAATCGGTGACAAGGGTAATGGATATTATTCGGCAGCATATGAGGTATATGCTCTTATGCTCTTGATTTCATGCTACAGCCTGCCCCTTGCGGTTTCAAAGGTTGTATCATCAAAGCTTAGCAAGAGGCAGTACAAAAGCGCACAGAGGGCTTTTCAGTGTGCAATGATTTTTGCATTGGTTGCAGGAAGCATTACTTTTCTTGTCTGTGAAATATTTGGTGATATGATTGCTGAATATTTCCTGTTGGAGCCTATGAGCGCCTTGGCGCTTAAGATACTCGGACCGGCACTTTTAATAGTAGCTGTTATGGGTGTGTTCAGGGGATATTTTCAGGGGCTTGGAACCATGGTTCCCACTGCAATTTCCCAAATTTTAGAACAGATATTCGTTTTGATTGGAACAATTGCGGGGGCTTATATTTTGTACAATAAGGGTGCCAAGGTGGGTGCGCTTTTGCACAATGAGGATTATGCCCCGTCATATGGTGCGGCTGGAGCTTCAATCGGTCCTGTTCTTGGTTCGGTTGTGGGACTTTTATTTCTTGTATTCGTGTTTACACTTTATAAAAAAGCAAACAAAAAGCAAAATACAAGGGAGTCATCAGCCAATGTTGACAGCTATGGTCAGATATTTAGGCTTATAATACTTACTATTCTTCCCGTACTTTTAAGCACTACGGTTTATAATGTCAGCACAATCATTGATATTAGAATTTATAATAGAATAATGATTCAGAAGGGCTTGGATTCGGTCAGGGCTTACAACTGGGGGGTTTATTCGGGCAAGTACAGAATACTTGTAAATGTGCCTATAGCATTGGCAAATGCAATGTGTTCGTCAATCGTTCCGGTGCTTACAAACCTTATGGTTCATGAGGAATACAGGCAGGTCAAGGAAAAAATAGGACAGGCAATGCGCTTTACAATGCTTGTGGCAATTCCAAGTACTGTGGGGCTTGCCGTGCTTGCAAGACCTATTATATCAATGCTATTTACGGGTGAGATTGACATGGCTGTAAGTATGCTCCATTTCGGTTCGGTTTCCGTTGTGTTTTATTCGATGTCAACGCTTACAAACGGTGTGCTTCAGGGAATTAACAGGATGAAAATACCTGTGAGGAATGCCGCAATATCCCTTATAATCCATGTAATATTTTTGTATGCGGTGCTTCAGGCGGGAATGGGTATAAATGCAGTTGTATGGGGAGATATTCTCTTTGCGGTTGTCATATGCGTTTTAAATGCCATTTCAATAAATAAATATTTAAAATACAAACAGGAGCTTGTACGCACATTTGTGATACCTACTATTGCCGCCGCCGTTATGGGTGTGGTTTTGGTTGTTTTAAATATACTGTTATCAAAGATTGTTGGAGATATTGTCACTGTATTTATAGGTATATTTGTTGGCGTAATAGTCTATTTCCTTGCCCTTATACTTTTAAAGGGAGTGGATGAAAGGGACTTAATGAGTATGCCCGGCGGAAAGACAGTGCTTGGAATTGCAAGAAGATTTAGGCTCATGTAACATTTATAAATGAATAAAAGATTGAAAATAAGCTGATACTATTACCAAATATTATTACCTGATGTTGAGAATGTAAACGGAGGCTGATGATGAGGAAGGGATATAAGATTGGCTTATTTTTTGTATTATTGCTGACTGCTGCCATTATAGTGATACTTTGGATGAGGCTGACTGTCGTGAGGCAGAACATGACCAAGGCAAAGGAGGAGGTTGAAAATCCTGTTGTGGAAACAGGCTACAGCCAGATTAAGACAAACTGTGATACCATATGTATTTATGAGGATATAGACCAAAAGGACGGTTCAATGACGATAACCGAGGACAAGCTTCCGGCAAAGTATATAGGGCTTAAGCGTGAGGAGTTTGAAGTCCTGCTGGCGGATGACAGTAAGGTTTATACTTTGGATGACCATGAAAAGGGCTTTAAATCCCAGCATTTGGAGCTGTTTTCGTCGGAGCAGGTAAAAATTTTGAGAATATATGACTCAACTCCAAAGTTTACCGGATATTACATTATGGAGGTGGACGGAGAGATAGTCGTATATGAGGGCGATAAGGAGACGCTTTACTTTAGGACGGGTTTAAATCCCGACAGTCTTCCGGAAAATATCAGGAGACAGGTCAAAAGCGGAAAGTTTATGGATACGGAGCTTCAGGTTTATCATTTTATAGAGTCCTACAGCAGTTAGAGTTGTGAAAGGTGGGGAAATATGAGTAATAAAATTATAGTTGCAGGAGGCGGTGCAAGCGGGCTTGTGGCGGCAATATATGCGGCGAGGAAAGGCGCTGATGTCACAATACTTGAGCATAGGGACAGGGTTGGAAAGAAAATCCTAATGACTGGAAACGGCAAGTGCAATATGACAAACATGGGTGAGTTTGAGGGGAAATATTACAGCAGCGATAAAGAGTCGCTTAATAAAATATATAAAACCTTGGAAAGGTTCAATGCTACCGACACAAGAAATTTTTTCGCAGGGCTTGGCTTATGTACAAAGGAAAAGCGTGACGGAGGGGTTTACCCTGTGTCAGAGCAGGCTTTGGTTGTTGTTGACGTACTTAAAAGCGAATGTGAAAGGCTAAATATTAAGATAGAGACTGACTGCGAGGTTAAGTCCATAAAAGACGGTGAGGTTAAATATATCAGGTATATAAGGGAAGCTGCTCAAGGCAATAAAAATAAAACCGTCATATCGGAGTTTAGGGAGTCGGTTAAATATGATAAGCTGATACTTGCCATGGGAGGCAAGGCGGCAAAGGTATCAGGCTCTGACGGCTCAGGCTATTATTTTGCTAAATCAATAGGTCATACGATAATAGAGCCGCTTCCAGCACTTGTACAGTTAAAATGCGACGGGGATTATTTTAAGTCGGTTTCGGGAGTAAGGGCACAGGTGGAATTAGGTCTATATATTGACGGTAAATTTAGCGCCTCCGAGGAGGGAGAATTGCAATTAACCGATTATGGGATTTCGGGAATACCTGTATTCCAAATAAGCAGGCTTGCTTCAAGGGCTTTATATGAGGGAAGAAAATGTATGGTGAAAATAAATTTTGTCCCATTCATATCAGAGTTAAAAAACGAGATTAAGGATATTAAGCTAAAACAGTTTGCACATAAAAGCGTAGAGGATTTGATTTCAGGGCTTGTACATAAAAAGCTTGCGAAAATGATTTGTAAAAAAAATAATATAACACCTACGGCAAAGGTGGGCGAAACCGATTTTGATAAAATATTGTCATGTATAAGGGAATTGGCTGATTTTGAGGTAACAGTGGCAGAAGCCAATTCATTTGAAAATGCACAGGTTTGCAGCGGCGGTGTGCCGTTAGGCGAGGTTGACGATAATTTCAAGTCAATGAAAGATGAAAATGTGTATATAGTCGGGGAGCTTTTGGACTGTGACGGTGTATGCGGAGGCTATAATTTACAATGGGCATGGGCGACAGGTGCGATAGCCGGAATGTCGGCAGGAAAGGATATTAATGATAACAATTAACCAAGTAAAGACGGAGATTATTTTTCATAAGAATGGTGACAGATTAACCCTAGCGGATATGATTGATGATAGTGAAGCACTGTTAAAAAAAGCGGCAAGGCTTTTGAGCATAAAACCCTCTGATATAAGGAATGTAAGGATTTTAAAACATTCGATAGACGCAAGGAAAAAGCCTTCGCTTTACAATGTATATACATTGGGCGTGGAGCTTAATGATAAATCTAGGGAGATAGAAACGGTAAAACGGTGCAAAAATAATAACATTGCCATTTCAAATAACCAGCAATACATATTTCCTCACAATGGAGAAATAAAAATGGTAAATCCGCCTGTGATAATAGGAATGGGACCTGCAGGGCTGTTTTGCGGATATATGCTTGCAAAGCACGGTTATAAGCCGATTATTTTAGAGAGAGGCTATGACGTTGATACAAGGACAAGGGATGTTGAAAAATATTGGAATGGTGGAAAGCTTAATCCTAACTCTAACGTTCAGTTTGGGGAGGGCGGTGCGGGAACCTTCTCTGACGGAAAGCTTAATACGCTTGTGAAGGATAGGAACGGAAGAAATAAGGAGGTATTACGTATTTTTACTGAATTTGGCGCACCGGAGCACATTTTATACGAAAACAAACCTCATATCGGGACGGATATATTAAAGGATGTTGTGGTAAACATACGTGAGTTTATTATAAAAATGGGCGGACAGGTCAGGTTTGGCGCAAAAGTAACAGGATTTAGGATTACAGACGGACAGCTAGTGGGGGTTTATGTAAATGGTGACGAAATTATAGAGACTAACCATGCCGTACTTGCAATCGGGCATAGCGCAAGGGATACTTTTGAGGTCTTGAACAATATGCATATTTCAATGGAAACAAAGGCATTTGCGGTTGGAATGAGGGTTGAACATCCCCAAAGCGTTATTAATGAAGCTATGTACGGAAAGGAGCACGGCAATGAGCTTCCGGCGGCACCATATAAGCTGACGGCGCAGACCAAAAATGGACGTGGGGTTTATTCGTTTTGTATGTGTCCTGGAGGCTATGTTGTCAATGCCTCAAGCGAGGAGGGAGGAATTGCGGTAAACGGTATGAGCTATTCCGACAGGGGAAGCCGTAATGCAAACAGCGCAATAATAGTTCAGGTAACACCGGAGGATTTTGGAAGCAATGAGCCGCTTGCGGGAGTATATTTCCAACGCAGGCTTGAAGAAAAGGCATATGAGCTTGGAAATGGGAAAATTCCGGTTCAGTATTATGGGGATTATGTTTCCGACAAATCATCAAAGGATAATAAATCGGAAAATCTAAATAAGCCATGCATAAAGGGAGAATATGAGCTTACGAATTTAAGGGGACTATTACCCTTGGAATGTGAGAAATCCTTTATGGAGGCATTTGAAAGCTTTGACAGGACTATAAAGGGATATGCTGATAATGGCGCAATACTTTCGGGCATAGAAAGCCGTACCTCATCACCTGTCAGAATACACAGGGACGAGGATTGTCAAAGCCCGTCCGCAGTCGGTTTATACCCATGTGGCGAGGGAGCTGGCTATGCCGGAGGAATAACTTCCGCTGCAATGGACGGAATACTTATTGCGGAGAAAATTGCGTCAAAGTTTAGCCCTTTAAATGATTTATGTAATGTGGTATAATATCATTTAAAGGTCATAGGAGGGAAAAACGGTGGATACGTTGCGGAGTAAGCTAAAGGATAAAAAAAGAGTAGTTGTAAAGATTGGTTCATCATCACTCCAACACCCGGAAACAGGTGATTTGGATTACATAAAAATGGATATACTTGTCAGGGAGCTTTGCAATATCAGAAATCAGGGTAAGGACGTTATACTTGTAACCTCCGGTGCCATTGCCTGCGGAAGAAAGGCGGTTAACCTAAAGGCTGCCACCACGATTTCCCAAAAACAGGCGTGTGCAGCAATCGGACAGGCAAGGCTTATGACAACATATCAGAGGATTTTTTCGGAGTACAACCATCAGGCGGCACAAATACTGATGACAAGGCATACAATCGTTGCTGATTTAAATAGGACAAATGCGCAAAATACCTTTAATGAGCTTCTAAGCATGGGAGTGATACCCATAGTTAATGAAAACGATACAACCTCAACCTTTGAGTTGGATGATGTTGTGGGGGACAATGACACGCTTTCGGCGATAGTTACTGCAATGACAGGAGCCGATTTGCTGATACTTCTATCGGACATAGATGGCTTATATACGGATGACCCTAGGAAAAATAAAAATGCCCAGTTTATAGAAAGGGTTGATTTATTGTCGGATGAGCTTATAAAAATGGGTAAAGGCTCCACGGGAAGCAACGTCGGCACAGGCGGAATGGAGACAAAGCTTACAGCCGCAAAAATTGCCACATATTCAGGTGCCGATATGATAATTGCCAATGGTAAGGATGTCCGTATCATTCACCGCATAATGGAGGGAAGAAGCTATGGCACCATATTCAAGGCAAACAAAAATGAAGAATTTGATTTTGCAGACTTTGTGAATAATTTACATAAATAATGGGGGATGAACATGTTTATAGGAAATCATTTATCGTCATCAAAGGGATTTGAAAGCATGGGTAAGGAGGCGCTAAAGTTAAATGCCAATACATTTGCTTTTTTTACAAGAAATCCCAGGGGAGGCTCGGCTAAGGCAATCGACCCGGACGATGCATTAAAGCTTAGAAAATTAATGGAGGAGCACGGATTTGGAACGCTCGTTGCACATGCGCCATACACAATGAACGTGTGTGCAGCCAAGGAGGATATAAGAAAGTTTTCAAGGGATATGTTAAAGGAAGACATGGAGCGTATGGAATATCTTCCCGGAAATTTCTATAATTTTCATCCCGGCTCACACGTGGGACAGGGTGCAGAGGCAGCAATTCCAATGATAGCCGACGCAATTAATAACGCATTGAAGCCCGAACATAATACAATAATTTTATTGGAGACAATGGCGGGAAAAGGCTCGGAGGTAGGAAGAAACTTTGAGGAGCTTAGGGCAATAATGGATTTGGTAGAGCTAAAGGATAAGGTGGGTGTATGCTTTGACACGTGCCACGTCTGGGACGGCGGTTATGATATTGTTTCAAATCTTGACGGTGTATTAAAGGAATTTGATGACATAATAGGAATAGACAATCTTAGGGCTGTGCATTTCAATGACAGTATGAATTTATGCGGTTCACATAAAGACAGACACCAGAAAATCGGAGAGGGTGAGATAGGGACGGAGGCTTTAAAGGCTGTTACCAAACACCCGCTTTTGGCGGATAAGCCCTTTATTCTTGAAACACCAAATGATGACGCAGGTTATGCAAGGGAAATTGAAATGATAAGGAATTGGTGATATGGAAACGAAAAAAGAGCTTAGAAAGCGTATGCTTGATGTTCGTAACAATATGACGGATGATGCTGTAAGGCTCAAAAGTGAGCTTATTGTACAAAAGGTTTTGCAGACCCCGGAATATGATGAGGCAGACAATATTTTGCTTTATGCGGATTATTGCCATGAGGTAGGGACGGTTAAAATTTTCGAGGATGCCCTAAGGCGTGGGAAAAGGGTATATTATCCGAAATGTGACGCACTCACTAATACCATGGAATTTTACCGCATTTCATATATAACCCAGCTTGAAAAGGGCTATAAAGGCATAATGGAGCCAAGAGAGGTGGAGACTCTAAGATACAGGCTGAACAGAAAAGAGGATACGCTTATAATTGTTCCCGGTGTGGCGTTTGATATCTCGGGCTACCGTCTTGGCTACGGCAAGGGCTTTTATGATAGGTTCCTTATGAATAAAAGGCAGATATCAACCATGGCGCTTGCTTTTTCTGACCAGATAATTGATGAGCTTCCTCACGATACATATGATATAAAGATGGATAAAATTGTAACTGAGGAAATTATATATTCATTTCTAAGGATATAGGAGGAATTGCCATGACCATAAAGGAAAAGGCAGCTTTGATGAAGCTTGACAGTCCGCTGATGGCATCAACACCAACGGATGTAAGAAATAATGCACTTTTGAATATTTCAAAAGCATTGATTTCAAATAAAAAAGAGATTTTTTTGGAAAATGAAAGAGATCTTGCAGATGCAACAAATAACGATATTCCGGCTTCCGTCATTAAACGGCTTAGGTTTGGCTCGGAAAAATTAAATGATGTTGTAAAAGGTATTGAAAATCTGATAAATTTACCCGATAAAGTATATGAAATACAGCTAATACGTGAGCTTGACGAGGGATTAACCCTTGTAAGGGAGAGTTGCCCAATCGGTGTAATCGGCGTGATATTTGAGGCAAGACCTGATGCCCTTGTACAGATTGCAAGCCTTTGTATTAAAAGCGGAAACTGTGCAATATTAAAGGGTGGAAGTGAGACAAAGCATACAAATAAGATTTTGTTTTCTCTCATTTATAAGGCTGCCATGGAGAGTGGACTGCCTGAAAACTGTCTGTTTCAGGCTGAACAGCGTGATGAAATTTCGGAGCTTTTAGCCTGCCATGAGTCAGTTGACCTTCTTATTCCCAGAGGCTCGAATGCCTTTGTCAAATATATTATGAACAATACCAAAATTCCCGTAATGGGACATGCAGACGGTTTGTGCCATATATACGTCGATAAAAAATATGATATTGATAAGGCAATAAAGATTATAATAGACGCAAAAACCCAATATACCGCAGCATGTAACACGGTTGAGACACTTCTAGTACACAGGGATGTGATGGAAGAACTCATGCCAAGGTTAAATGAGGCATTTAAGGCTCATCAGGTTGAGCTTAGGGCAACTAGGGATATTGCAGACAAGGTTGGATGTTTGGCAGCCACCGAGGAGGATTTTGAGACGGAATACCTTGATTTAATAATATCTGCAAAGACAGTGGAAAACGTGGAGGATGCAGTGAGGCACATTAATAAATACGGCTCGCATCACACGGACTGTATTATTACAGAGGATAAAGAGGCGGCAGAGTACTTTATGAAAATGGTGGATTCCGCAGGAGTCTATCAGAATTGCTCAACACGCTTTGCCGACGGTTTCAGATACGGCTTTGGTGCAGAGGTGGGAATAAGCACCGGAAAAATCCATGCAAGGGGACCGGTTGGAATAGAGGGTCTTCTTACATATAAGTACAAGCTTTTCGGAAACGGACATATAGTTGACGATTATGCAACAGGCAAAAAGGAGTTTCATTTCAAAGACTTGAAATAAGGTGATTACAAAAAGGAGGATTAGTATGTTTAAAAAATTAAGTAAATTAAAAGCTTTCATTGCAGTGACGGCATTTGTTGTTTCAATTGCAGTATTTGGAAAACCGAATACTTCATACGCATTAACTGTAATACCGGTTAATGTAACACTTTATTCGACTTCGGGAACACCTGTATATGCAACACCGAATGTATTTTCAAACGTTGTGGTTTATCTTGACCGCTTTGTAAATGTGCGTGTAACAGGAATTACAGACAATGGCTTTTATCAGGTGGATATCGGCGGAACATATTATATTCCGGGACCGTACATGGTATCACAGGTGGAGCCTGTAAAAACTGAAAAGCAAAAAGCATTGGAAAATCTTGATAAATTTGCACAGGCATATGTCAACCAGCTTCAGCAGATGGATTATTATACAAATAAAAGCTTTGCCCTCGTGGATGTGACAGGGGACGGAGTGCCTGAGATTATTGACGGTGACGGAAAGGAGATATATACATATTATAATGAACGTGCCGTAATGATGTATTACTCTGAAATCCCAATAACGTTTTATTATTCATCAAAGGATAACCAGCTTGTCGGAAAGTATACATGGAACTGCAAGGATGTATGGGAAATATACAACAGGGATATAAGCCTTCTGCCGTGGGGACAGTTTAAGTGCGTATCAACAAACGTTACACCGTATAAAAAGAATTTATCTGAAATTTCAAAGGATTATACAAACAACGAAGATACAAGGGACAATATGTATGAGATTTTGAAGAATATTTTGGAGCTGTAATTTGGAGTTATGATGAATAATTCATATCGTTTTTTTGAAAATAAAGATTGTAAATATTACCCATGCCATTCAGGCTTGGAGGATTTTAACTGCTTGTTCTGTTATTGCCCAATGTACCATATTGAGAACTGCCCAGGAAATCCATATTATATGGAGAGGGAAAATGGAAGGCTTAAGGTATGTTCAAATTGTACATTTCCACACAGACCGGAAAACTACGACAAGGTAATAGAGGTATTAAAGACTAAAATATGATGAAAAAATTACTTCATCCCCTTGACAATCATATTTTGCAATGGTAGAATATTCGAGTATGCCGCATAGTTAGGTTTAAGAGTATAGGAATATACCACCAAAATTAG
>CAYTGS010000038.1:0-15371 GCA_964437435.1 uncultured Roseburia sp.
ATAATGCAGTCAACCTCTGGATTAAAGAATGCAGCGGCGTAGTAGTGTGCAACTGTCTCCACCTCGCCCTCATCAAGCATAAAGGCAGCCTTAAAGAGTGCCTCACCGTAGCCGGTAGAGCATGAACGCACAATGGTTGCGTCAGAGGGCAAAAGCCTATAAATCTCCTGAATTGAGGCGATTGCCGTATGTAGAGGATTTCCGTTATTGTTGCTGTAGAATGAGTATAGGAGAGTTCCGTCATCGGCTACAACAGCGATTTTGGTAGTTGTAGAGCCTGCATCTATGCCTAAAAAGCACTTTCCATGGTAATCTTCAAGCTTTGCATTCTTTACATGGTTTGAACCATGTCTTTTTTGGAATTTGGCATAGTCATCTTCGGACGCAAACAAAGGCTCCATACGTGCAACCTCAAATTCCATTTTAATGTCGGAAGAAAGCTTATTAACCATTTCCTCCATTGTATAATATACATCTTCCTTTGCGTTCAATGCCGAACCTATAGCTGCAAAAAGATGTGAGTTTTCAGTGTCGATAATATGCTCGTCATCGAGCTTCAAGGTGCGGATAAAAGCCGCCTTTAATTCAGAAAGGAAGTGGAGAGGTCCTCCTAAGAATGCAACGTGACCCCTTATTGGCTTACCACAGGCAAGTCCGCTTATTGTCTGGTTTACTACAGCTTGAAAAATAGAAGCGGATAGGTCTTCCTTTGTAGCTCCCTCGTTTATAAGGGGCTGAATATCAGTTTTTGCAAATACGCCACAGCGTGCGGCGATAGTATATAGGGAATTGTAGTTCTTCGCATATTCGTTAAGTCCGGCGGCATCAGTTTGGATAAGGGATGCCATTTGGTCGATAAATGAACCTGTACCTCCTGCGCAGATACCGTTCATACGCTGCTCAACATTTCCGCCCTCAAAATATATAATCTTGGCATCCTCACCGCCAAGCTCAATTGCCACGTCAGTTTTTGGAGCAAGCTCCTGTAATGATGTGGAAACTGCAATAACCTCTTGTACAAATGGTACACCTAAATGGTTGGCAAGCGTTAGTCCGCCAGAGCCTGTTATCATTGGGTGGAGTGTAAGGTTTCCGAGCTTTGAGTAGGCATCCTGCAAGAGTGAGGAAAGCGTCTCCCTGATGTTTGCGTAATGTCTCTGATAATCAGAGAAAAGCAGATTGTGCGCACTATCAAGTATAGCAACCTTGACAGTCGTGGAACCGATATCAATTCCGAGTGTGTAGAACTCCTTATTATTCATGAAATAACCATGCCTTTCTAATTTTGAAACTTAATATATATTAATTGTTTTCGAGCTTTTTAAACATTTATTTGATATTATACGACACGAATTTACAAAAGGCAACATGACATTTGATTAAAAGTTTATGAAATAAAATTACAAAAAAATACGAAATATCTTGTAAATGGTTGACAAAACACCTATAATGTATAATATATTGTAAAAAATACAATAAAGTCGGACAAATATGTCTAACAATTAAGATGGCGCTATGAATAAATATATGTGGTGTCAGCTTTGGATATGACGTAATTAAAGGAGGAACCTTATATGGGCGGGATTACAAAAACAATTAGGGGAAAGATAACACTGCAGACAGCCATATATTTAATTGTTACGATTATTATATGTGAGATTGTCAGTGTAAATGCCCTTCAAAGCAACATGACATCACAGGCTGAGGATTATATAAATATGGAAGCCGAAAACAATGCGAAAATTGTTAATGAATGGCTTGTAGAGCAGGCAAACATCGTACATACAATACGAAATGCCATAGAGCATATGGATAGTGATGACAAGAATGAGATTATGGATTATCTTGCTGTAAACCTTGAAGCAAATGAGAATGCGCTTATGTACTATTTTTGCCTTGGATATGACGGCGGAGTATTTCCGGCTGACCATTCTGTGTTGGATTTGGACCCGACAACAAGGGATTGGTGGAAACAGGCGGTATCACAAAATTCACTTATATTTACAGCACCATACAAGGACTTTGCGACTGGTCAGATGATAGTAAGCGTTGCAGAACCTCTTACGGTAAAGGGAGAGCAGGCTGTGCTTTTGGCAGATATCACAATTGATACACTGACGGATATAGTTGAAAATGTAGGCAGTGATGAAAATATTGAGGGATTTCTGCTTGACGCTGACGGAAATGTAATTTCCCATGAAAATTCGGAATTTCTTCCCTCTGAGGTTGGAAATACTGTACTGTCGGATGTATTGGGTGTGGATATAAACAATGTTTCAGAAATAAAGGATTATGACGGAATTAAGAAGTTTGTAAGTACATCAACCGTAGATGAGACGGGCTGGACGTTCGGAGTTTTGGAGCATAAGTCTATAATAACGGACAGTATAGTTAAGAATGTTATATTTATTGCTATTATAGCGGTTATTCTCCTTGCAGTGATGATAGTTATTATGTCAGCGAGTGTTAAATCAAGCCTTAAAGCTGTGGATATGTTAAAGGTATTTATTAAGGAAAATGTCATTGGAATGGAGAACTGTAAGAAACAGAAAAATGAGATTGAGGAAATAAAATATCTCATAGGCGAGCTGGAGGAGCAGTTTATTTCTATAATTAAGGAAACTAAAAATGAATCTGACAATATCCATTCACGTATGCAGGCTGCAAGCGGAAAGGTAACTTCAATGAGCAGCAATATAATGGAAATAAGTGCTGCAATGGAGGAGACGGGGGCAAATGTAGACACCCAGACGGAGAGCATTTTAAACATTACCAAGACATGTAATGAAGCAATGCACGAGGTACAGAAGCTCTCTAGTGATACAAACGAAATGGCTAGAAGGTCAAATGAGGTCATGGAGCGTGTGGACGAGATAGTTCCGGAGGTAATATCAGGAAAGGAAAGCGCAATGGCTATGGCAAATGACAGCCGTACAAGATTGCAGGAGGCTATAGAGGGAACAAAGGTAATTGAGCAGATAGCCGAGGTTTCCACGGCAATTCAGGAAATAGCAAGCCAGACAAACCTCTTGGCACTGAATGCTTCGATAGAGGCGGCAAGAGCCGGTGAATCCGGAAAGGGATTTGCGGTTGTGGCTGAGGAAATTAAGAAATTAAGTGAAAATACATCAGAAGAAATAGGAAAGGTAAATGAATTAATATCAAAGGTTTTAACAAGCGTGAGGTCGTTATCTGATGAGAGCGACAATATTCTTGTATTTATTGATGAGACGGTTATAGAGGATTATAACAAGCTTGAAAACCTGGCACAAAGTTATAAAAAGGACGCAGAGTATTATTCTAATGTAAGCGAAAACCTTGGTGTTGGTGCGGAAGACGTTAATAAATCAATACAAAGCATAAATGATATACTAGATACGATAAGTGACGCACAAAACGGACTATCGCAGGCAGTGGCAAACGTTAATGAAAATTTGCAGCAGATGACATATTCAAGTGAAAATGTTTCCAACGAGACAAATGATGTATTGAGTGGTATCGGAACATTGCAGCAGATGATGAATAAGTTTAATGTGTAAAAATTGAACGTATATACAATCTCAAAAAGCAACATAAACCGAGAGTTAGGGGAGGTTCAGAGTTTATGCTCAAAAAGAACATAAAAAAATCACAGCGGCAAATTATCAGGATGATTTTATATCTGATTGTTGTGATGGTTTGTGCAATGGTTATAGAGATTTTCATACTTAGCTCGCTGAACAAGAAGGAGTCAAACAGGACGTCATTAGTATTGCTTAATCAGGTCATAAGTATAATTGATGAAAATGAGAAAAGCGAAAGCGAACTCATTGAAACATTAAAAGAGGATTATATTATTCGTGCTCAGACGGTTTCATATATCTTAGATTCAAAGCCAGAGGCGGAAAAAGATGTTCAGGAGCTGCGAAAGATTGCAAACATGATGCAAATTGATGAAATACACCTGTTTGATGAGTCTGGAAAAATATATAGTGGTTCTGAACCAAAGTATTATGGCTATAGCTTCGATTCGGGAGAACAAATGTCATATTTTAAACCGATGTTGGAGGATAAAAGCCTTACAATGTGTCAGGATGTTACACCTAACACGGCAGAAGGAAAAAGCATGATGTATGCTATTACCTGGAATGAGACAGGAGATAAAATGATTCAGATAGGAATCGAGCCTTTGCGCCTGCTTGAGGAGCTTAGAAGGAATGAAATACCTGAGGTTATTGCAAATATGCCTGCTTATGAGGGTATTAATATTATGGTGGCTGACTCTGATTCAGGGGTAATTTATGGCTCTACTAATAGTAGTCTCGTTGATAAAACCTTGGAGGAGATAGGAATTGTTGAAACGGATGTCAATCTAAATACAACAGTAAGTGACGTATTACAAATTGACGGCTGCAAGAATTACTGCAACTTCAAGAAAACAGGGGAATACATTGTTGTAGTTGCTTACTCTGCAAGCTTTAATTTTAACAATCTATTTGTTGCAATGGTAATAGAGTTTGTATACTTATTAATAGCCGGCGTGATAATTGTTTATATGTTGAAGCGTGTACTGAGGGCAAATGATGAAAAGGAAACCCAAATGGCTATTTTGGTGTCTATGTCTGATATTTATAACAGTATGCATTTGATAGACATTGAGAGAAACACTGTAATGGAGTACAGTGCACGTGGAGAGGTAAGCGAGGTTGTAAATAATTCATCAAGTGGTGCGGATGAAACATTTAAGCAGTTAATGACGCTGACGACAGAGGATGAGTATTTTGAGGATGCGATGGCATTTACTGATATTCATACTATTGCGGATAGAATGAAGAACAAGAAAATAATATCAAAAGAATTTATGAGTAAGGCTATCGGCTGGTACAGGGCATCATTTATCTCGGTTGAGGCGGATGATGAGGGACATCCTATAAAGGTTATTTACGTAACGCAAAACATTGACAAGGAGAAGAAGAAAGAGGAAGAACTGATTTTCAAATCAAATGTTGATGAATTGACAGGCTTATACAACAGACGGGCTTATGAGGATGATATAGCTGAATATGGTGATAACGCAATGGAGAAAAATTTTGTGTTTATTTCATCAGACGTAAATGGATTAAAGAAGGTAAATGATACATTGGGTCATGTCGCCGGTGACGAGCTCTTGATTGGTGCGGCTAATTGTATGAAGCAATGCTTTGAGCCATACGGAAGGGTTTATAGAATTGGCGGTGATGAGTTTGCGTCGATAATATTTGCAAATGAGACACAGCTTGAAAGTATAAAGAAGGACTTTGATGATATTACAGCTAAATGGTCAGGAAAGCTTGTGGACAGCCTTTCAGTGTCTTGCGGATATGTTACAAGGCTTGAAGTAAATACGAATTCTGTGCATGAAATAGCAAATATTGCTGATAAAAGGATGTATGAGGTGAAAGCTGAACATTATAGGAAATGTGCTAATTGAATAATTTGATGTCGAAAAGTGGCAGTCAGAAAATAAAAGTAGTTTCTGACTGTCACTTTTATATCAGATTAGTTTACTTTTTCTTTTGTGAATGATATACTCTATAATGAGTGCATTAAAATGCATATGTGAAGTATTGGAGGTTTTTTATGAATTTTTTGAATAAGCTTGAGAGAAAGATAGGAAAGTATGCAATACCTAATATTTCATTGTATTTGATATTGGGATATGTATTGGGATATGTATTAAATTTTATAAATCCGCAGATAGAGTATTTTTTGTCACTTAATCCATATCTTATTTTACATGGTCAAATTTGGCGCTTGGTGACATGGATTTTAATTCCACCGTCAGATTTCAGCTTTTGGACCATAATAATGCTGTTTTTCTATTATTCAGTTGGTACTAGCCTTGAGAGGACTTGGGGAACGTTTTATTATAATGTTTATTTGTTCATGGGTATGATTTTCACCATATTGGGAAGCTTTTTAATAATGGGGATAAGCTATATCCCTGGAACACAATATTATTCAATGTTAAACATGTATGGTGCGTCAACATATTTCAACCTTGTGGGACTTAATTTCAGCACATATTATGTAAATATGTCGATTTTCCTTGCTTATGCTGCGACTTTTCCAGATATGCAAGTGCTGTTGATGTTCATTATCCCGATTAAGGTTAAGTGGTTGGGAATAGCATATTCTGTACTGCTTTTAGTACAGTTTTTTGGAAGCAGCATGATAGGCAAAATTATTATCGGTGCATCGCTTTTGAATTTTGTAGTATTTTTCCTGCTTACAAGGAAAAATTTGATTATGCGTGTATCACCCAAACAGGTAAAGAGAAGACACGAATACAAAAAAGAGGTCAAAAAAGCAAGACCTGTAAGTATTGCAAAACATAAATGTGCAGTGTGCGGAAGAAACAGCGAGGATAATCCGGAGACGGAATTTAGATTTTGCTCAAAATGTAATGGAAATTATGAGTATTGTCAGGAGCATTTATTTACGCATACTCATGTGAAATAAGTACGTATAGATAAACAGGAAGGACAGGATATGGAATTAAATCAGTTTACGTTTGCAAATACCTTGGAGCATCTAAAGGAAACGGCAAGATTACAGGAAAATATGCTGACTAGTGAACAGGTAAGGGAGGCTTTTGACGAATGGAATCTTTCGGATGAACAGATTACCCTTATCAATGAATATTTTAATAAGAATAAAATCGGAATAGACGAGCCGGGAGATACAAGTGGTAATCTGTCAGAGGATGACGTTAACTTCATGGAAATGTATCTTGATGAATTAAAGGGGCTTTCGCCTGTTTCAGACGGTGAAAAGAGGGCGGTTATGATGTCAGCCCTTGCAGGGGATGGCAGTGCACAGGATAAGCTTGTTGAAATTTTCCTTCCACAGGTCGTTGAGATTTCAAAGCTTTATGCAGGACAGGGAGCATTAGTTGAAGACCTTATTGGTGAGGGAAATGTGGCTGTTGCTTCGGCAGTGACAATGCTTGATTGTGTGGAAAATATTGATGAGGTTGAAGGCTTTATTGCAAAAATGATAATGGATGCCATGGAAGAATTTATTGGTGATGACAGCGATAACCGCCAAATTGATGAAGATGTGTTGGAAAAGGTGAATACTGTAAATGATAAGGCACAGGAGCTTTACGAGAGCTATATGAGAAAGGTTACGGTAAGGGAGGTGGCTGACGAGCTTAAAATAACCGAGGATGAGGTTATAGAGGCTATCAAATTTTCTGCAAACCATATTGAATACATTGATTATAACGAAGGTGACTAGCGATATGGATATGATAAATAATGATGATTTTAAATATATTATTCAAGATACGAACTGCGTATATTTTGGGAAGGAACTGACATATGCTGAAATGCTTGATAGAGATGACTTGCCTTTTAAATTCAAGGCAATTATAAGCGCCTATGTATCAAAGGATACGGATTTAAACGTGAAAATGACAGACCATATTTTAAATATGGCGGATAATGAATTTTCAAAGCGTATATTTGAACAGCTCAAAATGACGGTAAGGGTATATTATAAAACCGAAAAAAGGGGATTAGGCGGAAAAACCAAGGTGAGTTGGGTTCACAAGGCATGTCCCTTAAAAAAGATTAAGGATGAGTACAGGGATGAAATAATAAATGGAAATGTGAAAATAGAGGATATTTCCATTTCAAAGCTTGCGCTTATGGCAATAAGCATTTGACAAAGGCTCGCATTTAATATTATAGAAAGGTATGGTTGGTTATTTAATGAAGAAGGTTGAAGATTTAAGTGCATATGAATTAATAGAAAAAAGACAAATAGACGATATTGGCTCAATGAGCTATCTTTTAAAGCACAAAAAAACAGGGGCGAGAGTGGCGCTTCTTAGCAATGATGATGAGAACAAGGTGTTTTATATTGGCTTTAGGACACCGCCCACTGATTCCACAGGTGCGCCCCATATTGTGGAGCATACCGTCCTTTGCGGTTCTAAGGATTTCCCTGTAAAGGACCCTTTTGTGGAGCTTGTAAAAGGCTCATTAAACACGTTCCTCAATGCAATGACATACTCAGATAAGACTGTTTATCCTGTGGCAAGCTGTAATGACAAGGATTTTCAAAACCTTATGCACGTATATCTTGACGCAGTTTTTTATCCTAATATATATAATGAGGAAAAGATTTTCAGACAGGAGGGCTGGCATTATGAGATGGAGAATGAGGACAGCCCCCTTACAATAAACGGTGTCGTATACAATGAAATGAAAGGGGCGTTTTCTTCACCTGATGAGATAAATGACAGGGAGGTTATGAACTCGCTTTTCCCGGATACGGCTTATGGGGTGGAGTCTGGCGGAGACCCGCAGGTAATTCCCACACTAAGCTATGAGGGCTTTCTTGATTTCCATGGAAGGTATTACCACCCTTCAAACAGCTATATTTATCTTTATGGAAATATGGATATGGCAGAAAAGCTTGAATGGATTGACAAAAACTATCTTAGCAAATTTGACGAGCTTCCTATAGATTCAACAGTAAAAATTCAGGAGACGTTCAAGAAGCCGGTTGAAATCCACAAGGAATATCCGATTATGGAGGGAGAGTCTTTGGATAACAATACCTACCTCTCATACAATACGGTTGTGGGTACAAGCCTTGATAAGGAGCTTTATTTTGCAATGCAAATTCTCGAATATGCAATTTGTTCCGCTTCGGCTGCACCTTTAAAGCGTGCCTTGATAGAGAAAAATATCGGCACTGAAATTTATACTGTTTATGACAATGGCATATACCAGCCTTATTTTTCGATTGTTGCCAAGAATGCAAATGATTTACAGAAGGAAGAATTTGTGTCAACAGTCGAGAGTGAGCTTAAACGCATAGTAAAAGAGGGCATTGATAAAAAGTCACTTCTTGCCGGATTAAATTACTATGAATTTAAATACAGGGAGGCTGATTTTGGCTCTTATCCAAAGGGACTTATGTATGGATTACAGATGTTTGACTCATGGCTTTATGATGACAATATGCCATTTGACATGATAGAGGCGATTGACATATTCAAGGATTTAAAAGCAAAAATTGATACTGATTATTATGAAAAATTAATTGAAAAATATCTTATTAATAACAGTCATAAATCGGTGGTTGTGGTATCTCCAAGGGAGGGTCTTGCGCTCAAAAATGAAAAGGAGCTTGAAGACAGCCTTGCAGCTAAAAAGGCGGCAATGAGTACTGATGAGATTAAAAAGATTGTGGCTGATACAAAGGCTTTAAAGACATTCCAAGAGTCAGAGGATGCACCTGAAAATCTAGCAAAGATTCCGATGCTTACAAGAGAGGATATGAAGAAGGAGGCAGAGGGCTTTGCAAATGAATTGAGGTGTGTGGGTGATACTGATGTGCTTTTCCATGATATTCAGACAAACGGTATCGGTTATGTTAGGCTTATGTTTGACTGCAAGAATATTCCTGCGGAATTGTTCTCATATATTGGAATTTTAAAAAATGTGTTAGGCTTTGTTGACACTGAAAATTATAGCTTTGGCGAGCTTTACAATGAAATGAATATTCATACCGGTGGAATAACAAGCACTGTAAATACCTATGTAAACTCGAAAAAACTTGCTGAATATAAACTTACCTTTGAGGTTAAGACAAAGGCTATGTATGATGAGCTTAAATCGGCATTTGAGCTTATGACGGAAATAATGACTGGCTCTAAGCTTGATGATGATGTGAGGATTTTGGAAATCTTAGAGGAGCTTAAATCAAGAATGCAGGGAAATATGACGGCGGCAGGTCACTCGCTTGCGGCAGTTCGTGCAATGTCATATTTTAGCGAGACGGCAGCAGTTTCAGAGCTTGTAAGCGGTATGCCCTGCTTTAGACTTGTGGAAAAGCTTACAGGGGATTTTGAGGGAAACAAGGCAGAGCTTAAATCAAAGCTTACAGAGCTTATAAAGTGTATTTTCAGACCTGAAAACTTTATGGTGGATATTACTTCTACAGATGAGGGCTTCGAGGCGATAAAGGAGCTTGTGCCTGTTATGAAATCAAAACTCTTTACAGTGGAAGTTAAGAAAGAAAAATTTGCATTGGAAACCGTAAAGAAAAATGAAGCATTTTCGACCTCTGCACAGATTCAGTATGTGTGCAGGGCGGGAAATTTTATGAAGAATACGGATTATAAATATACAGGGGCGCTCAGGGTATTAAAGGTAATCTTAGGCTATGATTATCTTTGGATTAATGTGCGTGTCAAGGGAGGAGCTTACGGCTGCATGGGTAATTGCGGTAAGAATGGTGACAGCTATTTTGTTTCATACCGTGACCCTAACCTCAAAAAGACGGTTGATGTATTTGAAAAGACGGGGGATTACGTAAGAAGCTTCGAGGCTGACGAACGAACTATGACTAAGTATATAATTGGTGCAATCGGAGATATGGATGTACCTATGACCCCTGCCGTTAAGGGAAGCCGTTCATCAAGTGCGTACCTTACAAATCTTGACTTTGAGGATGTACAAAAGGAGAGGGATGAGCTTCTTAACTGCACAAAGGAGGATATACGGGCGCTTGCAGGCTATATTGATGCCTTTATGAAAGAGGATGCTATATGCGTAGTTGGAAACAGCCAGTCAATAGAGGAAAATAGGGAAATGTTTATGTCGGTTGAAAACCTATTTCATTAAACGGAGGAGTATATTAATTAATGAACGAAAAGTACAAATCAGGATTTGCGGCTCTTATAGGAAGACCGAATGTAGGTAAGTCAACACTTATGAACTGCCTCATCGGTCAGAAGATTGCTATAACATCCAGCAAGCCCCAAACAACAAGAAACCGTATTCAGACTGTATACACATCTGATGAGGGGCAGATAGTATTTGTGGATACACCTGGTATTCACAAGGCTAAGAACAAGCTGGGGGACTATATGGTAAATGTTGCAGAGCATAGTCTTAAGGAAGTTGATGTAATATTGTGGCTTGTTGAACCTACTGATTATATCGGTGCAGGGGAACGGCATATAATAGAACAGCTCAAAAAGGTAAATACACCGGTTATCCTTGTCATCAATAAGATTGATATGGTAAAAAAGGAACAGCTTTTGGGATATATTGACGCGTATAGGAAAGAGCTGGATTTTGCAGAAATTGTACCTGTATCAGCCCTTAAAAATGATAATACCGAGGTGCTAATACAGCAGATTTTAAAATATCTTCCATATGGACCAGCCTTTTATGATGAGGACACAATCACCGACCAGCCCACAAGGCAGATTGTGGCAGAGCTTATAAGGGAAAAGGTGCTTAAATGTGTTGATGATGAAATCCCACATGGTGTTGCAGTCACAATAGAGAAAATGAAATATGGCAAGAAGATAGTTGACATAGAAGCTACAATCATTTGCGAAAGAGACTCGCACAAAGGCATTATCATAGGAAAAGGCGGAGCAATGCTTAAAAAGATAGGTTCAGCCGCACGCTATGAGATAGAGGATTTATTGGAGCAGCATGTAAACCTCCAACTTTGGGTAAAGGTTAAAAAGGATTGGAGAGACAGTGATTTCCTAATTAAGAATTTTGGGTATAATCCTGATGAGAATGAATAGGAGAGATTTTACAGTCATATTATGCAGGAAAATATAACCTTAACAGGTATTGTTATCAAGGCGGAGCCGATAGGTGAATATGACAGGAGGGTTGTTATACTTACCAAGGAGAGAGGAAAGATTTCAGCATTTGCGAAGGGTGCAAGAAAGCCGGGAAACAGGCTTATGGCTCCTACAAATCCTTTTTCCTTTGGTCAGTTTAGGCTTTATGAGGGTAGAAGCGCATACAGCCTTTCGGAAGCGGAGATTTCCAATTATTTTGAAGAACTTAGAAGTGATTTCGTCGGGGCATACTATGGAATGTATTTTATGGAAATATGTGATTATTATACACGTGAAAATAATGATGAGACGAATATGCTAAAGCTTTTGTACCAATCATTACGTGCCCTTAGCTCAAAAAGCTTTGATGATAAGCTTGTAAGGTGTATTTTTGAATTAAAGGCAGTTGCTATAAATGGCGAATTCCCAGGAATAAAGGATAGCGACAGGCTTTCGGAGTCTGCGGCATATGCTGTTGATTTTATAATTAAGACAATGCCTGAAAAACTTTTTACATTTAATGTAAAGCCCGAAGTACTTGAACAATTAAGGCATTTTAGCACTAAAATCTGCGGGCTTACAATGGATAGGAATTTTAAAAGTCTTGAAATACTTGAAAATATATAATAAGTTGTTTATAATATAACGCATGATGTGAAAATAAAGCTTTTAAAGGAGTAATATGAGAAAATTTATAGGGGTTATGCTTGTAACCTGCGTTCTTGGACTTACGGCATGTGGTTTTGGGGATACGTCAGCTAATAATAGTACAGTTGGTTCGTCAATTACAATAAATAAAAATGGAAGTATTTCAAATAGCATTGTAGAGGAGTTTGAAGAAAGCTATTATGATATTGACAGTTTGAAAACTATGATAGAGACCTCTATATCGGAATACAATAATCGAAATTCTGGTGCTGGAATATCATTAAAAAGTTGTAAAATGGTAAATTCAATGGCAAATGTAACTATAGAATATGGCAATTACAGCGCTTATTCAGGCTTTAATAATGAAAGCTTTTTTGTGGGAACTGTCACGGATGCAAATTTTGCAGGTTATGATTTGAATATAACTTTAAAGGATGCATCTGATTCGTCAGTGACTATTTCAAAGCCACAGCTATTGGAAATGGGTGATAATCATATTGTCATACTTGAGGCTCAGCCGACAGAGGAGGGCTCTGTAATTGAGACGGTGAAAATTAACTGTTATGATGAAATACTTTATGTAGGTGACGGAGTTACGAAAACCGGAAAAAAGAGTGCTGACATGAATGTTGCCAAAGGTTATGGTATTATTGTATTTAAATAAAGGTAATAAAATTAAATTTATATTTATATAAGTTAGGAGAAGTCAAAATGGAAAAGACATTAGACAAAATTGTAGCTTTATCAAAGAGCAGGGGATTTGTATATCCTGGTTCAGAGATATATGGAGGTCTTGCAAATACTTGGGATTACGGTAATCTTGGTGTAGAGCTTAAGAATAACGTAAAGAAGGCATGGTGGCAGAAGTTTATTATGGAAAACCCTTATAACGTCGGTGTTGACTGCGCTATCCTTATGAATCCCCAAACATGGGTTGCTTCGGGTCACTTGGGTGGATTTTCAGACCCACTTATGGACTGTAAGGAATGTCACGAAAGATTTAGGGCTGATAAGCTTATTGAGGATTATGCTCATGAAAACGGCATAGAATTAGAGAAGCCAATTGATGCGTTCTCGCAGGAGGAAATGAAGAATTTTATTGAGGAGAAGAACATTCCCTGTCCTACTTGTGGTAAACATAATTTTACGGATATCCGTCAGTTTAACCTTATGTTCAAGACATTTCAGGGTGTTACGGAGGATGCTAAGAATACGGTGTATCTAAGACCGGAGACGGCACAGGGTATTTTTGTGAATTTTAAGAATGTACAGAGGACGTCAAGGAAGAAAATTCCATTCGGTATTGGACAGATTGGTAAATCATTTAGAAATGAGATTACACCGGGTAATTTTACTTTCAGGACAAGGGAGTTTGAGCAGATGGAGCTTGAGTTCTTCTGTGAGCCTGGAACAGACCTTGAGTGGTTCCAGTATTGGAGAGGCTTCTGCCGTGATTGGCTTTTGAGCCTTGGAATTAAGGAGGATGAAATGCGTCTTCGTGACCATGCTCCGGAGGAGCTTTGCTTCTACTCTAAGGGAACTACGGATATTGAGTATTTATTCCCGTCAATCGGCTGGGGTGAGCTTTGGGGTATTGCTGATAGAACTGATTATGACCTTACACAGCACCAGAATACCTCTGGACAGGATATGTCTTATTTTGATGACGAGAAGAAGGAGAAGTATATTCCTTATGTTATCGAGCCTTCGCTTGGTGCAGACCGTGTAGTACTTGCCTTCCTTTGTGCAGCATATGACGAGGAGGAGATTGGAGAGGGTGACGTGCGTACAGTGCTTCATTTTCATCCTGCAATTGCACCTGTTAAGATTGGTGTGCTTCCCCTTAGCAAGAAGCTTAACGAGGGTGCGGAGAAGGTATATGCACAGCTTTCAAAGAAGTACAATTGTGAGTTTGATGACAGGGGTAATATTGGTAAGAGATACCGCCGTCAGGATGAAATCGGTACACCGTTCTGTGTTACATACGATTTTGAGTCAGAAAATGACAATGCAGTTACAATACGTTTCCGTGATTCTATGGAGCAGGTTCGTGTTAAGATTGATGAGCTTGATTCTTATTTTGCAGATAAGTTTGTATTTTAAGGAAATCATTACGGACAGGTCAAACCTGTCCGTTTTTGAGAATAAAAATGGAGGCAAATATTATGAAAAAGAAAGTTGTATCATTAACATTGGCTTTAGCCATGATTGGAGCACTTGTTGGCTGTGGGGGAACAAGCGACAGCACACAGTCATCAGCTTCAACAACATCAGCAGAGGGTACAGTTTACAAGGTAGGTATTGTACAGTACGTTGATGACGCATCACTTAACCAGATTGAAAAAGCTATCGAGGATGAGCTTACCGCAAAGGGCGAGGAGCTTGGAGTAACATTCAATTTTGCTGATTACACACATAACGGGCAGGCGGATTCATCAGTGCTTAACCAGATAGCAACTGACCTTGTTGCAGATAATGTGGACGTTATTATTCCAATCGCTACACCTGCTGCAATGATTATGCAGAATGCAACAGAGGATAACCAAATTCCTGTAGTATTTTCGGCAGTTTCTGACCCAGAAGGCGCAGGACTTGTGGCAAGCAATGACGCACCAGGCGCAAATATCACAGGTACATCGGATGCTATCGACACAGAGGCTATATTTAACCTTATCGTTGCAGCTAACCCTGACACAGCAAAGGTTGGACTGCTCTATGATAAGAGCCAGGCAGGTTCAATTCAGTCAATCGCTGACGCAAAGGCTTATTGTGATGCAAACGGTATCTCTTATGTGGAGAAGACAGGTACAACAAATGCAGAGGTATCGGCAGCGGCAGATGCACTTGTAGCAGAAGGAGTTGATGCGGTATTCACACCACAGGACAATACAATCATGACAGCGGAGCTTGCAATCTTTGAGAAGTTTGCAGAGGCAGGAATTCCTCATTATACCGGAGCTGATTCATTTGCCCTTAATGGAGCTTTCTGCGGATATGGTGTAAACTATGCAAACCTTGGAACAGTTACAGCCGACATGGTGGTAGATATCCTCGTAAACGGAGCTGACCCGGCTACAACGCCTGTGCAGACTTT
>CAYTGS010000039.1:0-15215 GCA_964437435.1 uncultured Roseburia sp.
AATCCTTTGCGTCCTCACCGTCGATTGTCACCATCTGAACATCACGAAGGTCACGGCGACCTGCAATGTCAGCCTCGGAGACCTCGTTAGCCACATTCTCCACCTGATGCATTATCTTCTCCGAAAATTCCACTGGAAGCTCATATCCCCTTACAATTGACATTATATCAACACCGGGGTCATTAACGTGACCTAATATTTCTACTATTTTTCCCTCCGGCTTTCTGTTATTCTTGCCATAATCAGTTATCTCGCACACAACCTTATGACCCGATACAGCGCCCTTTGACCGCTCAACAGGCACAAAGATATCATCAGCAAGCTTATTGTTATCGGGAATTACGAATCCATAATTTTTGTTGCTCTTATCATATATTCCAACAACCTGCTTCATTCCACGGGCTATGATTTCTATAACCTGTGCCTCCTGGCGTTTTCCCCTGCTGTTTGATAAAAGCGACACTTTTACCGTGTCCCTGTGAAAAGCTCCGTTTACAAATTCCTCCGGGATGTATAAATCTTCCTCACGTCCTTCAATTTCAACAAATCCGAAGCCTTTCTGGTGGCTGACAAAGGTACCGATAAGCTCTTTATCGGATTTTTTTGCCTTTATAAATTTACCTTTCTTTGTCAGTGAAAGCTTTCCCTCTGTGAGAAGCTCATTTAATATGCGATTAAGCTCGTTTCTGCCTTCCTTTGAAACCTGCAGCATCACTGCAAGCTCTTTCTCCTTCATTGGAACATAGAAATCCGCATCAACCAAATCCATTATTACCTTTTTCCTCTTATCAGACATTTTATCAGACACTCAAATCCCTCCTTTTACATGAAAAAAGAAAACACCCTTTGTATAGTACTTTAGTACCAAAAGAGTGTTTTGTAAATTTCATCTTAAATAAATCCATTAAAAGTTTATATTTAAAATAATCGCAAGTAGCATAAATGCAATACCCAAAATCTTAGTAGCTTTTACCAAAGCCCCCTCCATTGAACGACCTTTATTCTTGCCCCAATAGGTTTCTGCTGCCCCACTGATAGCACCAAGTCCTGCCGATTTACCCTCCTGCATCAAAACAATCACTGTAAATACTATACTAACTAATATTAATAAAATAGTAAGAACCGTTCTTAAAACTGCCATCTTCCACACCTCCTCAATGACTATATCCAAGCCCTCTTACTGCAAGCCCACTGATAAACTTTATTTTAACACAAGCAAATATATATTTCAACTATAAATTTTTATCTTATGAATTCATGTATTTATATTTAAAAACAACCGCCGTGATAATCACTTATCACAGCGGTTGAAATGTTTTTATAATGTAAACTTATTAACGTTCTCAACAAGTCCGTCAACCTTGTTTTCCAAATCATTGATTATTGCACCGGAATCAGTAACTGCCTGTGAAAGCTCACATGACATTGCAGCCGTCTCCTGTGTAACTGTTGCGTTGTCCTGAGCCAAACGGTTCAATGTGTCAAGAGCCTCAGTTACGCTACGGCGCTGATGTTCAATTTCAGTTGTCATTGTATCAATACTGTGAACCGTAGTTACACAGCTATCAAGTTCTTGATAAAGCTGATTGAAGGTCTTTTGAGTCTCAGTCAGTGAAGTAACCTGTAAATCTACTGACGCACTCATCTCCTCCATAATCTCAACCGACTTTGCCGCATTTGAGAGAAGCGTCGATACAACAACACCAATCTCCTCAACCGAATCAGCAGACTGCTGTGCAAGCTTTGCAATTTCATCTGCGACAACGGCAAATCCCTTACCAGCCTCACCGGCTCTTGCAGCCTCAATACTTGCGTTCAAGGCAAGAAGGCTTGTCTGGTCTGAAATTTCATTTATAAGGTTAGCTGCCATTTGTATCTGCTGAACTGACTTGTTTGTATTTTCAGTCTGTTCATGCATTGCGCTGATATTTGAACGTGCCTTGTCATTTATCTGGATTAACTGGTTGAGTGTATTCATTGATTTCTCGCTCAACTGCTTCATGTCACGGGCGTTGCTGTCAAGTGATTTAATCTCTGAATCAGATCTTTCAATATGGTTAGCCATAACGCCAGCCTGCTCTGCCGCATCACAGGTAGAACCAGCCTGTGTTGAAACATTTCCCGCTATTGACTCTACAGCAGTCGAAACCTCTGATATAGAGCCGCTCATCTGGTTAAATGTGCTGTCAAATTTATGAAGTGCATTCGTTACATCATTTGAAAGCTCTGTAATCTCACTGAGCAATGACCTGATATTATCCTGAGCAGCACTCAAAGCAACAGCAGTACGTCCGATTTCATCATTCTTCTTAGTTGAAACCTTCTTCGTAAGGTCTCCTTCGGAAAGACTTCCTGCAAATGCCTGGATATCCTTAAGCGGACGTATAATCTGCTTTCCATACAGGAATGCAATAATCAGCGAAACAGCTACCATAATTATTGTAACTATATCAATCCTGTAAAGTGTGCTTGCAGCCGCACCATCCAATGCATTCTTCACGTCTGCCATTTCCAAGTCCATATCATCAACATAATTTCCTGTTGAGACAACCCAGCCCCATGGCTCAAAAATCTGAGAATATGCAATCTTCGGAGCAACTGTCACACCGTCTGCCTTTGTGAAATAAAACTCATTATATCCGCCCTTGTCAGCGCTTTGGCAAACCTTCATTATCTCCTGGATAATCATTACGCCATTTTTATCTTCAAGGTCATACCTGTTATTACCCTCATTGTCAACAAGTATAGGGTGCATTACTAATATGTAATCCGTATCATCAATCCAAAAATATCCGCTCTCATCATCACGATAACGCATTGCACGGATAATTTCCTTCGCATCATACTTTGCCTGCTCCTCGGTCTTTTCACCCGCCTGGAACTTGTCATACTCGCTCTGTAGGATTGACATTGTACTTTGAACCTGTGACTTAATCTCTGATTTATATCCTTCGTTTTTTGCTTCATCATAGTAGCTATACGCCGTATTAGACATCTGCTTAGCCGTCAAAACAGCATTTCCGCCAACACCCAAAGCAGTCAGTATAACGACTATTGCGCACAAAAACATAATAGAACTTATCAGGCTTTTTTGTTTCTTTTGCTTACTCATAAATTCACCTCGTATTAAATATTTAAGTCTAAAACTCTATTTATTATATTAATCGTTTTTCCATTATTTTGCAATATAAAAACGAAATTAATCAAAAGAAATTACAAATTTTCCCCAAATAAATAATCTAAGTCATATACAAATGATACAAAAACATTTGTAGCAATTCAATATGCATTGTTCAAACATACAAAAAAGAGGATATCACATTATAAAGCGACATCCCCTTTATTTCTTTTTATTTAATATTATTTCTTTATAAGAAGTGACTTGCCGGTCATCTCGGCGGGCTGTTTCATTCCCATTGTCTCGATAAGGGTAGGAACAATATCTGCAAGGCAGCCGCCCTCTCTCAATTTATAATCCTTATCATAGTTTACAAGGATAAACGGTACCTGGTTTGTCGTGTGTGCCGTAAATGGTGCGCCCGTTTCGTAATCAACAAGCTGTTCAGCATTACCGTGGTCAGCACAGATAAACAATGTGCCGTTTACCTCAAGGATAGCGTCAACAGCCTTTCCAACACACTCATCCACTGCCTCGACAGCCTTGATAGCCGCTGCCTCAACACCTGTATGACCTACCATGTCTGGGTTGGCAAAGTTAATTATTATTACATCATACTTTCCGGACTTAATAGCCTCAGTCAGCTTATCGCATACTGTATAAGCACTCATCTCAGGCTTTAAATCATAGGTTGCCACTTCCTTGGGTGACGGAACAAGCACCCTGTCCTCACCCTTGTTAGGCTCCTCCACGCCACCGTTAAAGAAAAACGTAACGTGTGCGTATTTCTCTGTCTCGGCAATTCTTGCCTGCGTCATGTTATTGGCTGCAAGCCATTCGCCAAACGTATTAGTGACTGCTATCTTGTGGAATGCAACTGACTTATTAGGTATTGTAGGGTCATAATCCGAGAAGCATACAAACTTAACATCAAGCCTTTCCCTCTCAAATCCCTTGAAATCATCATCACAAAATGCCCTTGTAATCTCCCTTGCCCTATCAGGTCTGAAATTAAAGAACACAATAGAGTCTCCGCTCTTAATTTTTCCGACAGGCTCTCCGTTCTCTACCACTACCGTCGGAAGTACAAACTCGTCTGTCTTATCGTTGTCATATGACTGCTGTATAGCCTCAGGACCGCTTGGTGCCTGTTCGCCCTTGCCCAAAGTCAATGCGTCATAGGCAAGCTTAACACGGTCATAGTTATTATCCCTATCCATTGCATAATAGCGTCCCATTACAGATGCAATCTTTCCGACTCCGATTTGAGACATCTTGGCTTCAAGCTCCTGTGCAAAGCCTTTTCCTGATGCGGGAGGAGTGTCACGTCCGTCAAGGAAGCAATGTACATATACATTAGATATTCCGTTTCTCTTGGCAAGCTCTAACAAGCCGTAGAGGTGTGTATTGTGGCTGTGTACGCCACCGTCTGATAAAAGTCCGAAGAAATGAAGTGCGGAATTTTTCTCCTTGCAGTTGTTTATCGCCTCAAGCAATGCCGGATTTTCAAAGAATGTTCCGTCCTGGATTTCCTTTGTAATTCTAGTAAGCTCCTGATACACAATTCTTCCTGCACCCATATTCAAATGTCCGACCTCAGAGTTTCCCATCTGTCCGTCAGGAAGCCCCACTGCCATTCCGCTTGCGTTTCCCCTTGCGAACGGATATTCCTTCATAAGCCTATCCATAACGGGTGTCTTAGCTAAAGCAACCGCATTATGCTCTGTCTTTTCATTTAATCCATAGCCATCAAGAATCATTAAAACTGTAGTTTTCTTGCTCATTTATCGTTCTCCTTTTCAATTGTTTCATTACGGTAATTTTCCAAACAAAGTATACTCTTTTTCACAATTTTTATCAACTGCTTTATTTAAGTATACAGGAAATGGTACATCTTTTGGAATAGCTCATCAATATCTATCGGTTTTGCCACATGCGCATTCATTCCGGCGTTTAATGCTTTCTCTACATCCTGCGCAAAGGCATTGGCTGTCATTGCTATGATAGGGATTGTCGCCGTATCCTTTCTATCCATGCAGCGTATACTTCTGGTTGCAGCATATCCATCCATTCCCGGCATCTGTATATCCATAAGTATCAAATCAAAATGCCCTTCCTTAGACGCACTGATAATGTCTATAGCCTCCTCGGCATCCCATGCGCATATGACACGGGCATGTGTGCGCTCCAATATTGCCTTTATTATCTCCATGTTGATTTCATTGTCCTCCACAACAAGTATATTTTTCCCTGTTGCGTCAAGTACCGTCAAGCCGTCTTTTTCAGTCACAAAGTTCTTCTGAATATTCATGTCTATTTTGAACTTCATATGGATATAGAACCTCGTTCCCTCTCCTACAATACTTTCAACATCCATTGTTGCGCCCATGGCATCTATAATTCCCTTTGTAATACTCATGCCAATACCGCTTCCTTCAACCTTCTGCACAATTATTTCCTTTGACCGGTCAAAGGGCTTAAACATATGGTTGTCAATGAAATCCTTTGTCATTCCAACTCCGGTATCAATCACTTCAATATCAAACTCCGCATACCTCTCATCATCACTTCTGACCTCATCAATACTTACGTCAACCTTGCCAAAAGCCTCCGTATACTTTATTCCATTACTGATTACATTCATGAGAACTTGTCTCAGCCTCACAGAATCGCCCACAAGGTTAGTATGCTCAATATTTCTCGTCACATTTAAATCAACCTTGCGGCTTCTTGCAGTCTGGGTCAGTACAACCTGGACATTTTCAATTACCTCATCCATGCTGAACTGTATTTCCTTAAGCTTAAGTTCATCCATCTCTATCTCTGACATATCAAGTATGTTGTTAAGCAGTGTAAGGAGCTGTGTGGATGAGCTACTGATTTTATCAAGGCAGTCCCCAACCTTCTCGGCATCATCTATATCATACCTTGCAATATCCACCATGCCGACTATTGCATTCATTGGGGTTCTTATGTCATGGGACATGTTTGCGAGGAAATTTGTCTTTGCCTCATTTGCCTTTTGCGCATTGAGCTTTTCATTCTCCGCATCCTCTATTGCCTTTTCAATCTTTATATTCTGTTTATCCTGTATGTACTTTTGGTATTTAAGTATAAATCCAAGCGAGCAGGAAACGCCAAAAATAGCCGCAAGATTATCCTGAAAATAATAAAAGTCATTGTTTGCGGTGTATACAAGTGTGTCCCTGTTTATGTAACCGTATGCTATTGTCAGTGCTGCCGATAGAAGCGTAATAGGCATCATAATCTTAAAATATATTCCGTTTGTCAGTATGCATACAAGTATAATTCCAAATGTAATCCATATCGGCACACCAGAGCTTAAACCGCCACCATCTGTAAAGAGAAGCATAAAAGGCAGTGCCACTACATTAAGCGGTAATAGTATAAATGTTGCAAAAAGCTCCACCTTTTTAGGATACATATTTGCAAGCACCATCATTACCACAAGATATAGGACAATCACAATCATCATGGCTATACCCTTTTTGTTGTAATTAATAAAGCTCTGATAAATCATCATTGTCGCAAGGGTAGCAATCTCTATTATGATAATAGAGTTAAATATCAGCAATTGTGAATTTACATCCGTAAAATACTTTTTAATATTGATTTTCTTTTCAGGTAACATATCATCCCACCATTATTTATTTGAGCCGTGGCTTACCACCTCTACAAATTCTGAAAACGCTTCCTCATGCATTTTTGACACCGCCTCAGGATTTCGTTTAAGTAATGAATTCATGCGCCTGTAATCCTTCCTTGACCTGGCATTGTCTATTTTTTCCATAATTACAGCCTTGGAATTTTTTCCGGTCTCGCCAAGCTTTCCATATACTTCCTTTCCCGTTCCAATTGCAGAATTAATCTTTCTAAGACCCGCCTCTGATTTTTCTTTGATTTCATTGCCATAAAATGCATATGCAACATCAAAATGTCTCTGAAGCCGTCTTATATCATCATTACTGCTTTCAAGACTTATAAGTACTTCCCTGAGATTTATTGCCTCACGTATACTCTCCGCCATATCGACGGAAAAGTATACTGTGATAATAAATACTATGAATTCCAACAGGTTACTATTCATTCCAAGCGCCATTTTCTCGACTGGATTATGCCCATACAGCGTTAATATAACCGAGAAAACACCCCATGCCAATGATGAGGTAAGGCAGATATGACCATTCAGGTTAAAGGGCTGTTTACTATAATCCCAATACCTCACATGGAACATTTTCTCCATTGCAACCCCCGTGAAATATTCCAACACCGTCGCACTCACCATACCTACCAAAAAAACAAGCCCCGCATTTGTCCTATACGGCAGGGTGAATATTAAGACAACTATTGCTCCCGAGCCGTAAATCGGCAGAAATGGTCCCGTCATAAACCCCCTGTTAACCCATTTTCCCTGTAGCACAGAAACATAACATGTCTCCCAAATCCAACCAAGAAAACAATAAAAGTAAAAAAAGAACAGCCATGTTGAAAATGTGTAAATCATTAAATTTAACCTCCGTTATTGTATTTTCAATCAACGTATATCATTAGTATTCCGTCTTTGACCTCTATATATGCGTCCTCACCTATAAATTCATTGCTTACGCCTATAGGGAAGTCCGTCTTAAGGGTTGTATTAAATACCGTATATTTTAAGCCCCTCACGGTCACTCCCTCTGCATTTCCCCCAACAGCAAATATTGAAATGCGCTTCCCCACGGGATATTCATCAGGCTCAAATGTCATACGTTCACCGCTGATAAGCGTTATTGTACTCCCCCTATCCGATATTAGCTTTCCAGAAGCACCATTATTTATAATATACACAAGACATTGTATGTTTGCAATCGTATGGTCTATGCTTCCGCCCATTCCACCATATATTTCAAATTCCGCACAGCCCCTATCAAGCCCTGCCTTTATCGCAGCAAGCATATCGGTATCATCCTTTTCCACTGGAAGATACTGCACATTAAAATTTTCCAGGCTGCCCTTATCAGCCAGCGAATCCATATCGCCTATTACCAAATCCGGTGTAATCCTGGCTGCCATGGCATAATCCAATCCACCGTCAGCCGCTATACATATATCCGATTTATCCAGGATAACCGTGCGCTTCAAATTTTCAACGTCGCACTCTCCTGCACCAATTATCACACATTTACTCATTTTAAGTCAACCCCACATAACTATATTTGCTTCATCATTGCGACAATATTCATATTTTTATGACAACTCTCCTATTTTAACTTTACACTATCTGCAAATTAATTTCAAGGCAAATAAATTAATAGTCTTTTCTGCTCTTATATAATTTTTAACTTTTTTTATTTTTTTGTAGCATATTGACATAACACGTGGTATAATTAGTATAAGTATTATTTTATAAAATACAAACAAAAGGATAGGGAGTAATTGCGCCAATGAAAAAATATTTGACAAAGAATAAAAACCTGATTTTCTATATCGCGCTTTTCCTTGTAAATTTTTCTCTATTAACGTATCTATATTTGTATGATATTAAAACCGACACACGCCAGCAGCAATCGGCTTACAAGGTTAATACGTGGAGCGAATACACAAAAGTTCAAAGCATGACGAAATCCATTATTAACGGTACTATTACTATTGATAAATCTGTAGGAAATATTTTGGGATTTTTCTCAGTTCACCAGAGTATTGAGATATATGACAATGGTAATCTGATATATCAGTATCCAGTCATAAACAATAATCCTTTTTCAAAATCTCCGGGTTATTGCTGGAACTTTATAGAGCTTCCAGATAGCGTAAATGAACTTGAAATAATCATCAGAAGTCCATATTCAAAATATATAAGTGAAATTCCTGAATTTTACGTAGGAAACCAATTATCACTTCCTGCATACATAATTTCCACAAATATGACGGCATTTATGATTTGCATAGCAATGTTCGTAAGCGGTTTGGTATTGATTATTTATCATGTTATAATATCACGCAATCTGCCCTCTGACGGAAAGCTTTTAAAGCTCGGCACCTTTGCAATGCTGTTATCCGTTTGGTCAATAAACGAATGTAGCATGACTGTTTTGCTGTTGCGCAACAACATCGTCACATCATATATATCTTTTTTATCACTGATGCTTTTGCCATATCCGTTTGCAAAGTTTGTACAAACGTTTTATGATGATAAAAGTCCTATTTGGGATGTCTTTTACAAAATTGACATTTTACAGATATTATACTGCTTGATTATGTCACTTACAGGAATTTACGATTTGAGACAGTGTTTATGGACTACGCACGTTATGCTGATTTTCATTATTATAATAATATTAATTCAGTCATTCCGTCTAATCAAGGATAATGTGGTATCGTACAATGTTAGAATTCATTTAGTCTGTATTTTTATATGTGCTTTCTCTCTTTTATTAGATTTATTCGGATATTACATGGGAATGCATGACAACAGCAGATTTGGACGTATTGGATTTTTCCTTTATATATTGATACTTGGTCTTTCATCAATGACTGAATCCATTTCGCTTATGAAAAAAGGTCAGGAGGCAAGTACATATCAAAAGCTTGCATATACCGACCAGATGACCGGACTTAATAATAGAACATGTTTTAATAAGGATTTCGAGATACTTTCAAGCAATCCAAAAGACATTGCGGTTGTTGATTTTGATTTGAATAACCTAAAGCATACAAACGATACATACGGTCACAGCGCCGGTGATAAGTATATAACGACCTGTGCCACAATAATACATGAAATCTTTGACGGTATAGGAACCTGCTACCGAGTGGGCGGTGACGAGTTTGTAGCCCTTATCGAAAAGGCTTCCAGCGTTGATATGACCCACTATCTGGCAATGCTTGAATCAAGTGTGGATTCGGCAAACCGTGACATTAAGAATTTTAAAATGCAGATAGCATACGGCTATACTATTTTTGATGAGAATATAGATAAAAACCTTGAGGACACTTACAACCGTGCAGACAAAATAATGTATGCAGACAAGGAAAACAAAAAGACTATCCGGAAGAAATAAACCGGATAGTCCTTTTATTTTCACTATATATACCAACTACTACTGCTTCCATAGCTATTGTAATAGCTGCTGTTGTATGTGCTTCCTGTATTGTAGGTAGAGGTTGTCCCATACAGCTTATTTAATACAGTCACCGTACTTGCTGCTGTGCTTTCTATGGTTTCCATTTTGGTGCTTATCTTATCTGCAAATCCTCCAGAAGTTGCAAAAAGCGATTTAACCTTGTCCTCATCAGCATTCTTTAACTTTGTCTCATCAACCGTTATATCACCGCTGTTATCCACCGTGACACCAATCTCCTTAAGCGCACTTTTGTTTGAGGTAACTATGCTTTCCAATGTTTTCTTGAAAGCAAGGTTTGAAGAACCGCCTATGTCGCTCAATGCATCATGAACCGTATTGTAATCCTCTGCAAAGTCCTTAATATATGACACCATGCTGGATTTATCGTTCTCCTTTGCCTTTTCGCCAGTCTCATCATCCGTATATTCCATCTTGCCTATATCAATCATTTTTGCTACAAGGCTTTGGATTTCATCTGCCTTTGATTCCACTTTTTCATACATTGCTATCTGCTTTGTCTTAGTGGTGGAGGTTGTTGATGAGGTTGAGCTTGTTGACGTTGTTTTATTAGTTGTGCTTGTACTTGAGGTGCTTGTCTTTAATGATGCATGACTGCTTATTACTTTACTGCTACGGCTTTTTCTTGCATTTCTGAGATTTCTAGCCCTAACAAGAGAGTTTCTCGCACTGTTTACATTCATGACTTTTCCCCTTTCTAACATTTCTGTAAATAATATCGGCTCAAATTACATAATTCTTTATAGCACAAGCTCAATCATTTCACCATTTTTTATCTGCCACTTATAATATTCGCCCTTTGGTGTCCCGTACTTTTCCATAATTGCCATGATTGTACCGCCATGAACAATAAAAGCAGCCGTCTGTACATTAGGGAATTTCCGTTTTATAAATCCAAGGCACTCGTCAAAGGCTTTCTGGCACCTTGTAGTAAACTCATATCTGCCCTCACCCCCTGGAAATGGATTTCTGCCGTCGCTTTCAAGCCATTTTATATATTCAGGCTCATCCTTTAAATCCTCATAGCTTTTGTTTTCAAACATTCCAAAATCCATTTCCTTTAGGTTTTCGCATATATGTATTTGACTTACATCCGTTTCGGGATAAATTATATTTGCCGTCATAATGCACCTTTTAAGCGGGCTTGCAAATATAAGGTCTGCACTTGGGTATTTACGTGTCCTTAGCTGTTCTATTCCCTCGTCACACAAAGGCTCGTCCGTAATTCCAATATAGCGTCTATATGTATTTCCCAATGTCAGTCCATGACGTATAAGATATATCTTCATTATTTAATAACCTGCCCTATTCCACAGATTACACGAATAACGCTTTCAGCATTTTGGGCTAGGAAACAGCCTATATTTCCCACCGCCTCCCTGTAATCCCTGTCTGATTTTTCAATAGGAACTATTCCATTTCCAACCTCGTCCATTATAAAAACCATTCCAGGATTTTTCTCAAATAATCCCTCCAAGGAGTCTTCTATTTCCTCCACCATGTCCTCCACCGTCATATTCTGAATTGAAAGATTTTCCGGTTCGACTGCTGATTTTATCAGTATTTGAATATTTTTAACACACTTTATCCCAACCGTATTCATCATAAAATAAAACTCCGGACTTGTAGTTCTGTCATAGTCTTCACAATCAAGAATATCAGCTTCCCGAACACCCAAATTTTTAATTGCATATTCAGTTTTCCCCTGAAATGCACCGCCTGTTATAAATATCATAATGCTACCACGCTCCATCTTCCCAAAATAACAATTACCAGCAACAGCACAAGCTCACAAACCTGTAGGTACCAGCCTGCAAGGTCTCCTGTTATTCCGCCAAAATTCTTTTTTGACATATAATAATAATACAGAAAACAAAGTCCTAGTGCCACAAACACAAAGAGACTCAATATGGCATTTACCATGAATATAAAAATAAATGACAAAATAAGATAAATAACAAGTCCCACTGCCACGACACGCTTTGAGCTTACCCTTTTTAATTCAGCCAGAGAGCTTTTTATTGATTTATCCGAATTTGCACTTGGAAAGACTACTGCTGCCAATCCGCTTGTTATTCTTGATAATATATACACAAATGATACTAATGCAATACTTTTCCCGATTAATGTAAAATTATAAAGCTCACCATATGCACCCATGTTGAGCACAAGATATACACCACTCCATATAACTGCAAAGGCTCCAACATGGGAGTCCTTTAGGATTTCCAGCTTTTTATTCCTGTCCCCATATGAAGACAATGCATCCGTTGTGTCGAGAAAGCCGTCCATATGAAAACCACCCGTGACAAAAAACGGAACGGCAACGGCTACCGCCGAATAAAGCATATTACCAATTTCAAATATACCGCATAAATAATGCCATGCAAGCTCCAATGCGCCTATTACCACACCTATAAACGGAAAGAACAAAAACACATATTTCATGTCTTCTTCCTTATATTCAAGGTATGGCATTGGTATTCGTGAGTACATTGAAAATGCAAGGCAGAGCGTTCTAATCAATCCCATTATTTTTTCCTTTTATTTATGTTAACTTATTGTTTTGTCAAAATGACCGGAATACCATAAACAACCTCAACCACTTCGTCGGCAAGCTCCGACAGATACCTGTTTACAGAACCAAGCATTTTAATATAATCAATTGTAGCAGCTTCGTAATCCAAGGTATCGGAAAAGACTTCGTTTGTCACAATCACAATATTTTTTGACATAGAAATAATGCGTTTAACCCCCCTAAGTATTCTTTCTCTTATAACGTCAAAATCTTTGCTCTTATAGCCGCACTCATCTGCAAACATTTCATTTGCCACTAGATTTGACATACATTCGAGAAGAATATTTTTATTTTCGGGAATTAACGCATTCTCCAAGTCATCATATATTTCCATAGTTTGGAAACGACGGTTCTCCCTTTGTTTTTGGTGCTTTAAAACTCTGGCTTTACCCTCGTCTCCATATGGTTTCATTGTTGCTATATAGATTGCCGGCTCTTTTTCGTCCATTATGCGCTTTTCCGCATATTCAGATTTTCCGCTGGCACTTGCCCCTGTAACTAATATAATCATAACGGTTTATATGGCTCCATGTCTATCTCTTTAAATCTATGTGCCGTACTGTATTCTGCCAATGCAATATCCAAAAGCGGAAATAAAAGCACTGCTCCCGTTCCCTCTCCGAGACACATATCAGCATATATTATTGCACTTTTGCCCATATCCTTAAGTAACAGCTCTTGGGCAGGCTCTTTAGATGAGTGTGATGCCAATATATAAGGCGAGCACTCCGGCACCATTCTTACTGCCGTAAGAGCTGCAACCGCAGATATCACCCCGTCCACAACTATAGGAACACCATAAACCATTCCACCAATACAGGTTCCCGCCATTGCAGCTATATCAAAGCCTCCAAGCTTTTTAAGAATATCAAAAGCATCATTACTATCAGGCTTATTAACCTTTATCGCCTGTATAATTGTCTTTATCTTCCTGTCAAGCGCCTCTCCTGAAAGTCCTGCCCCCCTTCCGGTAAGCTCCCTTACCGAACGGTTCAGCAATACACTCGACATTGCGCTTGAAGTTGTGGTATTTCCTATTCCCATCTCACCGATTGCTATTATATCGGTATTTTTCTCCTTAAGCTCGCCAACAAGCTCTATGCCGGTTTTAATAGCCTTTAGGCACTGCTTATCTGTCATTGCGGCTTCATGGGCTATGTTTTTTGTACCCTTTGCCACTTTCTTATTTATAAGGTTTTCGTGGCTTACAGATTCCTTTATTCCTATATCGACAGGATAAACTTCCGCTCCTGCCTTGCCAGCCATAACATTTATGTTTGCCTTTCCGGCTGCCATGCTCAATGCAACTGTAGCCGTCACGCTGCTGTCTGACTGGCTTATTCCCTCCTCGACAACTCCATTGTCTGAACAATATGTAAGAACTGCCTTATTTTTAATTTCAAAGTTATGCTTACCGTAAATTCCTGCAAGCTGAATAACAGCCTTCTCAAATTTTCCGAGACTGTTTAAGGGCTTTGCCACGCTGTCCCACTGCTCTTTAGCCTTATCCATGGCATTAACATCGGGATAATTTTTTTCTAATTCAAGTACCTTGCTTATGTCAGTCATTTTTAATCCTATACCCTCTCTTGCACATCTGTTATTTACTTTAAACTGTTAACTGCCTCTTTCATCTCCTTTACATAGTCACAGACAGGCTGTATGCAGTCCTTACCATATTTTGCAACTATCTTTACAATAGCACTTCCGACAATGGCTCCGTCAGAGACGGCTGCCATTTCACGAGCCTGCTCTGGTGTCGATATACCAAATCCAATAGCACATGGGATATCCGAAACTTTCTTTACCTGAGAAACCATTTCACCAATGTTTGTAGTGATTTTGCTTCTTACTCCCGTAACTCCGAGTGAAGATACACAATACAAAAATCCATGTGCCTGGCTTGCTATCATGTTGATACGTTCATGTGAGGTCGGCGCTATCATTGAAATAAGCTCAATCCCTGCACTTTCACAGGCTCCGCTTAATTCATCCTTCTCCTCAAATGGTACATCAGGAACAATAATTCCGTCAATACCTACTTCGGCACATTTTTTTGTGAATTTTTCTGTTCCATATGTAAATATAGGATTCATGTAAGTCATGAAAACAAGCGGGATATCTACCTTTTCACGTATACGCTTAACCATGTCAAACAATTTATCTGTAGTTGTTCCTGACTTCAAAGCCCTCTCGTCAGCCTCCTGAATAACAACACCCTCCGCAATAGGGTCAGAGAATGGAATACCAATTTCTATTAAATCAGCCCCAGCCTCCACCATTTTAGGTATAAGAGCTTCCGTTGTCTCTATATCAGGGTCGCCACCTGTTACGAATGGGATAAATGCTTTTTTATTTTCAAATGCTTTGCTTATTC
>CAYTGS010000040.1:0-15079 GCA_964437435.1 uncultured Roseburia sp.
TGAGCGTCTTTAATTCCTCGTCTGTGTATTTTTTTGTGTCTGATTTGAATAAATCAGGTCTGCCATTATGATGTACCATTAACACCTGGCAGAGCAAATCATTTATTCCGTCCATATCACATTCCTTGGCACGTCTTATCTCCATTGTCTTTACCTCCTGTTATTGCTGCACCGCCTGCTCCGTCACAATTTCAGCCACTGTCACGGCATCAGGCTCCGCTTCCACTGTCTCATATTTATTTTCATTTCCAACCCACTCGGTTCCCTCAAGATAATAGCAAAGCACAGGCATTCCTTTTTCTATATTATCAAAAATCACCTCTGCCGCACTTGGTGGAAGATTTATACATCCATGTGAGCCATTCTTTTTATATATATTTTTTCCATAACTGCTTCTCCAAGTGCTGTCATGGAGTCCTATATTTCCGTTAAACGGCATCCAATACGATACAGGCGTTGCATAATTTTCCCCTTTAAGGGTGGCATTGCGCTCCTTATATGTAAGGGGATATGCCCCTGCCGGTGTACTCCAGCCCCTTGACGCATTCCCTGATACAAAATCAGTTTCTATTAAAAGCTTCCCTTCCTTATAAAAGAATAAATGCTGTGCCGAAAGATTTATTTCAACATATGTATCACCATAATCGTTTCCTGTGTGGCTTTCCGCCGTTTGGGCATATACCGGTTCCCTGTCCTGACTTTCACATGACATCAACGCATTAAGAAGCGCTTCCCTCTCCTCCTGCTGATTTATAAGCCAGCCATAGGAGCCTGCCGTTATAGTCACGGTTTCACCGTATGAGGTTTCCAGTGTTTTGGGTTTATATGCTGTATTATATTTTTTTGCAAGCTCCTTGACGTATTCTTTTATGCTTTCCTCATCAAATTCAACATTGCCGTTTATATCTAATCCTATCCAGTCATAAAAAATACTCCCATCAAGTATCTCTGTCTCATTATCAAAATGATAAGTAATTTTCGTGTCAAGATATGGCTTTAATATAATATATCTGTCATTCAGCCTTTTATTATCAGCTTTAATTTTAGGTTGGTAATAAATTCCTATTTCATCCAAATCCACAGAATATTCCACCTGTGATACCTTATCTATAAGTGTTTTCTGCAACCTGTCCGGATTAATTTTTGTACCCTTTATATCAGGCACAATTTCAAGCCCCGTATCTTCATTATATTCAAGATATGCGCTTTCAGGACTTTCCATTTTTGAAGTATCAATGCAGGAAAGCTCTGATATTTTACTTTTCAGCTTATCCTCATTGTAATCAGCCAACACGGTAAGATTATACTCGGTATTAACAAATATACTTTTTATCCATCCCCACGCTTTTTGGTTTTCAATAATATCATTTATGACATCCTTGTACCTAAGCTGCATATCAAAATCTTTTCCATAAAGCACTTCGGATTTATCATTCCGTTCATAAATTGTAAGCGTATAGTTTGCAGCCCTGTTATCCAATTCATCACATACTTCCCCAGCCGACATATTGGAAACATCAGTATTGTTTATCTTTACATTCATAAAGAAATGTTTTGTATAATATAATCCAAATATAAAATAAATAATTATAAAAAGAACAATTAAACCAAAGACTATCCCCATACAAATCTTTTGTCTTTTTGTAATCTTCCCCTCTTTGTCATCCATGTAATTTCCTACTTTCCCAAACAATTACAATATATCACGCTATTTTGCCGCTAATTCAAGCATACGCTTTAAGGGCAGGTTTGCTTTAAGCCTTAGCTCCTCGTCAAGTTCCACAGGATTTTCAAGAGTCTCCAAAGAAGAAAGTACGTTATTTAAGCTTACCTTCTTCATATTAGGACAAAACTGTCTGTGTCCCACTGAATAAAACCTTTTATTCGGGTTTTTCTGCATAAGCTCATAAAAAATCCCCATTTCTGTACATATTATGAAAACTTCCTTGTCAGATGCCGTAACAAAATCTATAATTTCAGATGTACTTCCTATAAAATCGGCAAGCTCCAATGCATCCTCAGTACACTCAGGATGTGCGAGCACCAGTGCCTCCGGATGTATTTTTTTAGCATTTAAAATGTCCTCACTGTGAATACTCTTATGAACATGGCAGAAACCGTCATTAAAAATAAATTCCTTATCAGGTACCTGCTTTGCAACAAATCGTCCAAGGTTGTTGTCCGGAATAAAGAAAATATGCTTATTAGGAAGCCTTTTTACAATACGCACCGCATTTGATGAAGTAACGCACACATCGGACACTGCCTTTATCTCGGCAGTCGAATTAACATAACATACCACTGCTACATCATCATACTGTGACCTTACCTCATTAATCTTATCTAAATCAACCATATGAGCCATTGGACAGTCGGCTGTATCATCTGCCATAACCACAGTCTTTTCAGGGTTTAAAATTTTGGCGCTTTCTCCCATAAATGACACACCGCAAAAAATAATTACCCTCTCTGGGATTTGCGTCGCCTTCTGTGCAAGGAAATATGAATCCCCCACATAATCAGCAATTGCCTGAACCTCACCATCAACATAATAATGGGCTAAGATTACAGCATCCTTTTCCTTTTTAAGCTCCATAATACGGCTTATTAATTCTTCCTTATCCATTTCCTTACAGCCTTTCTGTACATAAATAAATTTAATTTTTACGCTTATCAAACTTTCGTGACATCATCATACCTATACCCTGTAAAATTTGGACGAGGACAACCAAGATTACAATAGTGACAATCATTACCGGAGTATTATATCTATAGTAACCATAACGTATAGCTATGTCTCCAAGTCCGCCACCACCTACAGTTCCCGCCATTGCTGAATATCCAAGTATGGTTCCAAGGGCAATTGTCATCCCAACTAAAAGCGAGGTCTTTGCCTCTGCCAATAAAACCTTTACAATAATAGTCCATGTTGACGCTCCCATACTCTGGGCTGCCTCAACCACACCTTTATCAACCTCCTTTAATGAGGACTCCACCATTCTCGCTATAAACGGTGCTGCAGCGATTACAAGCGGAACAATTGTTGCTGTTGAGCCATAGCTCTTTCCCACGATAATCTTTGTAAGGGGCATTACAAGTATAAGTAAAATAAGAAAAGGTATACTTCTCAATAGATTTACTATAACATCAAGCACCTTATATACTATTTTATTGGGCTTTATGCCGTCTATATCGGAAATTGTAAGAATTACACCCATCGGAAGTCCAAACACATATCCAAACAGGGTTGATACTAATGTCATATATAATGTGGCTCCTATTCCCTCCACAAACATTTTAATCATAGTCTCATCGAACATCTTCTGTCAACTCCTTTACACCTAAATTTTTTCCTTTAAAATATGCAATCATCTTATCTGCAATCTCATCGGAATCCGGAAGCTGTAAAATCATTTCCCCTACAGCCTTTCCATTTATATTCTTAGTATCCGCAAAAAGAATATTTACAGGTGTCTTACATTCAAGAATAATATTTCCTATAATAGGCTCAAAGGCTGAATTTCCCTCAAATGTCACTCTGACCTGTCTTTTGCTTGTCATTGACTCCACGCAAGTTGTTCCAGAATAAACAAGTCGCTTTGCCGCCTCAGTCCGTGGTGAACGGAATAATTCTTCAACGGTTCCCCTTTCAACCATGCTTCCCTGTTCAAGCACCGCAACCTTGTTACAGATTTCCTGGATTACACTCATCTCATGTGTTATGACAACGATTGTAATTCCATAATTTTTATTAATATCCTTAAGCAAATTCAAAATTGACTTTGTAGTTTGCGGGTCAAGGGCGCTTGTTGCCTCATCGCAAAGTAAAATCTTAGGGTCGCTTGCAAGCACTCTTGCTATTGCAACTCGCTGTTTTTGTCCTCCCGAAAGCTGCGAGGGATATGCCATTGCCTTTTGTTCAAGACCTACTATTTTCAGATATTCCATTGCACGCTTTTTAGCCTCGGCACGCTTAATGCCTGCTATCTCCATCGGGAAACATACATTATCCAACACATTTCTCTGCATGAGAAGATTAAAGTGTTGGAAAATCATCCCTATATCACGCCTTGCCGCCCTCAACTCTTTATCTGAAAGCTCCATAAGGTTCTGGTCATTTACCCATACGCTGCCCTCGGTAGGTCTTTCAAGTAGATTAAGGCATCTTACGAGTGTGCTCTTACCCGCCCCTGAAAGTCCGATAATGCCAAATATATCTCCCTTTTCTATTTCAAGATTAATATTTCTTACCGCCTCGACATTTCCATTTTGTGCTTGAAAGGTTTTACTCACATTTTCCAGTCGGATTATTGTTCCCATTTCTTTTCCTCCCCTTTATTATGTACAAACTTAACTATAACAAGATTTTATCCATAAAGCAAGAAAATCCGCAGTAATCCAAATCTGAACCACTGCGGATTTTTTATCAAAAGCTTATTCAAAAGGAATAACTGCTCCGTCGTATGTATCTTCTATATATTTCTTAATCTCATCTGACTTAAGCACTTCTACAAGTGCCTTGATTTTATCGCTGTTCTCATTTCCTGATTTAACTGCAATAACATTAACATATGTCTGGGCTGCCTCTGAATCGCTTGTCTCATATGCAAGTGCATCCTTGCCTACTGAATAGCCGGCTTCAAGTGCATAGTTACCATTTAATACCACATAAGCAACCTCGCCTGTCACTCTTGAAACCTGAGCCGCCTCAAGCTCCTGAATATCAACTGCCACATTATAGTTTTCAATGTCATTGACTGTTGCGTTAAGTCCTGCACCATCCTTTAATGTTATAATTCCGTTTGCCTCAAGTAAAAGAAGCGCTCTCGCCTCATTTGTAGTATCGTTAGGAACTGCGATTGTATCACCGTCAGCTATGTCATCCAAAGAAGACTTTGTTCCCGGATAAATTCCAAACGGCTCATAATGGATACCGCCTGCATTTACAAGGTCTGTTCCCCTCTCCTCGTTGAAATTCTCGAGATATGGAATATGCTGGAAATAGTTAGCGTCAAACTCTCCGCTGTCTACCACAAGGTTAGGCTGTACATAATCATCAAATACAGTTACCTCAAGCGTCCATCCCTGCTCTGCCAGAATAGGTGCCGCCTGCTCCAAAATCTCTGCGTGTGGTGTTGCTGAAGCTGCCACCGTAATAGTTCCCTTATCCTTGCTTGAGCTTCCGCAGCCTGTAAGCAATGCTGCTCCTAAAACTAAAGTACCTGCTGTTGCCAAAAACTTTTTCATTTTCATAAAAATCTCCTCCTGTTATTTCTGTATTCCTATTATTTCAATAGGGATTGTGTTATTTATACTCTTTTTATCTGAATTTGTCAACAGTTTTTTCACAATTATTAAAATATTTTAAATTTTTATTTTTTCGACACCATTTTTTAGACGTTCAAGACCATCTTTAAGAACACTCCTAGGACATGCAATGTTTAACCTTAAAAACCCGTCACCGTCTCCCCTGTACTGTCTTCCCGCTGTGAGATACAATCCAGTCTCTTTTCTTATAAAATCAGCAACATATGACGATTTCCCCACTTTTTCACAGTTTATCCACAAAAGATATGTTGCCTGTGACGGAACAAGCTTTAGCTGCGGAATATTCAATTCAATATACTCCGATACAGTCTTTTTGTTCTCATATATATAGCTTCTAAGCTCATCAAGCCAGTATTCACATTTTGTAAACGCTGCTATTGCTGCTTCTATTGCAAATGTATTTGGCTCTGCCACCTCATCCGTATTTAATCCACGCCAAACCTTATGTCTAAGGTGTTTTTCAGGTACTATTGCGGCTGCCGTCTGAAGCCCTGCAATGTTAAACGCCTTAGTCGGCGCAACACAGGTTACGCTTATCTCACTGCATATATCTGAAACAGAGGCAAAGGGAATATACTCTGCTCCCGGCTCTGTCAAATCACAATGAATTTCATCCGATATAACAGTAACGTCATATTTATTGCAAAGCTCACCTATTTTTGCAAGCTCATCTATAGTCCATATTTTACCCACCGGATTATGCGGATTGCACAAAATCATCAAGGTTGTCTGATTATCCGAAAGCTTATCCTCCAAATCCGCAAAATCAATCTCGTATTTCTCACCGTCATATTTAAGCGGATTTTCAAGTACCTGTCTTCCGTTGTTTACTATTGAATTGAAAAACATATTGTAAACCGGAGTTTGTACAACAACCTTTTCAGCCGGTGTAGTTAGCTTTCTGACAACGCTGGAAATAATTGGAATTACACCTGTACTGAATACAATCCAGTCCTTGTTTATTTTCCAACCATGCCTCTTATCCCACCAGCCCATATAGGCATGATACCATTCATCGGGAATTACTGAATATCCGTATACCCCCTGTGTTGCCCTTTTTATAACAGCCTCCGTTATTTCAGGGGCAACCTTGAAATCCATATCGGCAACCCACATTGGAAGCTCATTTTGAGCCACATCCCATTTCAACGAATTAGTATCCCTTCTATCTACAATTTGGTCAAAATCATACATAACCTATACCTCATAGCTTTCTTCTACTTTTCCTTTATGCTTTGTAATATACACAAAATATACAAGATTTATAATTATACCAAATACACTTGCAGACGGTGCGGAAAGTCCAATATAGACAAGTGAATCCGGCACCATTCTCGACATTACATATGCCATGGGCAGCCTTACAATAAATGATTGGGCTAGTCCCTGTATCATAACCCAAAGCGTCTTATTATGCCCATTAAAATAGCCAATAAATGAAAACAGTATAGATGTAAGAATTGCCTCAACACTAAATCCCTTAAGGTATTCTGCCGCCTTAATTTTATATGCCGTGTTATCAGTAAATAGCGAAGCAAGCTGCTGTCCTCCAAAGAATGCCATACACGTCATTACAACTCCAACCGCCGCTCCAAAAATCATACCATATATCATCGTCTTTCTTGCCCTGTCCTCTTTTCCTGCACCAACGTTTTGTGCCACGAATGATGACATTGACTGCATAAGTGCGGATGGAACAAGCATTACTATTGATACAAGCTTGTTGGCTATACCATAACCTGATGATGATGCAAGCTTTATTTCAGGTGTTGTTCCCATTCCATTTACAAATGCAATGAGACACATAAATGAAATCTGTGTCAAAAATTCCTGGAATGCAATAGGAAGTCCCAACTTCAGAAATACGGGAACCTCCGAATTAAATCCTATATCACTTCTGCGAAGCTTGAACGGAAGGTCAATTTTGCTACATACAATAATAGAAAGAATGAGGCTTATCGCCTGTGCCATTACAGTTGCAAGGGCTGCACCCGCAACGTCCATTTTAAATACAGCCACAAACAGCAAATCCGCAAAGATATTGACAACACAGGCTATACCTACAAATAAAAGCGGAAGCTTTGCATTTCCAATCCCCCTGAATATACTGCTTATAAGATTATATCCTACAATAAATACAATCCCGCCTCCGCAAATTCTTACATATGTAACCGTCTTGTCAAAGGCATCGGAGGGTGCCTGCATAAGATTTGAAAGAGGGCCGGCAGCAACAAGCAAAAGTACCGCAACAATTACTGAAAGGACAACAAATACGGCAATTGCCCCACCGATAACCTTTCCAAGCCTTTCATTCCTTTTCTCACCGATATATCGCCCCATAAGGACTGTAACACCCATGGCAAGTCCATTTAATACAAATACAACAAGATTAATAAGACTGCTTCCTGTTGAAACAGCCGATATACTCTCATCAGTTCCAAACCAGCCTACAACTAGAATATCCACTGCTCCATACATGGTTTGGAGAATAAGCGCTCCAAAAATCGGAAGCATAAATCCAAGCATTTTGCCGAATATGCTTCCAGTAGTAAAGTCCATTTTATCGCTTTTAGTTTGTGTACTCATTAAAATAATACTCCTTTAGTTTACTTGTCGGACAGTCCAAAGACTGTCCGACAATGAATTTTATATATCAAGTTCCTTTAAAACTCCTGCCAATGTATCAGCAGATTTTTTTAGTTTTACCTGTTCCTCACTGCTAAGTGAAATTGGAACCTTTGTCTCTATCCCGTCACCTCCAACAACTGCCGGCATACTCATAACAATTCCGTCTATTCCATGCTCACCGTGTATCATTCTCGATACCGGAAGAATTGAACGCTCATTTCGGACAATCGCTTCACATATCCTCTTTACCGACATTGCAATTCCATAATATGTTGCACGTTTTTTGGAAATAATCTCATAAGCACTGTTTTTAACCTGCTCCGCAATTCTCTCCATTGATTCCTCATGTTTAAAATGACCTCTCATCTCACAGAAATCATTTAGAGGAACTCCTGAGACATTTACACTGCTCCAAGCCGCTATCTCACTGTCTCCGTGTTCTCCTATTATGAATGCATGTACCGATTTACTGTCAACATCCAAATGCTCTCCAAGACTGTATTTCAGCCTTGCGCTGTCAAGCACTGTTCCCGAACCTATAACCCTGTTTTCAGGCATATTGCTAAGCCTGCATGCAACATATGTCAGTATATCCACAGGATTTGACACAATCAGAAGTATTCCCTGATAATTTCTCTTTGCTATCTCAGGCATAATGCTCTTATATATTCCCACATTTTTGTGTACCAAATCAAGTCTTGTCTCATCGGGCTTTTGGTTGGCACCCGCCGTCACAATGACTATGGCAGCATCCGCTATATCGTCATATCCGCCCGCATAAATATCAACATGTCCCACAAACGGTATTCCATGCGCAATATCAAGAGCCTCTCCCTCCGCTTTGTCATTATCAGCATCAATTAATACCATTTCAGAAAACAATCCGCTCTGCATAAGGCAGAACGCCGTTGCTGAACCCACAAAACCACAGCCGACTATTGCTACCTTTCTATTATTGACTGTTATATTATCCATGTTAAGTCCCCCTTTTAGAATTGATACTGTTATATCATTTCCCTTTTTACATTTTTTATTCGTGGCTATCCAAGTGAATGTATCTCCATTAACTCCATTAATTTTTGTAATAATGCCAGATATACTCCGTTTTGTACGCCCTCTGACCAGACTGCACCCCTTACTTCACCCTTTAATACGTATTTTGATAAGATATCGCCAAGCACAGTTATCTCCTGCAAGGAGCAGGCATCTATAACCCTTTTTTCATCAGCAGCCGTCTTAATACGGTATCTGGAATATGTATATACATAATTACGGTTAATAAAATCCGTTGTCTTGATTTCCCTGATAAATCCCAACAGCGTGGAATCATATACCGGAACGGACATTGACGCTTTATCTATCCCCTCGCCGCTGTACATACCTGTCGCAGACTTTCCACTTGCATTTTCAAGCCACGGCAGATACTTTAACAGCTTTAACACATCATCCTTATAGCAAATAAAAATTTCACTTCTCGAAAGCCTAAGACTGTCACTCATATATTTCCCTCCTGTTTCGTAATTAAGCTTATGGATATTAATATAATATCATAAAACAAGTAAAAGTACAGTTAATAGTTTTTTTAATATAAAATTTAGTTGCGTATTATACCATATTTCGGTTAATATATATGATGTTACAATACTATTTTATATTTCAATATTTAATTTGGAGAATTAAAATGAATTTTGGACTTTTTATGAAACGTTTAATAATATTTTTACTTAAGCCGATATCATTTATACCTGCGCTTATAATGATGTATATTATATTTTCCTTTTCTGCACAGGACGGAACTGCAAGCTCAAACCTAAGCTATAAGGTTTCGTATAAGGTAATAGCCATTGCCGACCAAAAGCTTGATTTAAACCTGACCGATAAACAAATTACAAGCTGCATAAGAAAAATAAATTATTATGTACGAAAAACCGCCCATGTCACAGAATACTTTATCCTGGCTGTCTCTATAGCCCTTCCATTGTATGTATATGGTCTTCGTGGAATATTACTTACACTAGTTGCGGGTATAATATGCGTGGGATTTGCTTTCTCGGACGAATTCCACCAATTTTATATACAGGGGCGGAGTTCATCAACACGTGACGTTTTTATTGACAGTTGCGGTTCAATATTGGGGATTATCTCTGTCCGGATGTTTTGCTATATTATCAGAAAATCCGTTTTTGAGCCTTTATCCGGACATTAAATGCCATTATATTTCCATTTGGCTAATATAGTGTTATATTTATGCAATATAGTTATAGATTAAAGTCTTATTTCATAGTATAATAATATCATGTTTGACAGAGATGTCAGACTTGCTAATTAGCAATTCCGGAAGAATTCCCCTTTTACACAAACAGGAAGCCTGTCTAACAGGCTTCTATGTTTTGTAATTTTATTTTATATATTGTTTCTTTTCTTTATTTCTTTTTGGACTGTTTCAAGTGCTCTTTCCACTATTTTATCCATATCATAATATTTGTACTCTCCAAGCCGTCCACCAAATATTACATTTTCTTCTTTTTCGCCAAGTTCATTATATTTTGAGAACAATAGTGCGTTTTTGTCATCATTTATAGGATAGTAAGGTTCATCACCAGGTTTCCACTCTGCACTGTATTCCCTGCTTATCACAGTCTTTGGCTGCGTCCCAAACTCAAAATGCTTATGCTCTATGATACGGGTATATGGTGTCTCTGAATCAGTGTAATTTACAACTGCATTTCCCTGATAATTATCAGTATCCAAAACCTCCGTCTCAAAACGGACGCTCCTGTATTCAAGTGCGCCATAGCAATATCCAAAGTAAGCATCTATCGCTCCTGTATAAACAGTCTTTTCTGCAGTTTTTGATAGCTCGTCCTTGTCCTCAAGATAATTGCAGTTTAGCCTGACCTCTATACCATCCAACATATTTTCAACAAGCGATGTATATCCTCCTATCGGTATTCCCTGATATAGAGCATTGAAATAGTTGTTATCATATGTAAAGCGCACCGGAAGCCTGTTAATTATAAACGCCGGAAGCTCCGTGCATGGTCTTCCCCACTGCTTTCCCGTGTAGCCCTTTACCAGCTTCTCGTAAATATCAATGCCTACAAGGCTTATCGCCTGCTCCTCTAAATTTTTTGGCTCAACTATTCCTGCCTCCGCCTTTTGCTGTTCAATTTTAGCCTTTGCCTCATCGGGTGTCACCACTCCCCACATTTTATTAAACGTGTTCATATTAAACGGCATATTGTATATTTCACCCTTATAATTAGCTATCGGGCTGTTGGTATATCTGTTAAATTTGGCAAATCCATTCACATAATCCCATACATCTTGATTATTCGTATGAAAAATATGTGCGCCGTATTGGTGAACCTGTATTCCTTCTATTTCTTTAGTGTATATATTTCCACCCAAATGATTTCTTTTATCAATGACGAGGCATTTATATCCCTGAGCTGTCATTTCATGGGCAAATACAGCACCATACAAGCCGGCACCAACTATAAGGTAATCATATTTTTCCATTATATACAATCCTTTCAAAGTTATAGGTTATATTTAATCCAATTTTTGCAAAGCTCCATCCACTGTTCACACTGTGGCTCGATTTCATTTTTGCCGTTTGTTGAAGTTTCCTTTGTTGCAAGTGAATACCCGTGACCTCCATGTGGAAATACGTGATACTCAAAGTTTACACCTGCTTTTCTAAGAGCTGACGCAAACATTATTGAATTTTCAAGAGGCACTGCCTGGTCCTCAAAGGTATGCCACATAAATACAGGGGGAACATTTTCCGTAACATGATTTTCAAGGCTTAAAAAGTCATTTAATTCATCAGTTGCCTTACTTCCCATAAGATTTACAAAGCTTCCCCTGTGTGCAAACTCGCCTGACGTGATAACAGGATATGCAAGGATTAATCCGTTAGGCCTATACAGGTTTTTGTCAACTGACATTTCCTTTTGAAGCCAATCCTTGTCCCAAAAGCAACCAAGGCTTGCTGCAAGATGAGCGCCTGCCGAAAAACCTGCAACTATTATCTTATCCTTGTCAATATCATATTCATCCGCATGATTTCTAATATATGCAACCGACCATGCAAGCTCCTTTAAATGCTGTGGGTACTCCACACCGTCACCCGAAATATCATACCATAAAACTGCCGCATGAGTTCCTGCCGTAAGGAAATTGAAAGCGATTGGCTCTCCCTCCCTCGGAGAAACATGCTCGTAACCGCCACCTGGGCAGACCAAAATTAATGGTCGTTTACGTTCCCCGTAAATTTCAGGATAGCTGTCCTGTATATAAAGTGACAGGTGCGCCTGAACTGAATTTGGTACTTCTACTTTAATGTTTTCGTGTCTCAATTTTTACACTTCCTTTTTATTTATTTGTAACAGCTTTCCTAAGCTTTGCCTTTAGCCTTTGGAGCGCATTGTCGGTGGATTTTTCATCCCTCGAAAGCACCTTGGCTATCTGTGAATAGCTCATTCCAGTGAGATATAAATCAAGCACTTGCTTTTCAAAGCTGCTAAGTTCTTTTTCGATAATTGCCTCTATATGAGCAACATTTTCACGGTCTATTATAAGCTGTTCAGGATTATTCTCTATCTCCGATTCAAGCACATTTACAAGCTCTACAGGATTTCCGTCATTTCCTTCCGCAGTCATGTTTGTATACAGGGAAATGTAGGTATTCAACGGAGTATGCTTTTCACGGTTTGAGGCTTGAACAGCCTTATAAATCTGTCTTGATATACACAAATCAGCAAATGTATAAAAGCTTGCATCACGCCCAGCATCATAGTCACGTATTGCCTTGAATAGCCCTATCATGCCCTCCTGTATCAAGTCGTCATTGTCAGCTCCTAATATATACATTGATTTTGCATTTTTACGGACAAGGTTTTTGTACTTTTCCATAATGTAGTCAGTTATTGCCGACTCACCTTCCCGAAGCCTGTCTATAAGTTCCTCGTCGGTTTTACCCTCATAATTATTTGACATAACTTTATGCCTTTCACTAAATTATACGCTGTCTTACAATTTCATATGCAAGGACTCCCGCTGCCACTGACGCATTAAGCGAATCAATATCGCCTTTCATGGGAATAGAAGCCACAAAATCACACTTTTCCTTGACAAGTCTTCCTACTCCCTCACCCTCGTTTCCAATTACAAGTCCTATCGAGCCTTTTAGGTCAAGGTCATACATACATGTTCCGTCCATATCGGCACACACAAACCACATTCCTTGTTTCTTTAACTCCTCAATTGTCTTTGCTATGTTTGTCACCCTTGCAACAGGGGTATAATTCAAAGCCCCTGCGGAAGTTCTCGCAACGGTTGCGGTAAGTCCCACCGCCCTGTTTTTGGGAATTATTACTCCATGAGCCCCTGCCAGATTTGCAGTTCTTATAATTGCACCCAGATTATGCGGGTCTTCGATATTATCAAGGATAAATACAAATGGTGGCTCGTTTTTTACCCTTGCAGCCTCCAATATATCCTCAACCTCTGCATATTCGTAGGCTGCCGCATAGGCGATAACCCCCTGGTGCTTTCCTGTCTCGCTTAACTGGTCAAGCCTCTCCTTTGCAACAAACCTAATCATTGTATCATGCTTTTTCGCCTCTCTCTTAATCGTCTGGATTGGTCCGTCCTGAACCCCATCCTGTATGAAAAGCTTATCTATCGGCTTTCCCGAACGGAACGCCTCTATTACGGCATTTCTACCCTCTATTGTAAATTCCTCGTATCTCATATTCATAACCACCATTCTACTAAATAAGCCTGCTATAATTCTATGTTTGATTTTTCCAAGGCTTCCCTAATGATATGGGTTATCCTTGGTGTATCATTTTTTAGGAAAAGATATCCACAAAGAGCCTCAAAGCCTGTTGCCTTCCTGTAATCGGAAAGGCTGGCATTTTTTGCCGATGAGTGGGTCTTTGTATTTTTCCCCCTCCTGTAAATGTCCTGTTCTTCCTCATTTAAGCTGTCATAAACTGCCTCAATCATTTTAGCCTGGGTCTGGGCACACACGACCTTGGTAGTATGCTTATGAAGTGTATTAGCCGCCCTCTGTCCCTTTTCAACAATAAGCGTCCTTATAATTATCTCAAAAACTGCATCCCCTACATAGGCAAGCGTAAGCGGGGAATAGGTCTTTAAATCTACTCTCTCGCTGTCAAATTCCTTGTTTATCTGGTCTAATAGGCTTATACCATTTATATTTACGCTTTCTTCCATTTAACTCCTTCTCGTGTGTCCTCTAACACAATGCCTTTCTCTAACAATTCATTTCTGATTGCATCAGCAAGAGCAAAATCCTTCGCCTTTTTAGCTGCCTTTCTCTCCTCAATCTTTGCGAGCACATAGCTTTCAAGCTCTGCGTCAACGCTGTTTCCCGCTTCCTTTGCGGCATGTGCAGTTGTAAGGTCAAGGGAAAGCACTTCATCAAAGCTTTCCGCAAGGGCATACTTTGTAGCGTCGTTCATGTCATCTTTTAGCATATCATAAAGCACTGTAATTGCCATTGATGAGTTGAGGTCATCACAAAGTGCCGCCTCAAACTTAGACCTGTACTCATCAAATTTAGACTTATCAACTTCTCCCGACTTATCAAGAGTTCCGATTTTCTTTACAAGCTTGTCATAAGCCGCACTCATGTTGTCAAGAACCTCGTAAGAAAATTCCAATGGCTTTCTGTAATGCGACTGGAGACAAAAAAGCCTGTATACTATCGGGTTATAACCCTTTGACTCCAAAAGAGAAACTGTTAAAAAGTCACCCTTTGACTTACTCATTTTTCCTGACTTGTCATTTAAGTGGTGAACATGAAACCAATAATTGCACCATTTATGTCCCGTATATGATTCGCTCTGTGCTATTTCGTTTGTATGGTGTGGGAAAATATTGTCAACACCGCCACAGTGAATATCCATAACCTCACCTAAATGCTTCATGCTTATGCATGAACACTCAATATGCCAGCCTGGATATCCCACACCCCAAGGGCTATCCCATTTAAGCTCTTGGTCATCAAACTTTGACTTTGTAAACCAAAGGACAAAATCGCTCTTATTCCTCTTATTCTCATCTTCGTCAACATCATCACGCACTC
>CAYTGS010000041.1:0-14821 GCA_964437435.1 uncultured Roseburia sp.
GGTGCTTTAGAGGGACGTGCCACACAGATTACAGAGGAAATGAAGCTTGCCGCTGCCAATGCTATTGCAGGTTTGGTTCCTGATGATGAATTAAACGAGGACAACATTATGCCAGAGGCATTCAATCCAAAGGTTGCAGAGCTTGTGGCTGAAGCTGTAAAGTCACATATTGTAAAATAATGCGTTGGCTAGACAAACCTTATCATTCACTTGATTTTGAATTGAAAAAAACATTTGGGGAAAAAATATATAAAATTGCCCTTGATGCAGGCATGACCTGTCCTAACCGTGATGGGACATGTGGCACTAAGGGGTGTATTTTTTGCAGTGATGGCGGAAGCGGTGACTTTGCCGCTTCCGGTTCTTCAATTGCCAAACAGCTAGAATATGGAAAAAGTTTATTTAATACCAAAAAAACAGGCTCTAAATTCATAGCATATTTTCAGGCATACACTAATACGTATGCACCTGTCTATATTTTAGAAGATTTGTTTAACAATGCTTTATCAGAGCCGACGGTCGTAGGGATTTCCATTGCCACAAGACCCGACTGTTTAGGTAATGATGTGGTTTCTTTATTAAAAGAGTTAAAAATTAAATATCCAAATAAATTTATATGGATTGAGCTTGGTTTACAGACAATTCACGAAAAAACCGCCCTGTATATACGGAGAGGGTATGAGCTTAGCATTTATGAGGATGCCGTCAAAAGGCTAAATGCAGTTTCTATTCCAGTTATAACCCATGTAATCCTAGGGCTTCCCGGTGAAACCAAGGAAATGATGCTTGATACATGCCGTTATATTTCCTCTATTGGCAAATACGGCTTTAAATGCCACGGAATAAAGTTACAGCTCCTTCACGTTCTCAAAAATACTGACTTAGCTTTGGAATATGAAAATAAAACATTTGAAGTTCTTGAATTTATGGAGTATATTGATATAGTAATATCTTGTCTTGAGATACTGCCACCAGAAATGGTTATACACAGGGTAACAGGAGACGGTCCTAAAGATTTACTCATCGCTCCCCTTTGGAGTCTTGACAAGCGGCATGTACTGAACACACTCCACAAAGAGATGAAATCAAGAAATACATGGCAGTCAAGGTTTTTTGATACCCCAATACACAAGAAAGGTTAGATATCTATGACACAGGATCCCTTAACTCTATACAAGCTAATAGTTCTATATATGCTCGACAAGGTAAATTTTAAGCTTACCTATTCCCAAATAAGCAGTTTTATCCTCGAAAAAGAATATACCAATTTTTTGACATTACAGCAGGTAATATCTGACCTTCAGGATGCAGAACTTATAAAGACAGATGCCCTTATGAACCGTACCTTCTTCTCAATTACCTCCGAGGGGCAAAATACGCTGAAATATTTCGGCAACCGTATAAGCGATACAATCAAGCAGGAAATTGACAATTTTCTAATGGAAAAGCATTTGGAATTGAAAAATGAGGCATCAATTACTGCAAACTTCTATAAATCAACCTCTGGGGAATACGAGACAGAGCTTATCGCCAAGGAAAAGGAGATTGAGCTTGTAAACATCAAGCTTTCAGTACCCACAAAGGATATGGCTGAAACAATCTGCGACAGTTGGTACAACAAGAACCAACAAATTTATAAATATTTAATGGAAGAACTGTTTTAGTCAGTTCTTCCATTATTTTTTGCCTCATCCTTAATTTTCTTCATATGCTCTCTGATTTTTGCCTCATAGCCATTCCATGAAGGCTCATAAAATTTCTTCCCTTTCAGCTCATATGGTAGATACTGCTGTTCAACATAATGGTTAGGGTAATCATGGGCATATTTATATCCTGTTCCGTGTCCCAATTTAGCCGCTCCTTTATAATGGGCATCCTGTAAATGCGGGGGAACCGGCAGGTTGCCACTTCTTTTTACTTCATCCATTGCAGCATATACCGCCTCACAGGCTGCATTGCTCTTTGGCGCACAGGCTACATAAGTAGCCGCCTGTGAGAGTATTATCTGCGCCTCTGGCATCCCAACACGTTCCACTGCAAGCGAAGCGCTCACTGCCACGCTTAACGCCATAGGATCTGCATTTCCCACATCCTCTGCTGCACATATCATAATTCGCCTTGCAATAAATGCAACTTCTTCCCCCGCATAAAGCATCTTTGCAAGATAATAAACTGCCGCATCAGGGTCAGAGCCTCTCATGCTCTTAATAAATGCAGATATTGTATCATAGTGATTGTCTCCGTTTTTATCATACAGCACACGGCGTTTTTGAATACACTCCTGCGCTACTTCTAGGGTAATATGTATCTTTCCGTCATCGCTCCGGTCAGTGGTCATTATTCCAAGCTCTATTGCATTTAAGGCATGTCTTGCATCACCGCCTGAAAGGTCGGCAAGAAATTCAAGCGCATCCTCATCAATCTGGGCATTAAAGCTACCCATACCCTTGTTTTCGTCATATACAGCACGTTTTATTAACTCCTTGATATCATCTTTTTCCAAGGGCTTTAGCTCGAATATTATTGAACGTGAAATAAGTGCTCCATTTACCTCAAAATATGGGTTTTCAGTAGTTGCACCGATTAAAATTATCGTTCCGTCCTCCACAAATGGCAATAAATAATCCTGCTGGCTTTTATTAAAGCGGTGTATCTCGTCAATAAAGAGGATTGTGCGTTTTGCATACATGGCAAGAGTATCCTTTGCCTTATTAACAACCTCTTCCATGTCCTTTTTGCCTGCAACCGTGGCATTTATCTGTGTAAACTCAGCGCTTGTGGTATTTGCTATAACCTTTGCAAGTGTGGTTTTTCCAGTCCCAGGAGGTCCATAAAATATGATTGAGCTGAGCTTATCTGCCTTTATCGCTCTGTATAACAGCTTATCTTTTCCGATTATGTGCTCCTGCCCTACCACTTCGTCAAGTGTGGTGGGACGAAGCCTTGCAGCAAGGGGAGACTCCTTTTCCTTTGCTGTATTTCTCATATATTCAAATAAATCCATGACTATTTCTTCCTCTACAATAATATATACGTTTCATATATACTTATAATATCACACAAAAAAATACTTTACCACCCAATAAAATATTGCAAATTATACTTTCTAGTGATATACTATCCTAGTTTTGAGGAATTTTATTGTTTTACGTATTTATATGGAGGATTTATATGATTCAGAAAAGAGAAGATGTGAGAAACGTAGCAATTATCGCCCATGTAGACCACGGCAAGACCACTCTCGTGGACGAGCTTTTAAAACAGAGCGGTGTTTTCAGAGAAAATCAGGAAGTTGCCGAGCGTGTCATGGACTCTAATGATATTGAACGTGAACGTGGTATAACTATATTATCCAAAAATACTGCTGTTACTTATAAAAATACCAAGATAAATATTATCGACACACCCGGTCATGCCGACTTTGGCGGTGAGGTTGAGCGAGTGCTCAAGATGGTCAACGGTGTTATCCTTGTAGTTGACGCTTTCGAGGGTGCTATGCCCCAGACTAAATTCGTGCTTAGAAAGGCTCTTGAGCTTAAGCTTCCAGTTATTGTCTGCATTAATAAAATTGACCGTCCCGAAGCTCGTGCAACCGAGGTTGTTGACGAGGTATTGGAGCTTTTCTTGGAGCTTGACGCTGACGATTCACAGCTAGACTGTCCTTTCGTATTTGCATCAGCCAAAGCTGGTACTGCCTCACTCGACGAAGGCGATATGGGTACTGATATGACTCCTTTATTCGAGACTATTTTAGATTATATTCCTGCCCCTGAGGGAGATCCTGACGCTGGAACCCAGGTACTTATAAGTACAATTGATTATAATGAATATGTAGGGCGTATTGGTGTAGGCAAGGTTGATAACGGTACAATAAAAGTTAACCAGGAGGTAATTATCTGCAACCACCACGAGCCTGACAAACAAAAAAAGGTTAAGGTAAGTAAACTATATGAGTTTGACGGTCTTAACAAAATCGAGGTTAAAGAAGCTAGAATCGGTTCTATTGTAGCTATTTCCGGTATTGCTGATATTCATATTGGTGACACGCTTTGCTCTGTTGATAACGTAGTTCCCATTCCTTTCCAGAAAATAAGCGAGCCCACTATTGCAATGCAGTTTATTGTAAATGACTCTCCCCTTGCAGGACAGGAAGGAAAGTATGTAACCAGCCGTCATCTTCGTGACAGGCTTTTCAGGGAGCTAAACACTGACGTTTCACTTCGTGTAGAGGAAACGGACAGCCCCGATTCATTTAAGGTTTCAGGTCGTGGTGAGCTTCATCTTTCAGTTTTAATTGAGAATATGCGCCGTGAGGGTTACGAGTTTGCAGTAAGTAAGGCTGAGGTTTTATACCATGAGGACGAAAATGGCAAAAAGCTTGAGCCTATGGAAATTGCTTATGTAGACGTTCCAGAAGAATTTTCAGGTACTGTTATAGAAAAACTTAGCCAGAGGAAAGGCGAGCTTAAGAATATGGGCAAGGCAAGCGGAGGCTATGCAAGACTCGAGTTCTCTATACCTGCTCGTGGTCTTATCGGATATCGTGGTGAGTTTATGACTGATACCAAGGGTAATGGTATACTTAATACTACTTTCGATGGTTATGGTTCATACAAAGGAGACATAACATACAGAAAGCAGGGTTCACTCATTGCTTTTGAGAGCGGTGAATCAATAACTTACGGTTTATACAATGCCCAAGAGCGTGGTACTTTATTTATTGGACCCGGCGAAAAGGTTTACTCCGGAATGGTTGTCGGTCAAAACGGAAAGGGCGAGGATATTGAGCTTAATGTATGCAAGAAAAAGCAGCTTACAAATACACGTTCTTCAAGTGCTGACGAAGCTTTAAGGCTTACACCTCCTAGGATTTTAAGTCTTGAGCAGGCTCTTGACTTTATTGATACCGATGAACTTCTTGAGGTAACTCCCAAAAGTCTTCGTATTAGGAAGAAAATTCTTGACCCTACTCTTAGAAAGCGTTCCGCATTTAAAAAGTAAAGAATGTGAAAATTATATGAATTACCAAAATTTACTTGTAATATTTTTAGAATTTTGGTACGATATATTAGTAAAGTATTCATACATGAATGTTTTTCAAAAGGGAGTGATAATATGTCAAACATTTCATGGACTTCTTCTTCGTTAAGCAGCTATTTTAGTACATCATTAAACACCAGTTCTGCTTTTAGCAGTTTGTACAGTAGTCTTAATGATGCATCTATGATTAAATCAGGTGTTTACAAGAAATTAATGAAATCATATGTAAGTCAGCTTGAAAGTTCTTCTAGTACAAGCAGTACCTCAAAGACTTCATCTAAGTCTGACAGCACTAGCACCTCTAGTTCGTCAAGCTCTACATCGAGCACAAGCACTACTACGAGTGCTACCGCATATGACAGTACAGGCAAGAGTACATCTTCCAAGATATCGAATACTGTACTAGACGAATTATTGGCTCATAAAACTTATGTGTCAAGTTCTAGCAACACTTTCCTTGATAACCTGCTTAAGGAAAACGAAGAAGCTGCTAGTGACAGTTCTAGCTCTACCACTACCGCTGATGGCACTGTAGTCAACAAAACCGAAACGGCTGATGGCACAACGGTTCAGACCACAGCACAGGCTTCTGAATTGTCTGCCGGAGCCATTATTGATGAAGCAGTTTAACAAAACAAAATCCCCTGCATATATTAATAAAAACATATGCAGGGGATTTTTATGTCTGATTTTTTCACTGGAAAGCTTTCCATAAATGTTACTTCCTCTATAGGTTTTATTCCAATCAAAAATGCAACTGTCACTATTTCCTACAATGATAATACCGATAAAATAATTGAAACCCTCACCACGGACGAATCTGGAAATACATCCACTATCTCACTTCTTTCCCCCAGACTTTCATACAGCATGGAGCCAAGTGATGTCCGTCCCTACTCTGAATACAATATTTCAATAAGTGCGACCGGCTACGAGCCTGTTACAATCTCAGGTACGGAAATACTCCCAAATGTTACTGCAATCCAACCTGTCTCCATGACTCCTTTGGAAGTAGAGCCACCTAATGCACCTAACAGGGAAAATATTATAATTCCAGACCATACGTTATATGGTGACTACCCTGCTAAAATTCCAGAAGCAGAGGTTAAACCAACTGATGAAACCGGAGAAATCGTGCTAAGCCGTGTTGTAATACCTGAATATATTGTAGTCCACGACGGGGTTCCCTCTGATTCAACAGCTCCGAATTATTATGTGCGCTATACAGATTATATCAAAAATGTGGTTTCGTCAGAGATTTATGCCACTTGGAGCGAAAATACGATTTATGCAAACACACTGGCTATTATGAGCTTTTCACTTAATCGTGTATACACTGAATGGTATAGAAATAAAGGATATGACTTTACTATTACATCATCCACTGCATACGACCAAAAGTGGATTTACGGAAGAAATATCTACGAAAATATAAGCCGTATTGTGGATTCTATTTTCTCCAACTACCTCTCACGCCCCGGTATTAAGCAGCCCCTTTTCACATCATACTGCGACGGTAACAGGGTTACATGTACCGGCCTTTCCCAGTGGGGAAGCAAATACCTTGGAGAACAGGGGTATACTCCTATTGAGATATTACGATATTATTATGGAAACGATATTTACATTAACACAAGCGAATACATCTCCGGAATCCCCTCATCATGGCCTGGGTACGACCTTACAATAGGCTCATCAGGTCCAAAGGTTCTCCAAATGCAGCAGCAACTCAATAGAATTGCCCAGAACTATCCTGCAATCCCAACTATAGACGAGGACGGTATATTCGGACCTAAAACGCAGAATTCCGTCAAAATCTTTCAAGAAACCTTCGGACTCCCCGCCAACGGAATAGTTGACTTTCCCACATGGTACAAAATTTCGGGGATTTACGTTGGTGTCTCAAGGATTTCAGAACCTGATTAAAAAAGGACTCATTGCGAGTCCTTTTCAGATTATACAAAGAAATACAGCCTTTCCACTTCCTCAAGCTTTGCCCTAGCACTTGTTGCCTCTGTAATTTCATTACAAATCCCGTCGTAATCCTCTATTGGTATCATTGCTGTAATTTCAACAGCTTCAGAATATATACTGTCCTTTATATTGATATTTTTGTTTGCAAGTATATATTGAATTTTACCAGACATATTATAGTCCGTCTTTATTTTAAGGCACACTCCATAATGTTGTTTCGCAGTAGTACAAAGCGCCAAAGCCTCCTTTACCGCACCCTGATATGCCCGTACAAGCCCGCCTGTTCCCAACAGCACACCTCCAAAGTAGCGTGTAACCACCACTGCTATATTCCTTATTCCACTCCCACTCAACACTTCAAGCATCGGACGTCCGGCGGTACCGCTAGGTTCTCCGTCATCACTGCTCTTAGATAATGCCACATCCGTTCCTACTATATAAGCCCAGCAATTATGCCTTGCATCATAATATTTCTTTTTCATTTCATCTATAAATGCGTTTGCCTCATCTTCAGTGGAAACAGGGCGTATCGTAGCAATAAACCTTGACTTTTTTTCAACTATCTCCGCCTCCGCCCCCTCTATTAGAAGCAAAAATTCACCACTATCCATCAAAACCTCCAACTATTAACAGATAAATTAAGTATAACACAATTATGTATATAAAGTAAAATATAAGTCAATAATAATAAAATCCTTTATTTACTAGACAAAATTTGGTATAATAAAAGATGTTTGTTTGTACATAATCTAATTTATTACTTTTTTACGGAGGTGACTCTATGAATTATGGGAAAAAAGGAATTACTAAGGTCCAAAAATCCCTTACTTCAAAATCAATAAAATTCAAAAAAATGTTCTTTGTAACACTATTGAAATTAGTACTTGTATGTATTCTTTCTATAGTTATAATCGGAGCATGCTTTGGGGTAGGTATGTTCAAGGGAATAATAAGTGCGGCTCCTGAAATCAATAAAGATGACGTACTTCCCACAGGCTTTGCCACTGTCGTATATGACGCAAAGGGGAATGAAATCACAAAGCTTGTGGCTGCAGATTCTAACCGAAGCTATGAAAAGATTGATAAAATTCCACAATACCTATGTGATGCTTTTGTTGCAATTGAGGACGAACGTTTTTACAACCACAACGGTATTGACATAAAAGGTATCATACGAGCAGGTGCTTCTGCCATCAAGAACGGGAAATTAGGTCAGGGTGCTTCTACTATCACCCAACAGCTTATTAAGAACAGTGTTTTTGAAAATTGGACTAATGAGACTACTATCCAGTCTATTAAACGAAAAATACAGGAGCAATACCTTGCTATTGAGCTTGAAAAGAAAATGACTAAGGAAGAAATTCTTGAGGCTTATATGAATACTATAAACCTTGGTCAGAACACTCTCGGGGTCAAAGCAGCCTCTATTAGGTATTTTAACAAGCAGCCTTACCAGCTAACGTTGTCTGAATGTGCCGTCATAGCTGCAATCACCCAAAACCCTTCAAGGTACAACCCGATTTCCCATCCGGATGATAATGCCCAAAGGCGTGAAAAGGTTCTTACCAACATGAAGGATCAAGGGTATATAACACAGGCGGAATATGATGAGGCAATAGCAGATGACGTATACAGCCGTATTGAGGCAGTTAATAACGAATCCGAGTCAAACTCAGTATATACATACTTTGTAGATGAGCTGTGCGAGGAGGTTCTCGAAGATTTAATGGAAATAAAGGGATATAACGAAACCCAAGCTTACCGTATGCTCTACAGTAGCGGATTAAGCATATTTACGACCCAGGATCCCGATATTCAGGCGATTTGTGACGAGATATACGGAGACGAAGAAAACTATCCAGAAAATACAAAATGGTATCTCAATTATGCACTTACCATTGTTAAGGCAAACGGTGAAAAGGAAAACTACAGTACCGAGATGTATAAGGCTTATTATAAGGAGCAAAATTCATCATTTAACCTGCTTTATTCCTCTACTGATGCAGCATATGAGGCAATCGAAGCCTATAAGCAGGCTGTCATGTCAGACGGAGATAAGGTTGAAAGCGAACGTGTAACCCTCACTCCGCAGCCACAGGTTTCAATCACTGTGGAAGACCAATCAACAGGATATATCGTGGCAATGGTAGGCGGACGAGGCACAAAGGAAGCAAGCCGTACCCTTAATAGGGCTTCCAACACCACAAGACAGCCCGGCTCAACCTTCAAGGTTCTGTCTACTTACGCCCCCGCCCTTGACAGTGCAGGGCTAACATTGGCTGACGTACAAAACGATGCTCCCTACAACTATACTAACGGAAGGCCAGTAAGCAACTGGTGGGGTTCCAATTACAGAGGACTTTTAAGCCTGCGATACGGTATTGCACAGTCAGCAAACATTGTCGCCGTTAAAACCCTTACCCAGATTTCACCACAGCTTGGATTTGATTATCTCCAAAACTTTGGATTTACAACACTTGTAGATAAACGTGTTGAGAGCAATGGTACTGTTGTATCCGATATAGGTCAGCCCCTAGCCCTAGGTGGAATTACTGATGGCGTAACAAATATGGAGCTAAATGCTGGATATGCCGCAATTGCAAATAAAGGTGTATATATTAAGCCCAAGCTTTATACAAAGATTGTGGACCATGACGGAAATATCCTTATTGACAATACAACACCTGAAACAACACAAGTAATAAAGGAAACAACTGCATGGCTCCTTACAAGCGCCATGGTTGATGTAGTAACAACAGGCACCGGCGGTTCAGTTAACTTTGGAAACATGGCAATTGCAGGTAAAACAGGTACTACATCTGATTATAAGGATGTATGGTTCTCTGGCTTTACTCCATACTATACGGCTACAACATGGACTGGATATGACAACAACGTAAGCATGACCACAAGTGCAGAGAAAAACCTGTCAAAGACAATGTGGAAAAAAGTAATGTCTAAGATACACGAAAATCTTGAATATAAGTCATTCCCTATGGCAAGCGGTATTGTAACTGCTTCCGTATGCTCTAAATCGGGAAGACTTCCTATCGCCGGAGTATGCGATGAGTATGTGACAACTGAATATTTTGCGGAGGGTACTGTCCCTACGGAATATTGTGATGTTCACTATTTTTCAAATATCTGTCTCTACTCAGGGCTTACGGCAACCGATGATTGTCCATTCAAGCAGGCATCGGCAATCGAGCAGGTACCTGCAAGGCTTCAAGACAGCAACCTTGCAAGCGCACTTACCGGATTAGACGAGAGTACTGTTACGGAGGCTACCCAGATGTGCCCTCATAATAGCGCATTCTTCGCCCTTCCAAACGCTAATGAGATTATTCAGCAGCAGTTGCTTGAAATCCAACAGCGTGCAGCTATTGCCGCCGTTCAGGCAGCGTTACCTGCGTCCGACACAGATTAATTTATAAAACAAAAACCAAGCCGTAAAAAGCTTGGTTTTTGTTTTATATTTTTGTATTAAAAAAAGCTGCTAACCGGAATCGAACCGGTGACCTCAACACTACCAATGTTGCGCACTACCGACTGTGCTATAGCAGCCTGTAACTAATCCTAAAGACCGTCACTGTATGCAATAATATCATAAAGGCTTACAAATGTCAAATATTATTTTCAGCCCAATCTATTACGAATATATTTCTATTATATTACAATAATATATAGATACATGCTATTTCTTGCAAAAGGTAAAATATTAGGATATACTATGTTTTACTTGACAAAATAGGAGGGATTGAAAGTGAAAAAGGCAACAATAAATAATATACTTATGGCAGTCATTGTACTGATGTCTGTCTCTATCTGTTTCCTGATATTTTGCATAGTAACACGCCCTCGATACTCAACCGTGGCCTCATCGCCCGAACCTGCAATAATCACCGAGTCTGAGACACTTGCTGAATCGCTTATTTCAGACACATCAACCGACTCCAGTGAAGATTTAACAGTTTCCACCCAGGACACCATAAAGGGAAAAACATCATCAAGGGTAAATATCCGTGACGCTGCATCTGCCGATGCAAAGGTATTAGACACTGTTGATGCAGATACCATTTTAGATATCGTAGAAATACAAAGCAACGGATGGACTAAAATAATTTATGATAATTCGGAAGCTTATGTATCATCCGACTATGTCATCATAATAAACGAGTAGCTTACGCTACTCGTTTATTTACATATATACATCCTTATAATAATCATATGAAAGCTTAAAATTATATCCATATTCTGCAAACTTTCTAAGTACGACATTTATCTCTGCACCCACAAATATAATATTCATGGTTCCATATAGCCATAAAATAAAAATTACAATTGTCGCCAAGCTTCCATATGTCACTGAATAGTTGGCATAATTGCTTATGTAAAATGAAAACGCCCATGAATAAACAAGCCATACTATCGTCGAAAAAACCGCTCCTGGAATTTCATATCTGAGCTTGGACTTCCTGTTAGGTACGTTCATATAGACCAAAAGGAAAAATATAATCAATATAACAGGCATACATATATATTTTCCATATCTGTATATACTTGAAAACCTTACAAGCTGTGGTAAAAATCCGAGTATCCAATTAAATATGTTGTTTCCCAAGACTATCAAAATCATGGTAAGACCAATCGCCATAAAAAATACAACAACATAAATTATTGCAATTGCATACAAAATAACCATTCCCCTAGTTTCCCTTATTCCATAAACAGCATTCATACCTATTATAACTGCATATACTCCCTTTGAAGCGCAAAAAAGCATTACAATCATCGTAAATGACTTAAGCACTGCAGTACTTTCAGCATATGCTTCTTCAAACACCTGATCAAACAATGGGGCAAGCCCCTCAGGAACAACCGCAAATACATACTTTGAAAGCGATGCCGAATCTATGGGAATATAATTGAACATAGATATTAAAAACATAGCCATTGGAAAAAGTGACATTAACAAAAACAAAGCCGCGTGCCCTGCGAATGAGGACACGTGGTCGTATTTTATCTTCCTAACAAAGCTATATATAATTTGATAAATGCTGAAAATCTCTTTTCTTGTGACTCTAACCTTTTTTGTTTCCGTCATAATTTCTATTAACTTTCCCCTCCTTGGGATTTCTTGATGAGGAATAAGTCACTTATTGCTTTTCCTAAATCATGAGGATAAAGCTGTACAACAGGACTATTAATTATATTTCCTATCTTCATCATAAATCCAACCTTTACAAACTTTTCCTCCTTTGGGAACATATACGCTATGTACTCGCCATCCTCTATATACTTTGCCTCCGGAGTTGATATATCTGTTTTTCTTCCAATCATAACACTCATGGATGTAGCAGCCGCACCCATCATCTGATTCATTGCCTCAGATACAGCGCTCATATGTAATTCACCAAGCTCCATATGCGCAAAATCGCCATTTCCATCGCTCCCCATCATTAAATCCGCAATAGCCTTTGCATCCTGCTCCTCAAGCATAAGTATACTGCAACCTTTAACTCCTTCAACATAGTTAACCTTGACAAATACTTTTTTTGATGACACGTTCTTAGTATACTCACTTTTTTCGATAATTTCAACCCTGGGTGGTGTAATATCCACAGTATCTCTAACAAGCTTGCTAAGTGTAGATGCAGAGCTTCCGAGACAGATGTTGGAAATTTCGCCTATAGCATCTATTTCTAATTCAGTAAAAACATATTGTCCCATGTACATTTCCTCCGTTAAGTTAATTAATATAATGCTTCCTTTTCACATTCCAAAGCCTTTGCTAATTTTTCAACAAGCTTTTCTGGTTGCTTTGACAAATCACATACTATAGATTCACAGTTTTTTACGGCTGAAACACCATATCCCATTGACTCTGCCACCTCCATTACAGTCTTGTCAAGATTAAGCCTTCTAAGCTTTACTGGCGATATCTTTGCAAACTGCAAATACATATTCCTGCCGTCATATTTTACTGTATTGACAAGCTGTACAACATCACTGTTATTTCCAGTACTGTCCTTATCCAGCTTATAAATAGAAACAATTGTGGTCATCATTTTCTTAATCAGCTTCTCATCGGTGTAATATTTCAGCTTCTCCTCAGGAATATAGAGACTTATAAACAGATTTTTAAGTTCTTCCACCTGTTCTTCATCAAGCTTAACCATATAATCATTTTCCTTAGCCGTGTCATACATGTCTGCTATTTTAATCCAAAATTCATCCCTGTCAAACGCCGCCATATTATTCCTCCAAACTGCAATTTTATATAATGTAATTATACGCCATCCTCAAAGTAGTGTCAATCAATATATATCCTATGTTGTAATTGTCTGAATAGTCTCCCTTACTTATATAGTATGTTAAACTTTAAATTTTTATATATTTTACTTGCTTTTTTGTATCAATGTATGCTATACTATTTTTCGTCAGTGAGTTAACGGCTCGGTGAATTATAGGGGCATAGTTCAGCGGTAGAACAGCGGTCTCCAAAACCGTTAACGAGGGTTCGATTCCTTCTGCCCCTGTTTTTTCTTTCAATATACTCCTAAAGAGCGTTTTAGAATTTTCTAAAGCGCTCTTTTACCATTTTAAATAAGGTCAATAGCCTCACCGATTCCGCCTACGCCTATAAGCCTTATACCGTCTATTCTTTCCATTCCTTCTAAATTAACCCTTGGCAATATGACAGTCTCATATCCAAGCTTTTTTGCCTCCTGTACTCTCTGCGTCGCCATATTTACAGCCCTTACCTCACCGCTTAATCCAACCTCTCCAAAGACCAAGGTTTTCTCATCCACTGCCCTGTTTTTAAAGCTTGACACAATAGCCATTATAAGCCCTAAATCTATTGCAGGCTCGTTTATTTTCATCCCCCCTGCAATATTCACATATGCGTCACAATCACCGATTTGAAGCCCTAGACGCTTCTCAAGCACTGCCATAAGAAGATTTACACGGTTAAAATCCGTTCCTGTAGTCTGCCGCCTTGGAATACCAAAGTTGGTATGGCATACGAGAGCCTGGATTTCGATTAGGATTGGTCTTGTTCCCTCCAATGAACATACAACAACCGAACCGCTTGCACCCACCGGCTTTCCGCTCAACATATATTCAGAAGGGTTTTCCACCTCTATAAGCCCCTCACGCCTCATCTCGAATACACCGATTTCATTAGTTGAACCAAAACGGTTCTTAACGCCCCTTAATATCCTATAGGAAGCATATCTGTCTCCCTCAAAATATAACACCGTATCCACCATATGCTCTAACACTCTAGGTCCTGCCACTGTCCCCTCCTTTGTGACGTGACCTACTATAAATATTGAAGTTCCAAGTCCCTTGGCAAGCTGCAAAAAAACATTTGTTGCCTCCCTGACCTGTGACACGCTTCCAGGAGCCGACGAAACCGTTTCCTGATACATTGTCTGAATAGAGTCTATTATAACAACCTGTGGTGTCTCCTTTCTTATAACATCCTCTACAACAGAAAGATTAGTCTCACATAAAAGTGACATTTTACCGTTAAACTCTCCTATCCGCATAGCCCTAAGCTTAATCTGCTTTAATGATTCCTCTCCTGATATATAAAGGACACGTTTTCCTGAATTGGCTAAAAGCCTGCACATCTGTAACAATAGCGTTGACTTTCCTATTCCTGGATCTCCACCGACAAGAGTTAAGGAGCCATACATAATGCCTCCTCCAAGCACACGGTCAAGCTCTGCAATTCCCGTTTCCATCCTCTCATCCTCATGCATTGAAATATCACCTATGGACGTGGGCTTTGGTGTAT
>CAYTGS010000042.1:0-14799 GCA_964437435.1 uncultured Roseburia sp.
CACCTCTAACATGACAGCATAACGCAAATCCCCATTTGTGGAAAAGCCAAATTTAATCTCATCTTCCGTATCAGAAATTTCAAATACAGTATTATAACCATTCAGTACTTGAAAATACAAGTAAAAAATGCTATTGTTTGTATTGTGTCTGATATATATTCGGAGGTTTTGTAAGTGAAAAAGTTATTTAGTTCCAAAAATTTAATATGGTGTCTTAGGAATATCATACCTATGCTGATTTTTCCTATCGCCAATTTTTATCTGTTTGAGCTTTATACCCACAATCCATGGGAAACCATGTATACCCAAATACAATTTCTTAACATCATGCTTTTTGAACTGCTCATGGTTATTTTCCTGCTAGTCTTTGGCAAGCTTAAGTGGTCACTAAGATTTCAAAGCATATTTTTTATGCTTGTAGGACTTGCCAATTATTACGTAATTGAATTTCGTTCCACACCGATTATGCCTTGGGACATATACTCTATCGGCACTGCCGCAAGTGTTGCCGGGAATTTTAAATATACCCTGGAAATACAGACATTGGGTGTAATTGCAGGTTTTATAATTTTAATTGTATTAGAGTCCTTTATCACCCTTGATATTAAGGGAAATGGTATATGGAAAAAAAGAATATGGGGAATAAGAGCCCTCCTTGCAGCATTATCAATATGCGCCCTATGCGGTTTTACGTCAATGCTCCACAAGGACAGCACCATTTCAAAATTCAGGATGTATGACAAGCTTTTCACACCTGCCGTAATGAGCAGGCGGGACGGTACCGCTGTCGCTTTTTTAATGGAGCTTAAATATATATCTGTGGATAAGCCTGATAATTACAGTGCGGAGGCTGCTGATGATATTCTCTCCAAATATGAATCCGACACCGATACCGACATTAATTCACTGCCTAATATTATTGTAATAATGAACGAGGCATTCTCTGACCCGGCAGTTCTCGGTGACTTTGAGACAAACGAGGATTATATGCCCTTTATACATTCAATCATGGGCGGCAACATAAAAAATACCATTTCCGGTTATCTAAATGTTTCCGTTCTCGGAGGCAACACTGCAAACACAGAGTTTGAATTTCTAACCGGAAGCACAATGGCTTTTCTCCCACAGGGAAGTGTCGCCTATCAGCAATACCTTAAAAGGGAAATGCCATCCCTTGCATCACATTTAAAAGATTTAGGCTACGAGACAATAGCCACACATCCCTACAACAGCACTGGTTGGGACAGGAACAGGGTCTATCCGCTTCTCGGCTTTGACGAAATGTATTTTATAAAGGATTATAATTCGCCAGAAAAAATACGAAAATATGTCAGTGACAAGGCATGTTATGATAAAATTATAGAAATGTACGAAGAAAAGGACAGTGATACTCCGTTCTTTGTTTTTAACGTTACAATGCAGAACCACTCATCATACACAGATGATTTTGATAACTTTGCACCGGATATAGAGGTTAAGGACAGCAATTCAAAGGCTTTGAACAACTATCTTTCCCTAATGAAAATATCCGACAATTCCGTAAAATATTTAACCGATTATTTTTCCAACGCTGACCAGGATACTATAATAGTATTTTTCGGCGACCATCAGCCTACAAACTCCGTTGTGTCTAATATTTGGAAATTAAACGGGAAAAATGGGAACTCTCTGTCATCAGAAGATGAAGCCAACCGCTACAAAGTTCCATATTTCATATGGTGCAACTTTGATATTGATACAAAAAGCGAACACGAAACAAGCGCCAATTACCTATCTGTGGAAATCCTTAAGCTTGCAGGTATTCCCCTTAATTCGTATGAAGCCTTTCTAAACAGTCTATCGGATAAATATCCTGTTGTATCGGCAATACGCAGTGAAAATGCCGACGGTCAAAGCACCGACACTAAAAATGTCATGGATGAGCTAAATGACTACTCCATTTTACAATACAACAGGCTGTTTGGCAGAAAGCAAACCGGAGGTTCAAAATGAGAAGAAAAATAAATCCTTTATATGTTATTTCCTTTCTAATTCCTTCTATTATTATGTTGGGAATTTTTGTAGTACAGGAAATTTATCCCTTTGGCAGCCGTTCGTTTCTCCATATAGACATGTATCACCAGTATTTTCCTTTTCTTGTGGAATTTTACCATAAACTTAGAAACGGCGAGAGCCTTTTATATTCATGGAATACCGGACTAGGCTCCAATTTCGTGGCACTATATGCATATTATCTTGCCAGCCCCTTTAACTGGCTTTGCATACTTGTTCCAGAGAATTTTTTAATGGAATTTCTTTCATATATGGTAATCATAAAAATTGGACTTTGCTCATTAAGCTTTACCTATTATATAAGAAATCATTTTAACAGCGATTCATGGAGCATTTTATGCTTTTCCTTGTTTTATGCCCTTTCAGGATTTATGGCAGCATACAATTGGGATGTAATGTGGCTTGACGTTATAGTGCTTGCCCCTGTAGTTATACTTGGACTTGAAAAGCTTGTAAATGAGGGAAAGTGCACTCTTTACTGTGTTTCCCTTGCCGTTTCCATTCTTTCAAATTACTATCTTTCGATAATGCTATGTATTTTCCTAGTGCTTTACTTTATAGTGCTTTTGGTGTCATTAAATTACATGGAAAAGGAAGATTATATTAAAGCAATCATACGCTTTATACTTTATTCCGCCTTGTCAGGTGCCATGGCTGCAATATTGCTTATTCCCGAGCTGTCAGCACTTATGCTTAGCGAGTTTAGTGATATAAGCTTTCCAAATAAAATCAAAACCTACTTCTCGGTTTTTGATATATTTGCAAGACACTGCTTTAACGTATCCGTTGAAACCGGACTAGACCACTGGCCAAATATTTACTGCGGTGTTGCCGTATTTATTTTAATTCCTCTTTATGTTATTCAAAACCAAATTCCATTAAAGGAAAAAATTGCAAAACTTGTTTTAGCCGGTTTTATGATTATAAGCTTTTCAGTAAACCTGCTCAACTTTATATGGCATGGATTTAACTATCCGGACTCACTCCCGGCAAGGCAGTCCTTCCTTTACATTTTCCTGATACTTACAATGTGTTTCGAGGCTTCAACATATATTCAGGAATACTCATTTAAGGAATTAACCGCTGTGCTGTGCGGAGTACTATTTGTACTGATTTTATTTGAAAAGCTGGCAACAGATGATGCATTTAGCAGCACATGCTTTATTGCAACTGCACTGTTTTTAATTTTATACACACTATTTATATGCGGCAGTCGGTATTATAATTTTGTCCCTAAATGGCTTATTGTGGCTATAACCGTTGTATGCGTGGTCGAAGCCGGACTAAACACATACTTTACAAGCGTACCCACTGTTTCAAGGACAACATACCTTTCAAATTACGACTCCTACAAGACTTTGACAGAGCGCACTGTACAAAATGAGGATGGAGATTTCTTCAGATTTGAAAAATTTGCAAGGAGAACCCAAAATGACGCAATGCTTATCGGATTTCAGGGGGCATCATATTTTTCATCAACAATAAATTCACATATATGCGATTTTTATGAGAAATATGGAATGCGTGGAAGCAAGGTAAACTACTGCCATGAGGGAGCCACACCTGTAACGTCGGCACTGCTTTCAATACGTTATATGCTCTACACCGCCAACAGGGATTATGATAATATGTTTGAACTTACAGACACGGAGGGAAATCTGTATCTGTACAAGAATAATTACTCGCTCCCATTGGGATATATGATTACGGACGGTTTTGAAGATGATGGCGAAAACAGCGGCTTAAACCCTATAGAAAAACAAATCCAGCTTGTACGCAGGCTTGGTATTAATAATGATGTGTTTATACCTATTGACATAAATTCATATGGAAGTGTAGCTGACATAGAAATACCACAAAGCGGTCACTACTATGCATATACTTCAAACACAAAAATTGACAATATAGATATGGTGTTTGAGTCGGAGTCGAAGACCTTCAGCCAAATCAAGAAAAAATATATTCTTGACCTCGGATACCATACAAGCGGTGATATTTTATCCCTAAACTCAGAAAACGGAGAAAGTCTTGAGCTTGAAGTATACATGATAAACGAAGCTGTGCTGTCTTCTTTCGTTGATAAGCTAAGCAAAGATACGCTCACCGTGGAAAAATATGACGAAACAAGCCTTAGCGGTACAATAGATGTTAACAGCGCCGGATATTTGGTACTATCAATACCCTATGACCCTGGCTGGACTTTGTATGTTGACGGTATAAAGACTGATTACGACCTGTTTGAAAACGCATTTATAAGTGTGTATTTAAACAACGGCAGCCATTCAATAGAGCTTAAATATTTCCCTGACGGACTGATAACAGGTGCTGCAATATCAATTATAGCAATAGCTTTGTTTACAATAATTACAATTATCACAACAAAAAAATACAGGAAGCGCTATTAAACGCTTTCTGTATTTTTTATTCCGCTTATATCAGAGTCAATAACCAATGAATAATTTGTGTAATACACAACAAATCCCGGCTTTGAGCCGTTTGGCTTCTTTACGTTTTTCTTCTGGAGATAGTCTATTTCTACCTTGTCCTGTCCCCTTGCCTGTGAATAGTGGGCTGCAAGCCTACCAGCCTCCTCAAACACCCTGTCTGGAAGCTCCTCGTTATTTGACTTAACTATTACATGGGAACCGGGTATTCCCTTTGCGTGAAACCACCAGTCGTTTCCTGTGGCAAACTTAAATGTAAGCTCATCATTCTGGTAATTATTCTTGCCAACATATATATCATACCCATCACTGCTTATATAATGGAAAGGTTTGCTTGTAATGCGCTCACGCTTAGTCCCACCTTTTCTCCTTATATATCCGCTTTCAATAAGTTCCTCCTTAATCTGTACAAGATCCTCCTCCTTAAGGGCAATGTCAAGGGAGGTTGCAATTGACGAAAGATGGTCTATCTCCTCCTTAGTTTCCTTTGTAAGGTCAGTAAGAGCCTCATATGTACGCTTAAGCTTTTGATACTTGTCGAAATACTTTTTTGCATTCTCGCCTGCCGATAGCATTGAATCCAAGGGAATTGTAACCATTTCATTATCATAGTAATTAAGTGCCTCAAGCGACTTAGCCCCCGGCTCGACACCATACCCATATGCATTCAAAAGTTCACCATAAATCCTGTATTTTTCCCTTTTCTTGGTATCTTCTAGCTGCTTTAGCTGCAAATCATATTTTTTTACATTTCTTTCCAATGCCGTCTGTACAATTTTTCTCAAATCAACCGAGCGCTGCCTTATACGTGTTATGGCGTTTTTCTCAGCATAATAATATTCCAGCAGCTCCGAAATATTGTCAAACTGCCTTGTATTTTCCACTGAATAGGAGCTTAGGGCTGTCACTGCATATTCCACAGGCTGTTTATTTTCAAACACTACATTAGGGATAAACCTGCTGTTTTTAATATCATACGACAGTCTTAATAATTCAGAAACAACTGCATTTAATTCGTTGTCATCAAGCCCGCCTACAGCCTTATCAGAATCCACACCTGCCCTATGGCATATTTCATGGGCTATACATGGTGAAATCCCTGTAAATCCACTATAGACAGCCTTAAACAACGGCATGGCTTTAGATGTAAGTACACTCTTTATGTCAGCCTCCGAGCTTTCCAAAAGCTCTACCTTGTCCTGTGTCTTAGTGATAAAATACTCCCTTCCCGGAAGCACTTCCCTTACAGAGCTGACCATGCCCGAAATATGCTTTATGCTGTCTATAATCATATTTTTATCATCACAGAAAATAATATTGCTGTGTTTACCCATAAGCTCTATTATAAGGTATTTTCTGCACAAATCCCCAAGCTCATTTAGATGTTCAAGCTCAAACCTCACAATTCGTTCAAGTCCCGGCTGGGTAACTGATACAATCCTTGCATTCTGTAAATGCTTTCTCAAAAGCATACAGAAATTAGGTGCGGTCATAGGGCTTGTCTTGTTTTTTTCCGTGAGATATAAAAGCGGAAGGGAAGCATCTGCCGACATTAACATTCTCACCTGCCCGCAACTTCCCTTTATAGTCAAGATTAGCTCATCCTTTTCAGGCTGAGCTATCTTGTATATCCTATTTCCTGTTAATTTTTCCTGCAATTCATTGACAATACATGCTATTGTCATTCCGTCAAATGCCATACTATTTCTATCCTAACCTATTATCCTATCATCCAATCATACATTTCCTGGTACTTCAGCGCTGATACGCTCCATGAATAATCAACATTCATAGCCCTTTCAACAAGCTTGTTCCACTCACGCTTCCTGTCATAATATACCTGCTCGGCATATCTGATTGTATTAAGCATCTCATGGGCATTGTAATTCGTAAAGCTAAATCCTGTACCACTATTTTCATATTCATTGTAGGGCTGAACAGTATCCTTAAGTCCGCCTGTCTCCCTTACAATTGGAACAGTACCATATCTAAGTGCCATTAACTGGCTAAGCCCACATGGTTCAAAAAGCGACGGCATAAGGAACGCATCACATGAAGCATATATCCTGTGGGAAAGCTCCTCTGAATAATAAATATTAGCCGAAACCTTTCCGTGATACTTCCATGCAAAGTGGCGGAACATATTTTCATACCGCTCCTCGCCTGTACCCAGCACTACAATCTGTACATTGTCCTTGCTACACATTTCATCCATTATATATGCAATAAGGTCAAAGCCCTTCTGGTCAGTAAGCCTTGATACAATTCCTATCATCATGGCTTTCTCATCTTCTACAAGTTCAAGCTGTTTTTGCAGGTCACGCTTATTTTTAACCTTTTCTTTTCTAAAGTTTGAAGCATTGTAATGATGTGATATATAGCTGTCATCATCCGGATTGTACTCATCATAATCAATTCCGTTAACAATACCTCTCAGGTCATGGTTTCTAGCTGCCAGCAATCCGTTTAATTTTTCACCGTAAAAATCCGTCTTTATTTCTTCGGCATAGGTATTGCTCACTGTTGTAATTGCATCTGCATATGTGAGTCCACCCTTTAACAGATTACCGTCCTTGAAATAACCAAGCTTATCAGGAGTAAAATATGAGCTCGGAAGTCCCGTAATATTTTGAACCGTCTTAATATCGTATACGCCCTGAAATTTAAGATTGTGGATTGTCATAACCGTCTTAATTCCCTTATAGAAATCACCCTGGGCAAAGCGCTCTTTTAAATATACAGGAATAATTCCTGTCTGCCAATCATGACAGTGTACAATGTCAGGTCTAAATCCTATAACAGGCAATATGGATAACGCTGCCTTTGAGAAAAATACAAACTTTGACAATTCCTCAATAACATTGTCACCATAAGGTTTAAAGCCTCCAAACATTTTCTCGTTATCAATAAAATAATACGTAACATCTTCATATTGGGCTTCAAGAACTCCAACATACTCGTTTTGTCCCATAAAATCCATATAAAAATGAGTTCTGTAATGGAGCATTGCCTTCATGCTTTCTGACATGCACATATATTTAGGAAGAACCACCCTTGCATCGAAATAACGCTTGTCATAATATTTTGGAAGCGAACCGACTACATCTGCTAATCCTCCCGTTTTAATAAACGGAACCCCTTCTGATGCCACAAACAAAATGTTTTTCATACCTATACCAATCCCTTTCTCACCAATTCTTGTATTAAGCGAAAAAACAAATCAAATTACTGTATTTGTTTAATTATACAACACATATTACAGGAATGTAAAGAAAATAAGTGTCAAATAGGCTAAGATTTATAATGAAGTCGTATTTTATCGGCAATTAATGCTATAAACTCTGAATTTGTCGGTTTGCCTTTTCCAATACTGATAGTATATCCAAAAAAAGAATCCAGTGTTTCCATGTTTCCCCTGCTCCATGCCACTTCTATAGCATGTCTTATCGCACGTTCAACACGGCTCGGTGTAGTCTGGTATTTTTTGGCAATTGACGGATATAGTATCTTGGTAATTGAGCTTAGCATCTCCTGATCGTTTACCACCATCATTATTGCTTCCCTGAGATATTGATAGCCCTTGATATGTGCCGGTACTCCTATCTCATGAATCATGTTTGTGACATCGTTTTCCAAATCATACATACCTGGCTCATATCCCTTTTTCTGCCCGCCGTCCTCATGTCCGACAAGATTACGCCCCGCAGGTACTGTAATCATAATTTGAAATTCCTTGTCATTAGTTACCAGGTCATTGAGAATCCTAAAAATTCTGTCATTGTCCTGCTGTGTCATTACGTTTAGTTGTTCCATAAGTATCCTCCATTTCTGTCCCAATGGTCTTTCCATGCCATTGCGCCTAATAATATCAAATTCGTATTATACCTTTACACTAAATACAAATTTTAACACTATTTGGCAATTTCATTATATAAGAATGTTAATTTACCATGCAACAACTACTTATCGCAGTTTTTTATTTATATCTCCAACATTCGCCATAATTGTACAAAATTTACATAAAAATTGTTATCACGCTTGTTTAACGTTGTTAGAATACGTAGAATATTCGTTTTAACATCTTTGTGCGCAAAATTGCGTCAAAATTTTTCGCTGTTTTTGTGCGATTACATTTTTATCAGAAAAGCCCTTGACAAATTAATCATGTAGACTTATACTTAACACGTTAGTTATGTTTTGGGATCTTAGCTCAGCTGGGAGAGCATCTGCCTTACAAGCAGAGGGTCACAGGTTCGAGCCCTGTAGGTCCCATTTTTATTTTGTCTTTTTATACTATTATATAGAAAAAAGCTCCGATTTTGTCATCGGGGCTTTTTCTATTATAATATAAACATAATAATTATAAAGCATTTATCTTGTCGAACTTATTGTGGAGTTCGTCTGCAACTTCACCTATAATGGTTGCTGATGCCGCAATCTCCTGTGTGCTGGCTGCCAAATTCGTTATTCTTTCGTTTACATCATCCACTATTCTGATGAGATTTTGTGAATTTTCCATAAGCCTATCCATAGCCATCACTATCTGTTCTTTATTCTTATTACTGTCATCAGCGGCATTTTTGCTTACATCACTGAGGTTTTTAATTTCCTGTGCAACTACAGAGAAGCCTTTTCCAACCTCGCCTGCCCTTGCAGCCTCGATTGACGCATTAAGAGACAAGAGATTTGTCTTTGACGCTACCTTCGTAATGTTCTCATTATTTCCGCCCAACTGCAAAAGCAGTTCATTTATCTCGCTGAAGGATGCCTTCATGTCATCGCAGAAATTAACAACCTCCGCCATTGCCATTGTTATGTTCGTGCTCTCCTCCGCATTGCTGTTATTTCCCTCTATCATCTCGCCGATTGACATATTAAGGGTACTAAATTCCTCGTTGGCTTCCGATACCATTGTACCTATCGTCTCATTCTTCTTCATGATATCATCATTTTGGCTTTCAACCTGCATTGATATCTCTTGAATACGCTCTTTTTCTTCCTCAACGACATCCTTAATATAGTGTACACAGCTATTCTTGTTATTACATCCATTATGTATCGCCGTAGCCATATCCATACATGTATCATAACCACATGCGCTGCAATTGATTTTCTGCTGTTTCTCACTGTTCTTCTTCATGTCAGCAAAAATACTTGCCAACTCTGCACGGCTTGGTTTTTGTATCTCATTACCTTTGGACTTATCAGTGTATTCACGGATAAAGTCATCAAGCTTGAGCTTTGAAAACTGCTTATTAAGGTTTTTAAGCCTCTGCTGCGGTGTTGAATTTCTGGACCATGCACTGCCTTTATGCCTTGATTTGCTTTCTTCCTTTATCTTTTGAAGCTCATATAACGTATCATCCGTCTTTGTCTTTTCTTCCTCGACGCCTGTACCGTAAATACATCCCTTTCCGCAGTTTAACGCATCCACCATAAACGGCAGGCTCTTTCCTGCAAGAACCCTCTTTTTATAGTCCTCAAGGAAATGATATGCATGTTTTTCTCCCTCTATCTGACGGATAAATACATCATCACCGCAGAACCAATATACATTTTCCTTAAGTCCTCCGGGCATAGGATAAATTGAACCAAGTCCATACTCTATTTCATTAGGAGCAGGCTCAGCCTTTATATTATGCTTCCTTGAATAACGTGCAAGGTGGTCAAATGTGACATTATAGGTTACATATCCTTTATTCTTTGGATCGCTTATCTCGCTTTTCTTAGCAATGCACGGACTAATAAACGCAAGCTTATCAGTGATATTCAAGTACTTTTTAGCATATATTGCCGCACACATCAGAGGGCTTTGTACCGGAACAAGCTTTGGAATAAGCTCCGGAATATAATGCTCTATGTAATTAACTATAGCCGGACACGGCTGGGATATACCACCCATAAAATTATTTTCTGTAATATATTTTATATATCCCCATGTTGTAATATCAGCTCCAAAGCTGACACTTATAATTCTATTTACCCCGAGCTTCTTAAGACCACCCAATATCTGTTTATATTCATTAGGATAGTTCGCTGCAAATGCAGGTGCCCACAACACTGATATATTCTCACCCTTGGCAAGGTCATCAAACATCTGCTGTGTATCATCATTAAACTCTCTCGCATCATGCTCACATGCATCAAAACATGCACCACACCCTACACACTTGTCACCATCTACTACAATTTTCTGAGTGCCGGATTCACTCAACACAGCATGATTAGCCGTAATAACCGGACAGGCTGATATACATTTGTTACAGCCGATGCAATTCTCGTTAGTGTAAACTAAACCTTTTTGTGCCTGGTACATTATAAACACGCCCTCCTACAAACTAGTATTTAGATTATTCTAACACACTTTTTATCACTTGTGCAATAATATATTAATATTTCACAAATTTTTCAAATAAAATTTTATTGACATAGTGATTATGCCGATTTTATTTTTGCAAACCTTACATTCGGTCAGGCGCAGAAAAGCCAAGTAAATCTATTGATGTTTCAAGCACATCCCTTGTAAGTGTAAGAAGCGCTATCCAGCCTGCTTTCCTTTCCTCGTCCTCCTCCGTGACAATCTTTGTCTCATGATAAAAATGGTTAAAGGCATTAGCAAGGTCATAGATATATGCGCAGATTTTGTGCGGAGCAAGCTCCTCATATGCCGCCTCAATGCTTGCATTATATTTGGCAAGCTGCATCATAAGCTGTTTCTCGCTGTCATTTACAGGAGCCTTTATATTATTGATAACGCTTGTTATATTTCCACCGTTTTCCGTATACTTAGCAAGAATTGACTTGATACGCACTATTGTATAAAGGATATATGGACCTGTATCTCCCTCAAAGGAGGTAAAGCGGTCAATATCGAAAATATAGTCCTTGCTTGCCTGATTTGACAAATCGCCGTATTTGAGTGCTGCCAAGCCTACAATCTGTGCCGTCTGACGAGCCTCGTCCTCCGACACCTCACGGTTATCCATAATCTTCTTAAACATCTCATCATTTATTTCCTGGATAAGATTTTCAAGACGCATTACTCCGCCCTCTCTTGTTTTAAAGGGCTTCCCATCCTTGCCGTTCATAGTTCCAAAGCCAATATGCACAAGCTTTGTTTCAGGATTGACAAGCTTCGTTTTCTTTGCACAACGGAATACCTGTTCAAAGTAAAGCTCCTGACGCTTATCCGTCAGATAAACAATCTCATCAGGCTTTTCCTTATCCATACGCATCATAATTGTAGCAAGGTCAGTTGTGTTATAAAGGGCTGCACCATCCGACTTTAAAATCATACATGGCGGGATTTCCTTTGTATCAGTCTCCTCCTTGACATCTACAACAAGTGCACCGTCACTTACATAGGCATACCCGCCCTTTTTCATGTAATCAACCATGCCCGGTATCAAATCATGGACTGACGACTCACCATTCCAAAGGTCAAACTCTACATTAAGCTTCTCATAATTCTTCTTTAAATCCGTAACCGAAACAGCTATAATATGATTCCATAACGCACGATATCCTCTCACACCGCTTTGAAGCTTAAATGTACACGCCATGGCATTTGCCTTGTACTCCTCATCCTCCTTTGAACGCTTGCTCGCAAAGGGATAAATTTCCTCAAGCTCAGATATCGTAAATGGCGGCTCTGTCGGATATTCCCCTGTGTAATCCTCATCAAAATAAACAAGCTGCGGATTTCTGATTTTAAGCTCGTTCATGATAAGCCCCATAGGCTGTCCCCAATCACCAAGGTGGATATCGCCCACAACATTATGTCCCATATAACGGGCGATACGCTTAACACTCTCACCAATGATTGCAGAACGCAAATGTCCTACATGGAGAGGCTTTGCAACGTTTGGACCGCCGTAATCTATGACAATCTTTTTCGGCGTTAAAGCTTCCTCCAAGCCATACTTAGCGTCAGCCCTCATGCCCTTAATATATTCTCCGACAAATTCTTCCGTAAGGTTAAGGTTCAAGAAACCAGGTGCAACTGCCTCAGCCTTTGCAAAAACAGTACTTTCAGTAAGCTTTGCAGCCACATCATTCGCTATTATAACAGGTGATTTTTTATATCTTTTAGCCCCTGCCATGGCACCGTTACACTGGTATTCGCAAAGGTCTGGTCTATTGGAAGCAGTAACATGACCAAGCTCCCTGTCATAACCTGCCGCCTCGAAAGCATTCATCATTTCCTCTGAAATCAGGTCAATTAATTTTTTCATTAATCTTCTCCTCTCATAATCTTCTAGTTAATTTGGGCTTTATCCCAAATTCTATAGGCGACTCTGCTCGCCTTGACATTGCGCTAGTTCTTGGAATATACACATCCGCAATAATCCTGTCTGTAAAGGTTATATTCCTTTGAAAGCTCTATAGAACGCTTGTAGCCATTCTTTTTCTTAAAATCAGACACAAGCCAGTCTATTCCATATTCTTTCCCAAGGCTTTCACCTATCTCGTTTAATTTTGCCGCATTTTTAAGGGGGCTTATAGTGAGTGTTGTGGTAAAATAATCATACCCGCCCTTTAGGGCAAGCTCTGCCGTCTTTCTAAGCCGGAGTTCATAGCATTTAAAGCATCTTTCCCCTCCCTCTTTGCAGTCCTCTAATCCTTTGGCTAAGCAAAAGAACTTATCAGGCTCATAATCACCCTCGATTATATCTATATGATAACATGAGTTATTTATCATATTTTCGTCATTAAAAGCTTTTATAAGACGCTTCTGCTCCTCAATACGCTTCCTGTATTCCTCCTGAAATGATATATTCGGGTTATAAAAGAACACTGTTATTTTAAAATATTTTTTTAAATATTCAAGGCAATAACTGCTGCAGGGGGCACAACAGCTATGAAGTAATAACGTCCTTCCTAGCTCTGAATTTTTTTCCATATTTTCTATAAGCCTATCTAGCTCTTTTTGAAAATTTCGGGAATTATTTCCCTGATTGCTATTCATCACAAGTCTCCCACAAACAAACTCCTTCCCGCTTTCTGCGAAAAGGAGCTGTACTTCTTTTATTGATTACAATTCAGCTATATTAACAAGGGTGAGTGGATTATCATTCTTGTTCTCAAGGCTTGTTGCAAGAGCTTTTGCTGTGTCGAGGGCTGTCAGGCAGTTAACGCCTGTCTCTATAGAAGTCCTTCTTATTAAGAATCCGTCTCTTGACTTGTCACGTCCCTGCGTAGGTGTATCAATAACAAGGTCAATTTTATGTCCTAGGATTAAATCCATGACTGTAGGCGATTCCTGATTAATCTTGTTAACCTTTCTAGCCTTTACCCCTGCATCGTTAAGAGCCTTTGCAGTGCTTCTTGTGGCATAGATTGTGTAACCGAGCTTTTCAAAACGTCTGCCTATCTCGATAGCCTCTCCCTTATCAGCGTCCTTTACAGTAATAATCATCTGTTTATGCTTAGGAAGGTCAATTCCAGCTCCAAGGAATGCCTTATATAGAGCCTCGTTAAATGTCTTAGATATACCAAGGCACTCACCTGTAGACTTCATTTCAGGTCCAAGGCTGATTTCTGCACCCCTAATCTTCTCAAATGAGAACACAGGCATCTTGATAGCCACATATTCTGCCTCTTTCTGTAAACCTGGCTCATATCCAAGCTCTCTGATTGTCTTCCCTATAATAACCTCTGTCGCAAGGTCTACTATAGGAATACCCGTCACCTTACTGATATATGGAACCGTTCTTGAAGAACGAGGGTTAACCTCGATAACAAAAACTTCCTCTCCAACAGCGATAAACTGGATATTGATTAATCCCTTTACATGAAGTGCTTTTGCAAGCCTTCTTGTATACTCTGCAATTGTTTCCTTAACATTATTGCTGATAGTATGAGCAGGATATACGGATATAGAATCACCTGAATGTACTCCTGTCCTCTCTATATGCTCCATAATACCCGGGATAAGAATATCCGTTCCATCGCATACAGCATCAACCTCAAGCTCCTTGCCCTGCAAATACTTATCTACAAGGATTGGGTGGTCTTGTGCAATACGGTTGATAATCGCCATAAACTCCTCTATCTCCTCATCGGAAATAGCTATCTGCATACCCTGTCCGCCAAGTACGTATGAAGGTCTTACAAGCACTGGATAACCTAGACGGTTTGCAACTGCTTTGGCTTCCTCTGCTGTGTAAACTGTTCCACCTGCCGCACGAGGTATATGAGTCTGCTCCAATATTTCATCAAACAGCTCTCTATCCTCTGCCGCATCAACGTCCTCTGCCTTTGTACCAAGGATAGGAACGCCCATCTTCATAAGGCTTTCAGT
>CAYTGS010000043.1:0-14711 GCA_964437435.1 uncultured Roseburia sp.
GTGCCAGCTTTCATTTGCAGCAGCTACACGTAAGTATGTAGAGGCAGGCAAGGATTTGGAGGGCAAGGGATTTGACCCACGTAAGCTTCTTGCTCCTGGTGCTGATGCAATCAAGGCAACAGTTAAAGAGAAGATGGAATTATTTGGTTCAGTAGGAAAGGCATAAAATGCCTTGGCGTAAAGCGCTTCGGAATAAAAATAATAAGGTGGGAGTGGTCAAAAGCCGCTCCCATTTCTATGTGTATAAATGGGCAGGCTTAAATCCAATTTGATTAAAAGGTAGGAAAGTAATGGAAAACAATATAAAAGAATTAATGGAATTTTTAGATAGCAGCATTACAGCGTACCAGGCTGTTGACAATACGAAAAAAATCCTTGAAAATAACGGATTTACTAAGCTATATGAAAATAAAATCTGGTCATTGGATAAAAATGGAAAATATTTCGTTATAAGGAACGATTCATCAATAATGGCATTTACCATGCCAAATTGCGATACCGATAAGATAAAGGGCTTTCACGTTTATGCGGCACATTCAGACTCGCCCGCATTTAAGATAAAGGAAAATCCTGAAATGACAAAGGAAGGTTCATATGTTACGATAAACACCGAGAAGTACGGTGGAATGATATTATCCACATGGCTTGACCGCCCCCTTACAATAGCAGGTCGTGTTTGCATTGAGGAAAATGGCGAAATCAAATCATACCCCGTTAAACTAAAGGATAATATCTGTATGATACCAAATATTGCAATCCATATGAACAGGGATATGAATGATGGCGTGAAGCTAAATCCCCAAGTGGATATGATACCCCTTATATCATTAGCCTCTGACAATGATAATGAAAAGCTTGGGCTTAAAGACCTCGTAGCAGACGAACTTTCCAAAACCACGGGTAAAGCCCTGACCGCCGATGATATATTAAGCTATGACCTGTTTGTTGAAAACAGTGAAAAATCAGTGCTTGCAGGGGCAAAGGATGAGTTTATAATGAGTGCAAGATATGATGATTTGGGCTGTGTATTTGCAGGAACAAAGGCACTTATAGACGTAAATTCAAAGGAATATATAAACGTGCTTGCAGTGTTTGACAATGAGGAGGTAGGAAGCCTTACAAGACAGGGCGCAGACTCCACCCTGCTAAAGGATACCTTGGAAAATATAGCAGACGGACTAGGACTACCGCCCAAAGTATACCGCACATGGAAAGCGCAGAGCTTTATGTTGAGCGCAGACAATGCCCATGCCTGCCACCCAAATCAAGGTGCAAAGGCAGACCCGACTAACCGCCCCGTGCTCAATAAGGGCATAGTACTAAAGCATCATGGAAGCCAGAAATACTCCACGGACGCTTATTCGGCAGCTTATGTTAAAAAGCTATGTAGGGATAACAATATACCAATTCAGACTTATGCCAATCGTTCCGATATAGCAGGAGGCTCAACTCTGGGAAACCTTGCCATGGCTCAAGTCTCAATGGCGGCGGCAGACATAGGACTTCCACAGCTTGCAATGCATTCCGCATACGAAACAGCAGGCGTACAGGATATGGAATACCTTGTACGCCTTGCAAAAGCATTTTATAATATTTAGCCAACCGGGTGGATTTCTGCATCGGAAGGAAGCGCCTTGTTCTTGTTGTCAATTAAATCCATGAGGATTACAAGTCCCTTGTAACAGTCAGCCCTTGATATTGCTTTGTCAGAAACGGCATTTGCCGGGATAAGGTTTAGCTCAAGGGCTTTTTTCATACATTCACCCAAAGGTATATCTCTGTCTGAGACATTGGGCTTCATTCCCCTTATTACAAAGCTTGCAAACTCGCCATATGTAAGTGCGTCATCGGGACGGAAACGACTACGTGAAACAGTAGATTCATCAATAAGGTTTTCGTCTATACATGCCTCCACATATGACGAATCCCATTCATATCTTGACAAATCACAATATTTTCCGTTGTAAGGTCGCTTTCCGTTTATCCTTAATGCTTTGAAATACACCATAAGAAACTGTGCCCTTGGCATTATATCCTCTGGATGTATATGAAGTACACATGGGTCTAAAAGCCCAAGGTCAAAAGCCCTCACAATGTAGCTATACTGTGGAATTCCTGCAATATCCGTATATGGGGGATTTATCTTGAAGTTTCCCATATCACATTCAGGTATCTTTTTGGAGTCATTATCGGGTGAAAAATTAAAGGCTTCAATGTCCTTAAGCATTGTGTACAGCGGTTCTATTTTTTGGTTACGGATTTCATCAATTACAAAAGAGACATATTTTTGTGCGCCGTAATCGTTTGTGTGTGTTATATCACCAGGAATATAATAATCATGGGATTTTTCTTCACCCATTTTCTTTAGAAAATCAAATGTCATTTCGTGAAGGTCGATAAACGGCACCTTTAGCTCGTCACAAACCATTCTGCAGGCTAGGGCATGGGCTGATAAAAGCGAGCGGTATTCCCCCCTGTCGGTAAAGGGTATGCGGCTTATTGGAGACACTATGATTGGAGACGCACCAATGCTTCGTATCTGTGACACATACCACCTCAAATTGTTTATATATCCCCCGAAAGCTGAAAGGTTTCTACGCTTTTGGTCATTGTGACCAAACTGCAGTATTACAACATCACCATGTTTAACATGGCTTTTTACAATATCCCAGTGACCGTCATCTCTAAAGCAGTTGGTTGTCATTCCAGAATGAGCCTGATTACATATGGCGAGATTGTCAAAGTATTGGTTTAATGACTGCGCCCAACCTGCACAGCTTGCATACGGATAGTACGGAAAAGGTGCGTTTTGGTCTGTGAGGGTGGAATCACCCGCTATAAACAGGGTGGGAACGTCTGCTTTCTCTATTTCAAGCTTGGAAAACCTTGCATTTTCCCCTGTTGCACTTATGTAAATTGATTTTTCATCATATATGCCGGATGTCATTGCGGGGATATATGGAGCTACATATGAGATAAAGCTTATTGTACGGCTGTTGCCGGGTTCAATATTAATGTTTCTTGCTACGACATTCCTCCTGCCGGTATATACGGTCATATCTTTGACTGCTTTGTTCGACGCATTTATTGTAAGGCTAATTCTATATGCCCCCTCATTTGGTACATCCGCCTTAAAAATCATTGCAAATTTCGGGGAGGTGATTTCTACACCGGGCGCATTTTCAGAGCTGTCGGATGAAAGGGAATTTTTCCATGAGTCCGAATATAACCTGTTCAAATTCCAACCGCCACAGTATAGCGCCTGCTCTGAATTGGAAGCTCCCTTTAAATTGTCAAGGTCAACAAACCCATATCCCAAATTTTGTGAATACAGAGTCTCGTGGGTAATATCACTGCCAAAATTAAAACAAATCTTTTCCATGCTAATCCTCCTGAAATAAATAATACTAAAAAAAGTATATCACTCATTTTGCCTATGCGGATTTCAAATTTTAATTATAATTTATTATTTTCAATCATAAAAAAATATTGTAAACCTAAACATTGCAAAGCTGTAAATATTGTTATAAAATAAACGCAAAAGTGAAATGGAAAAGAAAGAACATATGAAAAATAAAATAAACTTTGAGGAAAAATGGGCAGATATTATATATGGGATTATGATGACGGGTGTAATTTTAATCTGCATATTCTGTTCGGGAATGGACTTTGGAAGAAGCGAATACTGCCAGAATTTCCTATCTCCACTGATACTCATTGTGGCAGGTATTATTTTTGTAGGTGTGGTTTATATATTATGTAATAAACTTAAGAGACCAGCAGGGTGGAAGAAAAATACTATTTTGATTATTGCCTCGGCAGTTGTATTTTTGGCACAGATTTATTCTGTCCGTCTTTATTATTTTTATACAGATTGGGATGTTCCAGAGCTGCTTAATTTAGCTGACGCCATTGTGCATGGTGTTGATGTGTCTGCTTTTGCGGATTATTATTCTAAATTTACAAATAACCTGTTTACGGCATATGTTTTCTCGCTCATACGCAGAGTAATTCATATGGCGGGATTTCATGGCTATGAGGTTTATGGAATATTGTGTTTTCAATGTCTTATGAATACCGTGACGGGATTCCTTGTGTTTAAGATATTGGAACGGCTTATTGGTGATACACGTCTTTCTGTTATGGGATATGTTATGTATCTGCTCCTTATAGGTATTTCACCATGGGTATCTATTCCCTACTCTGACTCAATGGGACTTATATTTCCAACGCTTATAGTTTATATCTATGTTAACAAGGACAGGCTGAAAACCGTAGCGTTTCCGTGGCTGATGATGTCGGCTCTTGCGGTTATCGGATATAAGATAAAGCCACAGACATTTATAGCTTTTATCGCCATAATAATAGTTGAGGTATTTAACCTTTTGAGGGATAGGGATTTTAAAACAGCTATAAAAAAGCTTGCAGGGATTGTGACGGGCGCAGTACTTGCTCTAATGGTATGCAGCCTGGCTGTTTCCAGCACTAACCTTGAGATAGACAGGGAAAAGACATTTAATGTACAGCATTATATAATGTTGGGCTTAAATGACGAGACGGGTGGGACGTATTCCAGGGATGACGCTAACTTTTCCGGCTCGTTTGATACGGCGCAGGAGAGGAATACAGCCGACATGGAGGTGGCAGTTTCACGTATACAGCGGCTAGGGGCATTAGGACTTATTAAGCTTGCAGTGAAAAAGACCCTTACAAATTACTATAATGGTACTTTTTGCTGGGGTGGTGAGGGAAACTTTTTTGTTGGAATTATGGAGGAGAGAAATCTTCCGTTTAGCAGCTTTGTACGTGGGTTATATTATTCCGGTGACTATTCCGATGTGGGAAAATATTATGATATATGGTCAAATTTTGAACAGATGATATGGCTTACTATTTTGCTTGTGAGTATATTTTCAGTATTTGCTGATAAAGGCTCCGATAAGGCGGTTATAACGCTTTCGGTTATCGGGCTTACAGTATTTGAGCTTATATTTGAGGCAAGGGCAAGATACTTGTATACATATGCCCCCTTTTATATAATCCTTGCAGTGTACGGAATAAGTTATATTGCAAAAAACATCATTTCAAAAAGTAAATAAAATAACGGAGGTAATTAAAATGATAAAAGGATTTAAAATGCAGCTTTACAAAGGACAGGAGGAGGAATATGAACGTCGCCACAATCTGCTTTGGCCCGAGATGAAAGACATGATTCATGAGCATGGCGGAAAAAATTATTCAATCTTCCTCGACCGTGACACGGATGTGCTTTACGGTTATATTGAAATTGAGGATGAGGAGCTTTGGGCTAAGGGTGCTGACACAGCAATCAACCGTAAATGGTGGGATTACATGGCTGACATCATGGAGACAAACCCTGACAACAGCCCTGTAAGCATTGACCTTCATCCGGTATTCCATTTGGATTAAATTAAATAAATAAACTCTATACCTGTGAAGGAGGTACTTTCCAGCCCGTGTAGGTGAAAATATCCTGATTGCGGATATAGCTCATCTCTTTTCTAAATGCCATAGGTGTCATTTCATATACCTTCATGAAATGGCGGTTAAAGCTTGAAACGGACTGGAAGCCAACCTCCTCTGAAATTGATAAAATCGACATTTCCGTAGTCCTAAGCAGGATACCGGCATTTGTAATTCGTATTTGGTTGACATATTCCAAAGGGTTGGTTCTCATTATGGAATTAAAAACACGTCTGAAATGGGTGGTGCTCATATGACATAAATTCGCTAGGTCATCAATTGAAAAATTGAGCATATAATTATTGCGTATGTAGTCAAGAGCTGGCGAAATTGAAAGGGAATTTTCTTTCATGTCAAAGTGCCTGATAATATCTGTCTTTTCTCCCTTATAAACTTCCAAAAGCTTAAACAAAAGGGCATATAAGAGTCCCCTGACTGTAAACTGGTAATTGTCGCTCTTGATGTTAAGTTCCTGTATTATCATCATTATGAGGGTGTAAATATCCTTTTTTTCTTCTTTTGAGATAAGGGTGTTATAATTATGCAGCATATCAAGGATTGCGTCCTTGTCGGGGAGAACGTCAAACGGAAAAAACGGGCTCAGCATTGTTTCTGCATCCACGAAAATATAGCTCCACTTGCTTGCGGTGCCAGGAGCCGAGTAGGTTGTATGGGGAACATCGCCTGCGATAATGCTGATATCTCCCTCATGAAATTCATACCTGTTATCGGTAAATTCCAGTGTTCCACTGTCCGACTCGCATATGCCTATTTCCAGGCAGTTGTGGAAATGAAGTCTTCCGGAGGGGACGTCGGATATCCTCCACATATCCCCAGCTAAGAGTATAATCGGAAAATTGGATGGTAAATTATAATTTCTGTATTCAATGGCTGTATGTTTGGGACGTGACATAATATGGCTCGCCTTTCTTGCGCAAAATAATAAAGTTTACTACATTATATCACATATTATGTCAAAAGTATCGGTTGTGCAAAAAATTCTAAAAAAATGACTTAAAAAACTTAAGATTAAACGTTTTTAAGTAAAAATTATCCATAAGAAATTGAATTAAAAATGGAATAAATGTGCAAAATGAATACAAAAAATGGAAAAAAATAAAATTAATGATTGTTTTTGCATAAAAACAAATTGTAATTGCATAGCTTAATACGATATTATGTAAGATAATAATTACATTATACAAAGGGGGTAACATAATGGAAAAAACAAAGAAAAATACGAATGTTGTTACTAATACCACCTGGAAGAAAGCATTTAAAAGGGATTGGCAGCTATATTTGCTCCTTTTAATACCGCTTGCATTGGTTGTGCTTTTCAACTATGCATCTTATCCAGGACTTAGAATGGCTTTTATGGATTATAAGCCTGCTAAAGGCTATGCGGGCAGTGAATGGGTTGGTTGGCAGACATTCCAAAAGGTGTTTAAAGATAAAGATTTTATCCGTTCCTTAAAGAGCTCGATTGTATTCAACCTGCTTGATTTGGCACTTGGTTTCCCAATGCCTATCATACTTGCCCTTATGTTAAACGAGCTTCGTTTTCCTAAGTTCAAGAAGGTTACACAGACAGTCCTTTATCTTCCACATTTCCTTTCATGGGTAATCGTTGGTTCGGTAAGCTACACAATGTTTAGGACTTCAACAGGACTTGTAAACATTGCACTTACAAACGGCGGAATTATCTCAGCGGGAATTCCTTTCCTGACTGAAAAGTGGCATTGGGCAGTTACCTACCTGCTTGTCGGTGTTTGGCAGGGTATGGGCTGGGGCTCAATTATATACCTTGCAGCAATCACGTCAATAAGCGGAGACCAGTACGAGGCTGCAATGATTGACGGAGCTAACCGTTGGCAGAGAATTATACATATCACATTACCTGGAATCAAGGGAACAGTAGTAACAATGCTTATTATGAACCTTGGTAAGGTTATGGGAAGTAACTTTGAACGTTTACAGGCATTTGGAAATTCACAGGTTAAGGACTTCCAGTACCAGTTGGCAGTCTATATTTACGAAAAAGGTCTTGCAGGCGGAAACTTCTCAAGAGCGACAGCCGTTGGTCTGTTCCAGTCATTAGTAGGATTAGGACTCGTATTGTTGTCTGACCAGTTTGCCAAGAAGCTTGGCGAAGATGGATTATTGTAGGAGGTGGAACTATGGGCAAGAATAAAGAAAAAGAAGAAAACAACGTTTCCGATGGAAGCCGTGCAATAAATAAGTTCCGCTTAAGTGATTTTTTGATAATGCTATTTTTGACAATCTTATGTCTTACTTGTATTTTGCCGTTCCTTCACCTTTTGGCAAAATCAATTTCAGGTGAGACATACGTAGTTGCAAAACAGATTTATTTCTGGCCAAAAGGAGTTAACCTTGACGCATATAAATCAGTTTTGGATGATGGAAGACTTGTACATTCATTCGGATATACAGTATTGATGACTGCAATATTTACCCTGCTTGGTATGATTTGCTGTATCGCAGCGGCTTACCCGCTGTCTAAAAAGAGATTAAAGGGTAGAAGCGTATTTGCATTCCTTTTAATGATACCTATGTACTTTAGCGCCGGTGTTATCCCTAACTACCTGCTTATGAAGTCATACAACTTACTTGATAATATGTGGGTTTTGATTTGGCCTTTAATCTTCTCACCTTATAATATGCTTATTATGAAGAGCTTCTTCCAGTCCAGCATACCTGACAGCTTGGAGGAGTCGGCTTTCCTTGACGGAGCTACTAATTTCCAAATTTTGTGGAAAATTGTATTGCCACTGTCAAAGCCTATTTTGGCAACAATTGCTTTGTTCTATGCAGTTGGACGTTGGAACGCATATGCAGACGCAATGTACTATATTAAGACAGAGAGCCTGATGCCGGTTCAGCAGATTTTGAGCCGTATGGTTTCGTCAGCATCATCTTCACAGACAATGGCTCTTGAAGCGGTAGTTAACACGACTACTCCCGAAATCCTACAGTCAGCGTCAATTATGTTTGTAACTATTCCTATTATCTGTATCTATCCTTTTGTACAGAAGTACTTTGTAAAGGGTGTAATGATAGGTGCAGTAAAGGGTTAGTAATATATTTTTTCATATATCTAAAGGAGGATTTATTTATGAAGAAGAAAACACTTCAAAAAGTACTTGCTCTAGCTATGGCAGGTACAATGCTTGCTGGTATGCTTTCAGGCTGTGGCTCAAGCAGCACAGACAGCACGGACAGCAGCAGCACAACATCATCAGATACTTCTGCAACAAGTACTGATACAAAGACAGACACAGCAGCTACAACAGATACAGCAGCCGCTGACACAGAGACAGTTGCAGGTATTGACGGATGGACACCTTTTGAAAGCAACGTAACATTAAGAGTTGCAGTTTATGACAGAGGTACAGAGGGAATTGACCCTGTAACAGACAACGGCTATACACAGTATGTTCAGGAGAACTTTGGTGACCAGTACAATATCACACTTGAGTTTGTACCTATCACACGTTCTGACGTTATGACAGACTATGCTCTCCTTGCAGCATCAGATGACCTTCCTACAATCCTTATGGAGTATGACTATCCAAAGGTAACACAGTGGGCTAACGATGGATATCTCCAGACAATCGACCTTGACGCTTTCGCTCAGGTAGCTCCTACATACTATCAGAGAATGGTAGATTTAAACCAGTTAAGCTATTCAGAGGTTAACGGAGAGAACTATTTCATCCTTGCTGAGAGACCATACTACAATACAACATATACATATGTAACATTCTGCCGTAAGGATTGGCTTGACGAAGTAGGTATCGACAAGGTTCCTGAAAGCTATGCAGAGCTTACAGCAGCTTATGATGCATTTATTGAAGCAGGAATTGCTGAGCATCCAGCAGGAGGTTCAATGGTTACAGCAGCTTCTAGCTTCGATACAGGTTCATGGTCATTCAGAGACTATCCTATCGACGAGGCTGAGTGGGCACAGCATTCTTCACTTGGTACAGCAGCTTTCTCTTGGGAGCCTGTTAAGGAAATGTGCCGTCGTGCAAACGCTGAGTACAATGCTGGTTACACAGACCCAGAGTACTTCACAACAGACGGTGAGACAGCAAAGGCTAACTTCCTCAACGGTAAGACATTCGCTTATGGCGGATATATGGCAGCAAGCGTAGATTGGCTTACATCATTCTATGAGAATAACCCGGATGCAGAACTTGCAGTATTAACATCTTACTCATCAGTTGAGCCTGGTGTAGTTGACTATCCTCAGATGCGTTCAGACAACCCTTATGGTATGACAATCGGATTTGGCAACAATGCTACAGAGGACGAGTTAAAGGCAGCTTGGATGTACATGGAGTGGTGTACACTTAACATCGAGGAGCTTCAGAGCCATCCTGATGATTGGAACAACTTCAACAACTCTAAGGACTTCTGGTGTGTAACAATTGAGTCTACAAAGGCAGATTCTATTGAGGAAGCTATTGCAGCAATTTCTCCTCAGGGACTTCCTCAGGACTTAACACAGGATATTCTTGACAACTACTATGTACTTCAGGAAATCGCTGATGCAGGTCATGCATACACAGACCCAGCTTTCGGTGTAGCAATCGACGCAGAGTCTGAGTACAGCGCATCACTTTTAAGCCTTGCAATCGAGTACTATGATACAGTAGTAATGTGTGACCCTGCTGATTTTGATGAAACATATGATAAGTTAGCACAGGATTACCTTGATGCAGGATATCAGGAAGTTATAGATGAGAGATTAGAAGCATACGAAGCTGGACAGACAACAAAGCTCCCAGACTAATATAAGCTTATATCTTGAATTGATAAATAAAAAATAGGGCAGCCCCTCATAACTCAAAGTTGTGAGGGGTTGTTTTAAAAGAGGAGGCAGTGTATGACTAAATTAGAGTTTGATGAAAAAGAAGTACTTGATTTAATAGATAAAATTGTTAAGCGTACTATGAAAATGGATATGACATGGGATTGGCCATGTGGAGTTGCCTATTATGGAATAGGAGAGGCTTACAAAGCTACAAAAAATGAAGAATATCTTAATCTGTTAAAGGACAGGGTTGATGAGCTTATTGACCTTGGACTCCCTGAAGTGTGGACTGTAAATGCGTGCGCAATGGGACATTGCCTCATCACACTATATGAAGCTACAGGGGAACAGAAATATTGGGATATTCTGATGACAAAAATTGAATATATTAGAAAAGACGCACTTAGATTTGGCGACCATGTATTGCAGCATACGGTATCGGCAAACAACGATTTCCCAGAGCAGTGCTGGGCTGATACACTGTTTATGGCGGCATTTTTACTCCTAAGGGTAGGGGTTAAATTAAAGGACGAGGACATTATAGAGGATGCATTAAACCAGTATTATTGGCATATCAAGTATTTACAAAATCCGGACACAGGGCTTTTCTATCACGGTTATAACAATATCGACAAGAGCCATATGTCAGGCTTTTACTGGGGACGTGCCAATGCATGGGCAGCATATACAATGTCACAGGTAGGGCTTATACTTCCTGAGGCATATCTTTATCCTAAGTTTTTGGAGGTAGTAGGTTCCCTTAATGAGCAGCTTTCGGCACTGAAATTAGTTCAGACTGAAAACGGACTTTGGAGAACTATACTTGATGATGAGGAATCATACGAGGAAATTTCAGCTTCCTGCGGAATTGCAGCCGCTATGGTGGCAAAGGGAAATCCTCTGCATATAAAATATCTTAATAAGACAATAAAGGGAATGGCAGACCAGATAGGTCCGGACGGACGTGTGCTTAACGTGTCAGGCGGTACGGCTGTAATGCGTGACCGTGAAGGCTACAGAGGTATCTCTAAGGATTGGATACAGGGCTGGGGTCAGGGACTTGCACTTGCCTTCTATGCTTCACTTTTGCTTTATGGAAACAGAAGAAATGACGGGGCATTATAATCAGACAATAGGGGGAACATTAAATGGCAGATTTAGACAAAGGAAGCTTTACGCTGCCCGGAGAAGCCGGATATGAGGATTTAACCTTAAAAATGGCTAAAAAATGGGGTGCGGATGTTATACGTGATAGTGACGGAACAGTGCTTTCTGATGAAATTACAAAAGCGGGATATGGAATATATTCGACAATATGTATCATAAGGGATCATAACGAGTGGGCTTCAAAGAATATGGATAAGCTTCAGCAGACATTTCTCATGACAGCTCCCGTAACAGCCGTAAATGAAACGGTTTCAATACACCTTATGGATGGCTTCTTTGATGAGCAGTTCAGTATAAATGACAGCAGGGAGTCAATGAAATATTGGGAAGTATATGACCGTACAACAGATAAAAAGGTGGACGCTGCCCAGTGGGTATATGAGAAAGAAGCTGGAAACCTTGTAATTAACGGAGCTAAGCCGTTCCACAATTATACAGTAAGCTTTCTTGCATACCGTTTGTGGGAAGAAATATCAATGTATAACCATGTGACTAATTCATGGAACAAAGAGCATTTAATGCCGATTGACCCAAGGACAAAGGAAGCACAGGATTATATGATTGGCTGGATGGAAGATTGGTGCAAAACCCACCCCGACACAACGGTAGTGCGTTTTACTTCGCTTTTCTATAATTTTGTATGGATTTGGGGTTCGGATGAAAGAAATAGAAGCCTTTATTCAGATTGGGGCTCATATGACTTTACGGTAAGCCCAAAGGCACTTGCTGATTTTGAGAAACAATATGGCTATAGCCTGACCGCTGAGGACTTCGTAAACCAGGGCAAGCTTCATGTAACCCATATGGCTCCGGTTAAGACCCAGAGAGATTATATGGCATTTACAAACCGCTTTGTGGTAGACCTTGGAAAGAAGCTTGTGGATATAGTGCACAGCTACGGGAAAAAGGCATATGTATTCTATGATGACAGTTGGATAGGAGTAGAGCCATACAGTGACCTGTTCCCTGAATTTGGATTTGACGGGTTGATTAAGTGCGTATTTTCCGGCTATGAAGCAAGGCTGTGTGCCGGTGCAAAAGTCGAGACACATGAGCTTAGGCTTCATCCGTACCTTTTCCCTGTGGGATTGGGCGGAGCACCAACGTTTTCAGAGGGAGGAAACCCGACCCTTGATGCAAAGCGCTATTGGATAAGGATAAGACGTGCCTTGCTTAGACAGCCTGTAGACAGGATAGGACTAGGCGGATATCTCCATTTGGTAGAGAATTATCCTGATTTCTGCGATTATATAGAGGAACTTACACGAGAGTTCAGGCTTATTAAATCATTCCATGAGAATGGCGAAGTATATACACTTCCATGTAAGGTTGCGGTACTCCATTCATGGGGGAAGCTCAGACCATGGACTCTTTCGGGACACTTCCATGAAAGCTACATGAATGACCTTATTCATGTAAATGAGGCACTCGCCGGACTTCCGGTTGATGTTAGGTTCATTAGTTTTGAGGACGTGAAAAATGGTGCATTAAAGGACGTTGATGTGGTAATTAATGCAGGACGTGCCATGAGTGCATGGAGCGGCGGAGATGTATGGAGGGATGCAGAGCTTATAGCCACATTGCAAAAATGGGTATATGAAGGCGGTGCATTTATCGGAATAGGACAGCCTTCAGCAGTCGAAGGATTCAATACATTCTTCCGAATGGCTCAGGTTCTTGGAATAGATGAGGATACGGGGGCTTATGTTTACCATGGAAAATGGCAGTACGAGGTTGACAGTGACTTGGCAGCCAAGCTTATAAACAAGGGTGCACACGTAAAGGGAAGTAAGTGGCTATACCTTACGGACGGTAACGCAAAGGTTCTTTCGGACGAAAACGGAGTTCCTACTGCAACGGTAAACCAGTATGGAAAGGGCAAGGGAATTTATCTTGGAAACTTTGAACTTGACAATGCAAATACAAAGCTGCTTCTTAACTTAATTACATACGGTGCAGGACTTGGAGATGACAGCCGTAACATTAAATATGTGACTGACAATGCAGATACGGAATGTGCTTATTATCCAAAGGATAATAAACTGGTTGTAATCAACAACAGCGAGGAAAAGGCTGAAACAAGTATACTCACTGACAGCGGTGTGAAGAAGTTTACATTAGAGGCGTTCGAGACAAAGATAGTAGATTAATATTAAGTTTATAGGCAAAGGGAATGTTGGATAATGACATTCCCTTTGCCGTTATGTAATCGTAAAAACATACAAATAATTTTGTGAAAGCTTAACGAAATGACGTAAAATTAACATTTGATGTTGACTAAAAATAGAAAATAATGTAGATTGTATTTATAAAGTTAATAGTCAGGTTGTTACTTTAAGTAGGCAAAACTGGATTGTACTTAGTTATTTTTATGTGCTGTAAAAATGATGTTTGTTAGGTACGGTTCGGTTTATTTTTTTCGGAAGGTGTATACATGGAAATTGTTAAGATTATTAACAATAATGTTGTAAGCTCCATGGATGCTAAAGGACACGAAACAATCGTTATGGGAAAGGGTATAGGCTTTGGAAGAAAGCCGGGTGACGTGATAGATGAGGCAAGAATTGAAAAAGTTTTTCAGTTGCCCGATGCTTCAAAAAATAAGTTCGAGCAGCTTGTTTCAGATATCCCCTACGAACATACGAAGCTTGCCAGTGACATTATAGCATATGCATCTGAGTATTTGGGCAAGAAACTAAGCAAAAGTATTTATATTACGCTGACTGAGCACCTCAATTATGCGATTGAGAGGCAAAGTAAGAACATTGTGTTCCAAAACGCATTGCTATGGGAAATAAAGAGATATTATACTAAAGAATTTGAAGTGGGTATGCATGCGCTGGAGATGGTAGAAGCCCAGACAGGCATACGGTTTACGGAAGATGAAGCCGGCTCCTTGGCACTTCATATTTTAAACGCCGAGGTAGACGGATTAAATATATCAGAAGCTATGTTGATGCCGGGAATTATTAAAGATATTCTTAGTATAGTCAGATATACCATGAATATGGACATTGACGAGAAGACGATTGCTTATGAGAGATTTATGACTCATCTGAAATTTTTTATCCAAAGGGCTGTGACACGGCAGTATTACAATGCACAGGACACATGGGAGGTAGAGGAATTTAAAAGCTTTATCCAAAGATATCCCAAGGAGTATTCGGTTGCATTGAGAATAAAGTCGTATATGATGAAGAAAATGGAATACGAGGTTTCGGAC
>CAYTGS010000044.1:0-14583 GCA_964437435.1 uncultured Roseburia sp.
TTATTATTCTTCTTGGCGGACGTACAGGACGTGACGGCTGTGGCGGTGCTACAGGCTCATCAAAGGTACACACAACAGCTTCTCTTGCAACCTGCGGTGCCGAGGTTCAAAAAGGTAATGCGCCTACAGAGCGTAAATTACAGAGATTGTTCAGACGACCGGAGGTAAGCAAACTTATTAAAAAGTGTAATGACTTTGGCGCAGGCGGTGTGTCAGTTGCTATAGGAGAGCTTGCAGACGGACTTGTGGTTGATATGGATAAGGTGCCTAAAAAATATGCAGGTCTTGACGGAACAGAGCTTGCAATCTCTGAGTCACAGGAGAGAATGGCGGTTGTGGTAGACCCTAAGGATGCTGACCAATTCCTTAAATATGCAGCAGAGGAAAACTTGGAGGCGGTTAAGGTTGCGACTGTTACTAAGGAGCCTAGGCTTGTGCTTTTATGGAGAGGAAAAAAGGTTGTCGATATCGCAAGGGCATTCCTTGACACAAACGGAGCGCACCAGGAGACGGGAGTTTATGTTGATACCCCTGTTAAAGAGGATAATTATTTTAATAAAATTGCAGTTGACAAGGTTGAAAAAGCCATTGATGAGAACAACGTCAAGGATGCCATACTTGCAACATTAAATGACTTAAATGTGTGCTCACAGAAAGGTCTTGTGGAAATGTTTGATGCTTCTATCGGGGCAGGCAGTGTATTTATGCCTTACGGTGGTAAGTATCAGCTTACAGAGACACAGACTATGGTGGCAAAGCTTCCTGTATTAAAGGGAAAGACAGACGCAGTTACAATGATGTCATATGGATTTGACCCATACCTTTCAAGCTGGAGCCCATACCACGGTGCTGTTTATGCCGTTACAGAGTCTATGGCTAAGATTGTTGCGGCAGGTGGTGACTATTCTAAGATAAGGTTTACATTCCAAGAGTATTTCAGGCGAATGACAGAGGAGCCTTCACGTTGGAGCCAGCCTTTTGCAGCCCTGCTTGGCGCATACGACGCACAGATTGGATATGGTCTGCCCTCTATAGGCGGTAAGGATTCAATGTCGGGTACATTCAATGATATAGATGTACCGCCTACGCTTGTATCATTTGCTGTTGACGTGGCTAAGAAGCAGGACATTATCACCCCTGAGTTAAAGAATAAAGGGGATAAGCTTGTAGTGTTCAAGCTTCCAAAGAATGAATATGACCTTCCGGTTTACGAGGAGGTTATGAAATTATATAGTGGTATTGCAAAGCTTATTGCTGACAAGGTAATTGTGGCAGCTTATGCCCTTGACTCAAAGGGAATTGTGGCTAGTGCCGCAAAGATGTCATTTGGTAACAAGCTGGGAGTTGAGTTTGGTTCTGATTTAAGTGCAAAAGAGCTTTTTGAGAATGGAATGGGAAGCATTATCGCAGAGGTTTCTTCAGATAAGGTGGAAGCACTTAATGCAAGCGGTGTTAAGTTTACAACAGTGGCAACAGTCCTTGGAGAAAATGCAGGTTATGTATATAAGGATACAACAGTTTCTACGGAGGAGGCTTTGAAGGCTTGGACCTCTAAGCTTGAAAAGGTATTCCCCACTAAGGCGGTAAAGGGTGCAGAGCCTATCGAGACTAAGCTTTACGATACAAAGGACATTTATGTATGCAAGAATAAGGTGGCTAAGCCTACTGTATTTATACCTGTATTTCCGGGTACTAACTGTGAGTACGATTCAACAATTGCTTTTGAGCGTGCAGGTGCAAACGTTGTGACAAAGGTATTCAGGAATATGTCAGCCGAGGATATCAGGGGGTCTGTTGATGAGTTTGAGAGGGCAATCTCCCAGGCACAGATTATCATGTTCCCAGGCGGATTTTCGGCAGGTGATGAGCCTGATGGAAGCGCTAAGTTCTTCGCTACAGCTTTCCAAAATGCTAAGATTAAGGAGGCGGTAAACAAGCTCCTTAACGAGCGTGACGGATTAGCCCTTGGTATCTGTAACGGTTTTCAGGCTATAATCAAGCTTGGACTTGTGCCTTACGGCGAGATAGTAGGACAGAAAGAGGATTCGCCTACACTTACCTATAACACAATCAACCGCCATATATCTAAGATGGTTTATACAAAGGTTGTTACTAACAAATCGCCCTGGTTGCAGCTTGCGGAGCTTGGAAAGACTTATGTAACTCCAGCCTCACACGGAGAAGGACGTTTTGTGGCACCTAAAGAGTGGATTGACAAGCTTTTTGCAAACGGACAGGTAGCTACACAGTATGCCGATTTTAACGGAAACATTTCAATGGATGAGGAGTGGAATGTAAACGGCTCTTATGCAGCTATAGAGGGAATTACATCACCTGATGGCAGATGCCTAGGCAAGATGGCACACGTAGAGCGTCGTGGTGACGCTGTGGCAATGAATATCTACGGCGAGCAGGATATGAAGATATTTGAGTCGGGGGTTAGGTATTTTAAATAGGCTTGCATGTTGCCGTGTCCCTTGGCAAGGCAGAACCACGAAATTGAGGAGTTTTGTATGATAATAAACACAGGGATGAGGACGGATATACCTGCATATTACAGCGAGTGGTTTTATAACAGAATAAAGGAAGGCTATGTACTCACGAGAAACCCATATTACCCGGAGCAGGTTACTCGATACAGGCTTACGCCTGATGTGGTAGACTGTCTTAGCTTTTGTACCAAAAACCCCAAGCCTATGTTTTCCCGCTTAGATGAAATATCAAAGTTCCGCCAGTTTTGGTTTGTGACAATTACACCCTATGGAAAGGAAATAGAGCCTAATGTTCCCGATAAGGATGAGGTTATTGAGTCCTTTAAAATATTGTCGGATAAGATAGGGGTAAATGCGGTGGGCTGGCGTTATGACCCGATTTTTATAACAGAGAAATATAATATGGACTTTCATATTAGTAGTTTTGAAAAAATGGCGAGAACTCTTTCAGGTTATGTTGACAACAGTGTGATAAGTTTTATTGATTTATATGCAAAGACAAAAAGAAACTTCCCGGAAGCAAAGGCTGTGACGAAAGAACAGCGTGAAATAATCGGAAAAGAATTTGTACGTATTGGAAGTAAGTACGGTATAAAGATAAGAAGCTGCTGTGAGGGCAAAGACTTAGAAAGGTTTGGTGTTGACGTAGGCGGCTGTATGACAAAGGATGTTATGGAGAAAGCTATGGGAATAAATATAGATGTTCACAAAAAGAAAAAGTCTCAAAGGGAGGAGTGTAACTGTCTCCTTGGAAATGACATCGGAATGTATAACACTTGTGGTCACGGCTGTGTTTATTGTTATGCAAACTATAACATGGAAACAGTAAGACATAATATGCGTAATCATAATCCTAAATCCCCGTTTCTAATAGGAAACGGCATGGAAAGTGATAAAATAAAGGATGCAAAACAGGAAAGTTATGTCAATGGGCAGCTATCATTCCTGTAAAATCATGTTATAATTTATTGTGTAATGACCTAAATTCTTATAGAATATACGGAATGGAGGCACATAATTATGTCTGTAAAAGAGATTGCCAAAAGGGCAGGAACCTCTACGGCAACAGTATCCAGGGTGTTGACAGATCCCGAATACAGGTGTCGCTCCTTTGAACTACAGCAAAGAATATGGGAAATAGCACAGGAGATAAATTATATTCCCAATGAAGCGGCAAGAGCCTTGAAAAAAGGTGAAAGCTCATCGGAGGTCAAGGAATATTATGTCAATATACTTATTACAAGAAGTGGTGATTCAGAGACAGACCCGTTTTTTGAGGAGGTTCTGAGGCTTCTTACAAGCGAATTGCTTCGCAAATCCTGTATAATTGCCAATATTTGGAGAATGCCTAATCTTACAAATGACAGTATAGCTTCAGCGTCAGAAATAAATGAGAATGTCAAAAAAGTGCTTGCCCAGTCAAAAAACAAAAATGACGGACTTATTTTCCTTGGAAAAAGTAAAGATAAGGTATATAAAGTCTTATCTGATAATTTTAAGGCAATTGTCGGTATTCAGAGAAACCGTCCTGGATATCTGATTGATGAGGTGCTTGGAAACGGAACAAGGATAGGAAAAAAGGCTGTTGAATATCTTTATTCGCTGGGACATAGAAAAATAGCATATGTGGGTGATATAAAAACAGATTTATGTTTTAAGGGGTATATGGAAGCAATCAGGGAGCTTGGACTGGATTATAATGTAAATTATGTAATTGAGGCAAACCGCAAAGCAGAGGAAGGACAGGGTATACTAAGAAGGATTATGTCATTAAATGATGGTCCGACGGCAATCTATTGTCCCTGCGATTTTGTAGCGATAAGTGTGCTGAACTCGCTTAAGCGCTATAGTAAACGCAGCTATACACCCTCCATAATTTCAAGCGACGGAATAGAGGATGACAAGTATTGCAAGCCAATGCTTACCTCCATTGAGCATCCTAAGGATATAATGGTAAAATATGCCACGTACCTTTTATTAGACCGGTTAAATGGCGGTCATAAGACCATAACACATATGGAAGTGGAAAGCCAGCTTGTAATAAGGGATAGCTGTACCACGCTTGCAGAGGGTACAATGTTTGATTATTGTATATAACCAGAACATATAATAAGGCTAAAAGCTAGAAAATATAATACTGTAATCGTTTACAAAAATAAATATGAAATATAGACAACAGAGTAGGGAAAAACCTTATTTCTGTTGTTTTTTTGTGCTTAAAACACCTGAGATTACATAATTTGTAAACGTTTTCAAAAACAAATATTGTTTTACGTTTATAAAAGGGTTAAACTCTAATAAAATCATATAAAACATATAAAGTTAGTATGGAAACAGAGGAAAGGATGTATGTGGCAATGAACAAGCATTTTGATGAAATATTTGTAAAAATGGACCAGATTGGAATTATTATTCCGTATGAGGAAACAGATGAAATGGTTCAGAATATGAAGGATGTATTTGAATTAGATGACAGTGCGGTGACAGGAGGAAAAATCCACAGCCATGAAAATACCATATACAGGGGAGTGCGTCAAATCGTCAACCCACAGGTCAGAATGGACTTTTTTGAAAAATTTCCGGTTGAGCTGGAGTATTTAAGTCCTGTATCGGGTGACAGTGCATGGATGGAATTTAAAAATAAATTCAGAAAGGGTATTCATCATATCCGGTTTGATGTAAGCAGTCACGAGGATGCGATAGAATATCTTAAGGAGAAAGGAATTGAGCTTTACCATGAAGCAGATTCTCCAAGGGGAGAGGGGATTAAATTTGGATATTTTGATGCTTACGAAAAGCTTGGTTTTTATATTGAAACAATAAATTTTGCAGAAATGGAAAATCAAAGGGTGGAGACGAAATGACAGAATTTTATAATGGCAATAAAACATTTATTAACGTAATTCCAAAAAGCCATAATCCAAAAGCAAATGAGGTTAAAATAAAGGTTCATTACTGTGGAATATGCGGAACTGATTTTCACATAGCTAAAGGAGAACTTGATAACAGGATTGGTTCATTTCCACAGGCAATAGGGCATGAGGCATCAGGTATAATTGAAGAATGTGGGGAAAATGTAACGGGTTACAAGCCGGGTGACAGGGTAATAGTAAGACCTCTAAGCTATTGCGGAGAATGTCCTGAGTGTAAAAGTGGGAATGAGAATGTATGTAGAAATGTGAAATATCTTGGTATTGAAAAGGAAGGTGCGTTTCAGCCGTATTGGAACGTTGAAGCAAATATTATCCACAAAGTACCTGATGCGCTTAGCCTTAAGGAAGCGGCATTAGTGGAGCCCTTGGCAGTCTGTTGTCATGCGATAAAACGTTCCGAAATAAAAAAAACACAGTCAGCAGTGGTAATCGGTGGGGGACCAATAGGTTTTATGACAGCTCTTGTACTTAAATCAAAGGGCGTGGATGTAAGCGTTTCGGAGATTAACACGGAGAGGAGCAAGAACTGTATAAATGCAGGAATATGTACATTAAATCCTACGTCTGATGACATTGAAAAATATATATGTGATAAGACCGGCGGGCATGGTGCAGATGTTGTGTTTGAAGCATCGGGAAGCCAAGGTGCGTTAGATATTGCACCGGACTTGATTTGTCCTAACGGAAAGCTAATTACTATAGCTACATATGGAAAACCAATGAATGTTGATATTAGGAAATTTCATTATAAGCAGATATCAATCGTCACAACAAGGGCGTATCAGAAGGATGATTTTGAGGAAGCCATAAGCTTGCTTGAAAATAAAATATTAGATGCAAATCTTTTAATATCAAAGATAATGCCACTTAACGAGCTTACAAAAGCGCTTGAACTTGGAGCTGACAAAACAGATATAGTTAAAATTTTAATTGATTGCAGAGAGGAGACGGCAATATGAAAAATTCAAAAGGAAAAAGAATTTTAAGTGTTTTACTTGTAACAGCATTAATTATGGGAGTGATTAGCGGATGTGGTACTGCCAAAAGCAATGACCAAAGCTCTGGTGATACAGAGAATGTGACAATAAGAATTGCAGTCCAGAAAAGTATTGCGATTCCATATTTGGCAGACGCTTTAGGCTATTTTGATGACGAGTTTACAGAGGATAACATAAATGTGGAGCTTGTAGAATTTTCTCTTGGACCAGCCGTAATTGAGGCGGTTGGAAGTGAGGAGATTGACATAGGATTTTTAGGTGATGTGCCGGCATTTTCCGGACTTGTAAACGGCGGTGACTATAAGATTATTGCAAGATGGGAAAGCGATTATAATTCATACCTTATAGTGAGGGATGATGCAGGAATTTCTTCACTTTCTGATTTAAAAGGAAAGAAGCTTGCCTTTGCCTTTGGAAGTACGCAGACAGCGTTGGTATATGGTTATCTTGAGGGGGCGGGGCTTACCGATGATGATGTGGAATTGGTAAATCTTTCGCTTGCCGATATTGTTACAAGTATTACGAATGGTGAGGTTAATGCGGCAGTTGTAGACCAGCTTCGTGCTACACAGGCAGTTTCAAATGGAGGTATTACAAGGCTTTTAGACAGCGAAGGGTATAAGCTTTTTGTAAGCCCTGTTATTGCAACAAATAATTTTACTGAGGCTCATCCTGATTTGACTGCAAGGGTGTTAAAGGTTCTACAAAAGGCGGCAATTTATTCTGAGGAAAACAATGAGGAGGCAATAAAGCTCGCAGCAGAGAGGATAGGAGTTGATGAGTCGGCAATAGGACCTTTAATGCAGGAGTGTGACTTAGAGTACCAGCTTGGTGACGAGGAGATAGCTGCAATTAAGGAAAATGCAAAGAGGTCATATGAGCTTGATGTCATAAAAGAGGAGCTTGATATTGAACAGTATATTGATACTACATATTTAAAAGAAGCAGGAATTCAGTAAGGAGGAAAGTATATGTCACATGATAATAGTTGGAGAAAAAAGGAGCTTACCCTTGATGAAGTGATAGCCAAATATCCTGATATTCCGCCAATCCTTATATTGAAGGTTGATGTACAGAGGAGAGGCGTTGACTATACGGAAAAGGCAATTGCCAAATTAAATCCGGCAATTCACCAGACTAATCAGGGCGGAGATGTGGCTGGATTAAGGACTGGTGCAAAATATGCACCTGAAAGCCTTATTTTAAAAGATGGTTCGCTCCTTATTATGAGTTATGATTTTGACGAAAATAAACAGGAACGAGAGCCTTATATAGTGGATGTAATTGATGACCATATTTATCTCACCGACAATGGAAAGGTTTTAGAGGAAGTATGGTATTGGGAAAAGCCTGACTTTTTTGACAAGAAAACTTCATCAGGAGAGCCTATGTCAAAATATGTGACAGCCAGACCACAGAGACTTGATATTTCATTGAGTAAATACTGCCATTTTTGGGACAATCCTGGTGAGGGCTGCAAGTATTGCTGCTGGACTCCAAATTTCAAAAAGAGCGGATGTACAGAGGCAATGAATAACGTGAAATATGTCGGAGAGGCAGTAAAAGAAGCCTTAAAGCAAAAGGGACGTTATTCAAGCATACTTTTGACAGGTGGTTCAATATTAAGTGGGGATGAGATACTTGATGATGAGCTTGAGGGATATATTGAATTATTAAAGGTTATAGGTGAAAATTTCAACACTAGAAGATTTCCAAGTCAGCTTATTTCCTCAGCGTTTAATGAGCGTCAGCTAGAAAGGCTTTATGAGGAAACAGGGCTTATGACTTATACAACTGATATAGAAGTCCTCAATAAAGAAAAATTCGAGTGGATATGCCCTGGAAAGGCAAAGCGTATCGGATATGATGAATGGAAAAGAAGGCTTTTCGTATCGGTTGATGTATTTGGAAAAGGCAATGTTTCATCTGGAGTTGTGCTTGGAACGGAGCTTGCAAAGCCAAATGGATTTGAAAGTGAGGACGAGGCATTTAAAAATGTTGCTGATGAGGCAGAGGATATTATTTCCCATGGAATAGCACTTGCGGCAAATGTATGGCGTGCGGCGCCAGGCTCTATTTTCCAAAACCAGCCAACACCGTCGCTTGATTATTATATCCGGTGCTACAGGGAGTTTGACAGACTTGCGCATAAATATGGAGTTAATCCTTACACTGATGATTTCAGAAGATGTGGCGCTCATCCGGGACAGGATTTATTAAGGGTATAAATTATTCAGAAAGGCAGGAGATAATATGTCGGTAAAAATAGATAAAGAGTTGGCAGCTATAATTAATAAGCCAGAAACATTAAAGGTGCTTGCCACGATAGATAAAAACGGTGAACCCCATGTTGTATATAAGGGAAGTATCCATGTGGACGATAATGGACAGCTCTCCTTTTTAGAGCTTTTGGAGAGTTCAAGAAGCGGTCAGAACTTAGTCCACAGTATATGGTTTGACAAAAAAATAGCAATCAATGTACTTGATAAAAATAACAATAGCTATGAAATTGTTGGAAAACCAATAAGGTGTGTTACCTGTGGAAAAGAGTTTGAACAGGCATATGAATCAGTTAGGGCTAAACTTGGAGATGTTGACCTTTCGGCTATATGGCTTGTTGAACCTGTGAAAATCACAAACGAGACGTATCGGGTTCGCTTAAAAGAGGAGGAGGAAAATTATCCTATAATAAGACATCTTGACCGCAGCGTAGGCTAGGAAGGAGCCGGATTAAAATGAGAGAAAATAGCAATAACAGGGCATATAAGCTTCAGTCAGTAATTATTGCTGCCATAATTCCGATATTTGTGCTTATATATTGGAAGGTTGCAAGCGACATGGGAATATTAAATACTAAAATCCTTGCAAGCCCTGAAAATGTTTTTAAAGTATTTAGTGATATGCTTTCAAATGGAAAATTTATGAAAAATATTGAGGCTAGTGCAGTCCGTGTCATAAAGGGGTATTTTGCAGGTGCAATACTCGGATTTATAATAGGAACACTTATTGGATTGTATAAAAATGTAAACAGGGCGCTTGTGGCAGTGATTGGAATTTTAAGACCAATACCGCCTATTGCACTTATTCCGTTTTTTATACTATGGCTTGGAATAGGAGAGACCGCAAAGGTAACGGTTATAGCTATAGGAAGCTTTTGGCCTGTTTTATTAAATACAATGCAGGGAATAAGCGAGGCAGATGTTAAGCTTTTGGAGCTTGCAGATGTATTTGGCAAAAATAAGTTAGTGATTTTCTTTAAGATAATTTTGCCGTCTGCCGTCCCGGCGATATTTACGGGACTTCGTCTTGGAATAAGTCAGGCGTGGACTTGTGTTGTGACGGCGGAAATGATAGCGGCATCGGCAGGCGTGGGCTTTATGATACAGTATGCAAGGGAGCTTGCACAGCCGGATTTATTGCTGCTTGGTATTATTACAATTGGAGTTATAGGTGTTGTGATTGACCTTATAATGATATTTTTGCAGAAAAAAATCGTTTACTGGAAAACAAGTGAAAAATAAGGAGTGGGCGGAGGATTAATATGGGACTTGAGATAAGACATATAAAACAGGATTTTTCTATTGGTCAGAATAAGCTTGAGGTATTAGGTGATGTTAACCTTGATATTAAGAGTGGTGAAATAATCTGTATAGTTGGGCCAAGTGGCTGTGGGAAAAGTACACTCCTTAAAATCATAATCGGATTAAATCAGGCAACGGGCGGAGAAATACTGCTTGACGGGAAAAAGCTCACAAAGCCAAGTGCAAAGGAAGTAGGAATAATATTTCAGGAGTCAAGGCTTTTTCCGTGGAGCACGGTGGAGAAAAATGTAGAATTTGGAATTACCGAAAAGCTTTCAAAAGAGGAGAAAAAGCAAAAAATTAAGGAACATATTGACTTAGTAGGCTTATCGGGATTTGAGAAGGCACTTCCCTCCCAACTGTCAGGAGGAATGCAGCAGAGGGTAAGTATAGCGAGAAGCCTTATAAACCGTCCGGAGGTATTGCTCCTTGACGAGCCATTTGGAGCACTTGATGCCTTTACTAAAATTACAATGCAGCAGGAGCTTTTAAGAATATGGCGACAGGAAAAAATGACGCTTATCCTTGTAACACATGATATTGATGAGGCAATTTTCCTCGCAGACAGGGTTGTGGTAATGTCAGGAAAGCCGGGTGTTGTGAAAAAAATAGTGCCTATAGAAATAGCTAGGGACAGAAACCGTACAAGTCCGGAATTTGCAAATTACCGCAGGGAAATATTTATGCAGTTCTTTGAGAGCAACACGCCGGATATTGAATACGTAATATGATACAAAGTCGAAGGGTTAAATGATATGATATTGGATTTATTCAGATTGGATGAAAAGGTTGCCGTAGTCACGGGAGCTGATACAGGATTGGGACAGGGTATTTCAGTCGGACTTTCACAGGCGGGAGCTAAGATTGTTGGAGTTGCTAGAAAGAGCCTTGATGAAACACAAAGGCTTATCGAAGACAATGGCGGCACGTTTTATGGAATAAAGGCTGATTTAAGTGACAGAAATTCTATAGAATTGATATTAAATGAAACACTCAAAACCTATGGGAAGGCTGATATATTAGTTAACAATGCCGGAATGACTAGAAGAAATGAGGCTAAGGATTTACTGTGGCAGGATTGGGATGATGTTATTGAGGTTAATCAAAATGCTCCTTTCTTTTTGAGTCAGGCTTTCGCAAGACAATTTATAAATCAGGGTAATGGCGGAAAGATTATTAATATTTGTTCAATTAGGTCATTTAAAGGCGGAAATGGGGTAATAGCATATACTGCAAGTAAAAGTGCGCTTATGGGAATGACAAAGACGCTTGCCAATGAGCTTGGAGCATACGGAATAAATGTAAATGCCATTGCCCCTGGTTTTATGGAAACTGCTATCACAGAAGGACTTAGGGGTGACGTGAATAAAAATAAGGAAATAATTGCTTCAGTTCCACTCGGAAGATGGGGAACACCAGAGGATTTACAGGGAACAGTGGTTTATCTAGCATCGAAAGCCTCGGATTATGTTAATGGGCATGTGCTCGTGGTTGACGGCGGCTGGATGGCTTGATTAATAATACCTCCATTTATATAAATACAAAAATACAAAACAAATATTTTCATCTGTACTTTTTCCAAATTTAATACTATACTATAGATGATGACCATATAATAATACTAAGAAGATGAACTAAAGGTTATCATAGTTCTATGCAGTAAGGAAGTGTGCATAATGGAAATACCCTTTGTTGAAACGTATGATGAGGCGGTAAAGAAAACAATTGAAAAGACCTTTTTAAATCATGGAGTATCTTATCTTATAAAGGTTGATAAGGTGAGAGACGTGAAAAAGGGACATTTTGAAAGCAGGACAAAATATTCTTTCCGAATTAATAGGTTTCAGGAAGAAGAAGCAAGGGCTGCTATAGAAGAAAAGGCTCTTGACGGTAAAAACATAATATTTATACAATAACGCAGGTGTAACATTCAGACGTAATATTGAATGTTACACCTGTATTAGAATGGAGGAACAGTAATGATGGATTTTTCAGCAGTTATGAAGATTAAGGAAGCATGGGATGTATTTTCTAATAATCACCCTAAATTTATGCCGTTTATGCAGGCGGTAAGCCGTGAGGCAGTATCGGAAGGTACTATTATTGAAGTGAAGGTCACAAGCCACCAGGGCAAAGAGTACAATACTAATATGAAAATTACGCAGAGCGATTTAGATTTATTTAATCAGATTAGAACAATGATGTAAATATCCCTTGATTGGTAAAAGCTGTTATGATATAATTAGTCGATTATGCGAAAGGAAGTACAGGTGATAAGATGAAGGCATTTTTAATATTGGAAGACGGCACCGTATTTGAGGGGACTCATATAGGAGCCGACAAAGAAGTTATCAGTGAAATCGTATTTAATACCTCCATGGCAGGATATCTCGAAGTACTCACAGACCCGTCATATGCAGGACAGGCAGTGTGCATGACGTATCCTCTTATCGGAAATTATGGTATTTGTAAGGACGACATGGAATCTCTTAAACCATGGCCGGACGGATTCATTGTCAGAGAACTATCTAGGAATTTCAGCAATTTCAGAGCAGATTTTTCAATTCAGCAGTTTTTAGAAGAAAATAACGTACCAGGTATTGCAGGTATAGATACCAGAGCACTTACGAAGATTTTACGTGAAAAAGGTACTATGAATGGCATGATAACCACGAATGAGAATTACAGCTTTGACGAGATTTTGCCGAGGTTAAAAGCCTATACCACTGGAAAGGTAGTAGAGAAAGTTACCTGTAAAGAAAAATACGAATTAAAGGGTTCAAAATCCCTTGAAGAAAACGGAGCAATATCGGGAAGCGCAAAGTTTAACCCTGACGACTATAAGGCTGGAAAGCGTGAGATGAAGCCTTCCCTTGTAAGGAAGTTAAACGGAGCAGGAAAGAAAGTTGCACTTATGGACTTTGGCACAAAGGATAATATTGCTTATTCCTTAAAGATTAGGGGCTGTGACGTTACGGTTTACCCTGCGACTACGCCTGCGTCAGAGATTATTGCGTCAAATCCCGACGGAATAATGCTTTCTAACGGACCTGGAGACCCGAAGGAATGTACATCAATCATAGCAGAGGTTAAGAAGCTCTATGATACGGATATTCCAATTTTTGCAATATGTCTGGGACACCAGCTTATGGCTCTTGCCACAGGTGCAGATACCCACAAAATGAAATATGGACACAGAGGTGGAAATCATCCTGTTAAGGATTTGGCAACAGGACGTGTATATATTTCATCACAAAATCACGGATATGTGGTTGATACTGACAAGCTTGACCCTAAGATTGCAACCCCTGCATTTGTAAACGTAAATGACGGAACAAACGAGGGATTAAATTACACAGGAAAAAATATCTTCACAGTTCAGTTCCACCCGGAAGCCTGCTGTGGTCCACAGGACTCAGGCTATTTGTTTGATAGATTTATAGATATGATGGAGGTGACGAAGTAATGCCAAAGAATCCTAATGTTAAGAAAGTAATGGTTATAGGTTCGGGACCTATCGTTATCGGACAGGCGGCTGAGTTTGACTATGCCGGAACGCAGGCGTGTCGTTCTTTGAAAGAAGAAGGAATAGAGGTAGTATTGGTTAACTCAAATCCAGCCACAATCATGACAGACAGGGATATTGCTGATAAGGTTTATATTGAGCCTTTGACAGTAAAGGTTTTAGAGCAGATTATAGAGAAGGAAAAACCTGATTCTATTCTTCCTACGCTTGGAGGACAGGCAGGACTGAACCTTGGCATGGAGCTTGAGGAAAGCGGATTTTTGGCTTCCCACAACGTAAAGCTTCTCGGTACTACGGCTGCAACAATCAGAAAGGCTGAGGACAGGCAGGAATTTAAGGATACTATGGAGAAGATTGGTGAGCCTTGTGCAGCTTCTCTTGTGGTAGAGAATGTTGAGGACGGTGTTGCATTTACCAACACTATCGGTTATCCCGTGGTTCTTCGTCCTGCATATACCCTTGGTGGTAGTGGCGGTGGAATTGCCCATAATCAGATAGAGCTTGAGGAAATCCTTGAAAACGGACTCAGACTTTCCCGTGTGGGACAGGTTCTTGTTGAGCGTTGTATAGCCGGATGGAAGGAAATAGAGTACGAGGTAATGCGTGACAGTGCAGGCAACTGTATCACGGTATGTAACATGGAAAATATCGACCCTGTTGGTGTTCATACAGGTGACAGTATTGTTGTTGCACCTTCCCAAACATTGAGTGACAAAGAATATCAGATGTTACGTACATCTGCATTAAATATTATTTCAGAGTTAAACATAACAGGTGGTTGCAATGTGCAGTTTGCACTTCATCCCACAAGCTTTGAGTACTGCGTTATCGAGGTTAATCCACGAGTAAGCCGTTCATCAGCCCTTGCATCAAAGGCTACGGGTTATCCTATAGCTAAGGTTGCGGCTAAGATTGCTTTAGGCTATACACTTGATGAGATTAAGAACGCTATCACAGGCAAGACCTATGCAAGCTTTGAGCCTACACTTGACTACTGTGTAGTTAAGATGCCAAGACTTCCATTTGACAAGTTCATCACAGCTAAGAGGACAC
>CAYTGS010000045.1:0-14560 GCA_964437435.1 uncultured Roseburia sp.
ACTGATTTTGCAAGTCCTGCAACGCCCTGCAATTCTGAAGGAATAATTATCTTTGTAGCATTTCCGTTTGCAGCCTTTTCAAACGCCTCAAGCTTCTTGATTGTAAGTACTGCCTCGTCTGCGCCTGCGTCCTTAAGGTACTTAATACCTTCTGCGTTAGCCATCTGTACTACCTTTATAGCCTCTGCCTGACCTTCTGCTTCCTTTATTCTCCTCTCCTTTTCAGCCTCGGCTCTAAGGATTGCCGCCTGTTTTTCAGCCTCAGCCTCAAGAATTGCCGACTCCTTCTGACCTTCTGCCACGAGGATTGTTGACTTCTTCTCACCCTCTGCACGTAAAATTGCTTCACGTCTTTCACGCTCTGCCTTCATCTGCTTCTCCATTGCATTTCTGATAGCCTCTGGCGGGATAATGTTCTTAAGCTCTACTCTGTTAACCTTAATTCCCCAAGGGTCGGTGGCAACATCAAGCTGTGCCCTCATATTCGTATTGATAATTTCCCTTGATGTAAGTGTCTGGTCAAGCTCCATCTCACCTATAATATTTCTAAGGGTTGTAGCCGTAAGCTTTTCAATAGCTACGATTGGGTTATCAACACCATATGCATACATCTTAGGGTCTGTTATCTGAAAAAATACAACCGTATCAATCTGCATTGTAACGTTATCCTTTGTAATAACAGGCTGTGGTGGGAAATCTACCACCTGCTCCTTTAAGTTAACTCTCTTAGCAACCCTGTCAAGAAAAGGAATTTTAAAATGAAGTCCAACGCCCCATGTTGTATTATATCCGCCAAGTCTTTCAATGACGAAAGCTGATGCCTGCGGAACTATGCGAACATTTGTCGCAATAAGAAGAACTAAAATAAATACAATTACTAATACTGCTGTCATAATGTTTCCTCCTTAAATTCATCTACAATTAATTTAACGCCCCTGATATCAACCACTTTTGCAAGGCTTCCAGAAGCTATCTTCGTCTTTGCATCATTAGCCCTGACTGTCCATTCCTGTCCGTTTACAACGGCACACCCTGTTTCCGCAATGTTGTCAACATCCTGGGTAATACGTACTACCTTACCAATTATTCCTTCATAATTAGTTTTTATTCGGTTTGCATTTATGTATTTCATTGCCCATGGTCTTGTGAATATAAGCATTCCCAAAGATACAATGACAAACAATACAACCTGTACGCCAAAGCCAAAGCCAATTGCTGAGGCTATAACCGCCACCAATGCGCCAAAGGCAAACCATATTGTTGTAAGTCCAACTGTCGGAATTTCAATCAATATAAGTATTATCATCGCCGCAAGCCAGTATATTGTCGTGTTATCCATAAATCCCATTGCACTACCCTCCTTCATTTAATGTATAAATACATGATAATGCATATTTAGACACTATGCAATTACTTTTGCATAATTCTATCAGCCTCATTGGAAAGCTCATTTATAAGCTGATAAAGCGTCCAGCTTACATTCTTTGGTGTTACGACTGCCTTAAGTTTCGTCGGTGTAAGCCCTACATTTTTATATGAGTACAAAAACTCATCAAGCTTTTCATTTGGAACGCCGGAGAATAGGATTAATTCAGGCATACTGAATAAAGCAGGAATTTTATCAGTATTTGCAGACTTCTCCACTTTATTAATTCCTGCAAGCTTTCCCACCTGCTCTTTCAAATCAGATGCCTTAAGCTCCTTTGACGGAATCGAAAGGCTTAAACACAATACCTCCAACTGGATTTTCTTTTTTTCGTCATGAACATGGTACATTATCAAACTGTTATCTGCCATTTAAATTTCCTCTCTTTAATTATTTTAATTTAAAATGAAATCTGCCAAAATCACATTGCTGATATCAATTCCCTCATCACTGAGCATATAAAAACCGTCCTTTTCGACAATTCTTCCAAGCCCTATCCATTTATCCAATACTTCTCCGTAAACATCATAAATATTTTTCCCAAATACATTCGTAAAATCCGATTTTGAAACGCCTCTCATCATCCGCAATCCCAAAAACATAAATTCTTCCATACATTCATTTTCACTCAATTTCTGCATATCCCTGTGGATTTTGTCAGGCTCAGCCGAACATTCCAAATACGCTTCAATATCATCAATATTTTTCCACCTGATATTCTCCACCATTGACGCAGCTCCGATGCCAAATCCAACGTAATTTCCCCTCTGCCAGTATACAATATTGTGTCTACATTCAAAGCCGCTCTTTGCATAATTTGATATTTCATATCTGTTGAAACCATGTATTGACATCAATCGTTTTGTCTCCTGATACATAAGCCTGTCCTCATCCTCATCAGGAATTTGCGGATAATCTGATAGGTTGTCATAAAGCCTTGTACCCTCCTCAACTATAAGGCTGTATGCCGATATATGTTCCGGTTTCAAGGCAAAAACCTTATTAAGCGTATTTTTCCAGCTCTCCATATTTTGCCCTGGAAGTGCAGACATCAAATCAATATTTATATTGTCAAAGCCTGCCTCTCTAGCCCAATTATATGTCTGCAAAAAATCCTCATAGGAATGAATACGCCCTATTGTCTTTAGCTCGTTATTATCTGCCGACTGTAAACCTATGCTAAGCCTGCTTATACCCATGGCTTTTAGTTTACATAGCTTTTCAAAAGTGGAAGTTCCTGGATTTAATTCCATTGTAATTTCCACATCAGACTCAATATTGTAATAAGCCTTTATCAAGCCTATCACAGCGCCAATATCCTCCGCCTCAAGAATTGACGGTGTACCTCCGCCGAAAAATACAGTGTCTACCGTGTAATCAGCATATTTTTCGGCTTCAGATTTAATTTCATTTTTAAGTGAAGACAAATACTCCAACTGTCGCTTTCTTGTAGCTGGTGCTGACAGGAAATCGCAATATGCACATTTTTGTACGCAAAATGGAATATGAATATATATACTTATTTTTTCCATATATTATTTCTTGTCGTCAAGCTTTAAAACCGCCATAAACGCCTTTTGAGGTATCTCAACATTTCCAATCTGCCTCATGCGCTTTTTGCCCTCCTTCTGCTTTTCGAGAAGCTTCTTTTTACGTGTAATATCACCGCCATAACACTTTGCAAGCACATCCTTACGCATAGCCTTAACTGTCTCCCTGGCGATAACTTTACCGCCTACCGCTGCCTGAATGGGTATCTCGAATAAGTGTCTTGGTATCTCGTCCTTAAGCCTCTCACACATCTTTCTACCACGCTCATAAGCCGATTCCTTGTGTACAATAAACGAAAGGGCATCCACCTCCTCTTTGTTTATAAGGATATCCAGCTTTACAAGCTCTGACGGCTCATATCCCTTAAGGTCATAGTCAAATGACGCATATCCCCTCGAACGTGATTTTAACGCATCAAAGAAATCATAAATAATCTCATTTAATGGCAGTTCATATTTCAAAAGAGCCCTGGTTTCCTCCACATATTCCATGCCAAGATAACGTCCACGCCTCTCCTGACAAAGCTCCATAATTGAACCGATAAATTCTGTAGTCACCATTATTTCGGCATTTACTATAGGCTCCTCCATATGGTCAATCTCCGAGGGGTCAGGGAGATTTGAAGGGTTAGTCAGCTCTATAATATCACCATTTGTCTTAAATACCTTATAAACAACGCCCGGTGCTGTTGTCACAAGGTCAAGATTGTACTCCCTCTCAAGCCTCTCCTGTATGATTTCAAGATGAAGAAGTCCCAAAAAGCCACATCTAAAGCCAAATCCCAAAGCTATGGAAGTCTCCGGCTCATAAAACAATGATGCATCATTTAGCTGAAGCTTTTCAAGCGCATCCCTCAAATCCGGATACTTTGCACCGTCAGCAGGATAAAGGCCACAATACACCATAGACTGAACCTTTTTATAACCGGGGAGCGGCTTATCGCACGGATTTTCCGCATCCGTTACCGTATCACCAACCGCAGTATCCTTAACATTTTTAATAGACGCTGTAATATATCCAACCATACCTGCTGAAAGCTCATCACATGGAATAAACTGTCCGGCACCGAAATATCCAACCTCAACAACTTCTTCTGTTGCTCCTGTTGCCATCATCCTTATTTTAGTTCCCCTGGAAACCTTACCCTCCATTATACGGCAAAACACGATTACGCCCTTATATGAGTCATACAGTGAGTCAAAAATAAGTGCCTGCAACGGATTATCCCTGCTTCCCTTTGGCGCAGGGATTTTATGAACAATTGCTTCTAAAACATCCTCTATTCCTATTCCGTTTTTTGCGGAAATTAAAGGTGCGTCCTGTGCCTCTATTCCAATAACATCCTCTATCTCATTTTTAACCCACTCCGGCTGTGCGCTTGGAAGGTCAATCTTATTGATAACAGGAAATACATCCAAATCATGGTCAAGGGCAAGATAAACGTTTGCAAGAGTCTGTGCTTCTATTCCCTGTGCAGCGTCAACCACGAGTATCGCACCGTCACAGGCTGCCAAAGCACGGCTAACCTCATAATTAAAATCAACATGTCCCGGTGTATCAATCAGATTAAAAATATACTCATTTCCGTCCTGAGCCTTATAAACCGTTCGCACCGTCTGAGCCTTGATTGTAATTCCCCTCTCCCTTTCAAGCTCCATGTTGTCGAGAACCTGATCCTGCATTTCCCTGCTTGTCAGAAGTCCCGTTTTTTCTATAATTCTGTCCGCAAGCGTAGACTTGCCGTGGTCAATATGAGCCACTATACAGAAATTTCTGATTTTACTCTGGTCTATCATTTACTACCTCCGAACTTATTTTTTGTTCCCCATTACTCTCTTTAAATTAAAATACAATACCGCCATAACCGCCACAAGGACAATACACCATACAGCAATCGGCACATCCTTAATATTAAAGCACCTTACATTAATCCACATCTGGTTTATGTTCTTATTTGCGTCGGTATCAAAATACTGCATGACTGCCGACCTGTCTATCACTTCACTTGAAGGATACTGTGCATAAAGCTGTCTGTCTATCTGCTCCTCAGACGCTGTAACCACATAATCCTCATCATCTTCATCACCGCTAAAGAAATACCCTATTGGATATTCAATTGTATCCTCCTCGTCATCATCAGCGCCGTAGCACCAATTTACATAATCAAATACAGTGTCATCATCACCCCCTGCAATTGATGAAGTATATCCTATATAATACATATTCCTCACTGCATTGTCAGGTCTTGATATATAGTTTACAAATGCCTCAGCCGCCTGCTGCCTTTCACTGTCATTGTTAATGCCGTCCTTAAGCATTACCCAGCCGTCAAACCAAAGGTTTGTACATTCCCTTGGCACTGCGAACTTAAGGTAAAAATCGTCCTCCTGGGCCTGGTCCATTGCATACACTGCGTCCCCTGACCACTGATAATTAGCAACAATCTTTCCAGTTATCATATCAGCCTTTCCGCTGTCCGTTTCAAGGGAATAACAGTTATCAATCATATCAGACAAAAGCGATTGCGCCTGCTCTATCGTCTCCTCGCTTACATCATTCATTTCAAGTCCAAGCTTCTCATGGTAATCCTCATCATTTATAAAGCTCTCGTCCACAAGCAAATCTGCCTTCATTGCACCAAGCGCCGCAAAATATGAATCCCTTACATTATCCTTTAATGTAACCTGCCTAAAATAATCCGGGTTATTAAACACCTTCCAGGTTGAAACGTCCTCATAGCTTATCTCGTCAGGGTTATACAAAACACCAGTAATCCCCCACATATAACATGCGGCATATTTAGACCAGCTCTCGCCGTTAATCTCATTTTCCACAAGTGTCTGCTGAATAAACGGTGAAACTCCATTTACATAATAATTATATTCATTATCAGTATTGTAAAATTCATCAGAAAACGGCTGTAACTTGCCCTCTGCCATAAGTTTCATAATCATATATTCAGAAGGGCAAACAAGGTCATAAGTATCGCCCATTGTAAGCTGATTGTACAAATCCTCATTTGTGCCGAAGCATGAATATTCAATCTTTACATTCTTACCGTAATTATCAAAATACCATTCCTGAAAATCCTCATAAAGCGGATTTACACCCAAAATTTCGGTTCCATTTTCAAGCTCAATGACTTCGTCCTCATCCCAGTCACCCAAATCCATATATTCTTCCCAATTACATACCCTAAGCGTTATAATATCAGACGGAGCAGCATATACGGTATCTATGTTTAGATAATTAAATCCTTCCGAAATTACTAAAAGGCACATTGTACAATTTATAAACCTGCTTAATTTTTTCTTATGCATTGTGCTACCTCAATTCCGAGCCTTTTTCGCTCTTTTTCTCATTTCGGATATCTGCCATATTCATTGATATCACAACCAGCATTACCACCACAAATATTATTGTGGAAAGTGCCCAAAGCGCCGTTTTAATGTCAGTCTGCGAGCCTTTTGTAGCATTTACAACATATGTGCTGATTGTATCAAAGGTTGCAGGCTTTGTATATGTGGTGATGAAATAATCATCAAGCGAAAGGGTAAACGCAAGGGCAAATCCCGACAAAATTCCAGGCATAATCTGTGGAATTACAACCTTTACAAGCGCTACAAAAGGTGACGCACCCAAGTCCATTGCCGCCTCATAGAGACTGTTATCCATCTGTTTAAGCTTTGGGACAACCGCCAAATACACAAAAGGGGAAAGCAGCACAACGTGTCCTACAACAAGGGGAATATAGGTACTCTTATCTATTCCAAGAACCCCTATCATTAAAATGCAAATAGAAAATCCCGTAACAACATCCGCATTTACAACAGGAACCTGATTTAATGAACCGACCACAAGCTTTGCAAAGGTCTTTGAATAAAATACACCTACTGCACCTAATGTTCCAAGGATTGTTGCAATTATCGAAGAACCAACTGCCAAAAGCAAGGTTCCCTTTATCATATCAGTAAGCTCAGGCTTTGTAAGAAGCGTTACATAATTTTTTAACGAAAAACCATGTATCGCACCGATATTTGCAGAGTCTGTAAAACTGTATACCGCAAGCATCAATATCGGAAGGTAAATTGCAATTAACATGATACAAATAAAAATCCGGCTACATACTCTCTTTATCATTTAAGTGCACCTCCCTGCTTCCTGCATCCTCGTCAGAATACCTGTCAGTAAATAAAGTAAATACCAATATAATAATCAACAAAATAAGCGCTATCATAGAGCCATTATGCCAATCATATGCGCTGAAATATGCACCTATAAGGCTACCCATGATATATGTACTGTTATAAAGCATATCAAGCACAACATAGTTAGTCATTGAGGGCAACAATACCATAACAATACCGCTTATAATTCCCGGTACCGAAAGAGGCAAAGTAACCTTCAAAAAAACATGCAAAGAATCAGCGCCCAAATCGCTTGCCGCCTCTAACAGGCTGTTATCAAGCTTTAAGAGCGTTGTATAAATAGGCAAAATCATAAAAGGCAGAAAATCATAAGTCATTCCGATTATTGTATTAAGAAAAGGATGGTACGACAAATTTCCCTCTAATATTGTAAGAATTTCCTTAAGCGCCGTAATCCTAAGAGTAAAGTTAATCCACATAGGCATAATAAACATCAAAAGTATAACCGCCTTGTGGCGCATATTACTTCTTACAAGGATATAGGCTATTGGATAGGCAAGCAAAAGGCATACGCAGGTTGTTACAACCGCAATTGCAAAACTGTATGCAAGTGTACCGATTGTATTTGGGCTGGAAAAAAAGCCCATAAAATTTTCCATGGTAAAATGGCCTTCTCCGTTGGTGAAAGCATAGGAAATAATCACTATTAACGGTGCAGCCACAAAGCATATCAAAAACAGTCCATACGGTATACAGAGCTGATTTCTCGAAAAATGGAATTTACTTTTCATTGACTACTCCTCCCACTATCCTCTTTTGAGTGCAAAACGGAACTTGTACTTTGGAATAATGAGACTTACATGGTCATCCATATTCCATAAATACTCGTCATGAACAATAAAGTCCTCGTCATCATCAGTACGTACCACATAACTGTAATGGTCGCCCTTATATATAAGGTTAATAATATGCCCCTTTATAATACCCGCATCCAAATCATCGCTCATCTCGATATCATCAGGCTTTACAGAAACAATAATTTTAATTTTATTTATGTCAATCTCATCACCATGGGCATCAACTAAAACACCGTCTGCATTACGTGTCGCACCGGGGATAAGCCCTGCCACGTCACATTCAAGCTCCCCATTTAGGAATTTAAGGGAATAATCCTTTGTCACCCCTGTTTCAATGCGGTTTTCAATATTTTCCGCCCTCATGATATGTATTCCGTCAGGCTCAATATTAAGCCCCACCATCTCATTTATCTCAGCCTTTCTCGTAGACTGTACCACAATCTCGTACTTTCCGGACATAACAGTAATTTCATAGTGCACACCCTTAAATACGACCGACGTAACAACACCATTTATTGTTCCTTCTTCGGGCGTGGTAATTATAACATCCTCAGGGCGCACAACCGCATCAATGATTGTTCCATGCTCCACATCATCAACGCACTCAAACTCCGCACCACAAAATCTCACCCTGCATTTTCCAGTCATAATTCCACCAAAAATATTGCTGTCTCCAATAAAGTCGGCAACAAAAGCATTCTTTGGTTCATTATAAATATCCTCAGGAGTTCCCACCTGCTGTATTCTGCCCTCTGACATAACCACAATCTTGTCAGACATAGTAAGTGCTTCCTCCTGGTCATGTGTTACATATATAAAGGTAATGCCAAGCTTTTCATGCATACTTTTAAGCTCCAACTGCATTTCCTTTCTCATCTTAAGGTCAAGCGCCCCTAAAGGCTCGTCTAAAAGCAAAATTTCAGGCTCGTTAACAATGGCTCTTGCTATAGCTATACGCTGCTGCTGTCCGCCTGAAAGGGTTGAAATCTTTCTATGTTCAAATCCCTCCAAGTCAACCATTTCAAGAGCTTTTTTGACCTTCTTAACAATTTCCGCCCTTGGCATTTTCTTTAACTTAAGCCCAAAAGCAATATTGTCAAATATATTTAAGTGAGGAAATAACGCATATCTTTGGAACACCGTATTTATAGGCCTTTTATTAGGCGGCAAATCCCTTATATTCTCACCGTTCAATAAAATCTCACCATCCGACGGACTGTCAAATCCAGCTATCATTCTAAGAGTAGTAGTCTTTCCACATCCTGACGGACCCAAAAAGGTAACAAACTCACCCCTTTGTACAGTAAGATTAAAATCCTCAACAACCCGAAAACCGTCATTAAAAGTTCTGCTAATATGTCTTAATTCAATAATATTTTCTGTTTTTGGCATTCGCTTATCTCCTCTTGTATATTACTTTTGTTTAATTTGCGCATTATTTATAGGTAATTTTTAGTAATTATTATGCACAAACCCACTTTAGTTTATCATATATGTGCATGAATTTCCATAGATTTTTACTATATCCTTCCAATTGCCAATGTCATTCCGTCCCGACAGGTCTTTTTTACTATTATATCACCTGCCCCGGCAGCGGAAACTGACCTTTCGCATACATTGTCAACACCTACTGTCCGGTCTACAAATTCAGAATGGCTAAAGCTACCCTTTTGGGCTTTTAGTATTTCTGGCGAGAAAGTTTCAAACTGCCATTTATATTTACTGCAAAGCCCCAAAAGTCCCTGTTCGGTGGCTTTTTTATCTATTGAAACAACATTGTAAACGCTCTCTACAGCAAGGTTATTTTCGTATAATTTCTCCATGATAAAGCTCTCTAATTCATCCGCCGTTTTACCCTTTCTGCACCCAACTCCAAGTATCAGGCTTTGGGGATATAACTGCAACAGCTCACGCTTATTTTTATTGTCGGGCGATATTACCTTATCAGATATAACTACTCCAACATCTGAATTGATACTATCAATGTCTGTCACAAAATTAATTCCTTTTATATCCTCAATTCCTGTAAATGCTTTCAAATCACCGTCTATGTATATGTCTACATCACTACCCTTCAGTATATATGATGACACATCCTTAATTTTCCCAATGTCAGCAATTTTAAGATTGTTTTCCTTAGCAAATATGTCAATTGCAAACACATTATTTACATCCGTAGCCGTAGTGATTACAGGCACAGCTCCCGTAATTTCACCTATAACATATGCCATTTTATTAGCACCGCCCAAATGCCCTGACAAAATTGGAATAACGTGCCTTGCAGCCTCATCAATTACAAGCACCGCAGGGTCACTCGCCTTAGATTTAATAAAAGGTGCAATTGTCCTGACTGCAATACCGCAGGCACCAATAAATAAAAGTGTATCACCTTGATTAAACCGCTTTTCAGTCCACTCCGAAAGCGAGCCGTCCTTTAATTCATGTATCGAGGTCTGTTCACATTCTTCACCTGATTTTTCACATAATTTTTCGCATATAAGCTTTCCAAGCCTTAAACCATTGTCCGTAAAACTAATTACATGAACCATCTTTATTTCCCGTCCTGTATTCTGTTGTGAAATTTGGATTATATAGGTCACTTCTCCTATAGCTTGTATGCGTCACCACATCACCAACTATAATTAATGCAGTTTTCGTAATATTGTTATCCTTCACTGCATTTGGAAGCGTATCTACAGTACATATTATCTTTTTCTCGTCCTCCCATGTAGCCTTATATACAACAGCCACGGGAGTATCCTTAGAATATCCTCCCTCTAAAAGCTGCGCCTTTACAGAATTTACAAGGGAAACGCTCAGAAACAAAACCATTGTTGCATGGTGCCTTGCAAACGAGCGTACACTCTCCTTTTCAGGTACAGGAGTTCGCCCTGACATTCTCGTGATAATAACACTTTGGGACACGTCAGGAAGCGTGTATTCTAAATTCAAAGAGGCTGCCGCACCACAAAAAGAACTTACTCCAGGACAACTTTCGTATGGTATGTTAAGCCTGTCAAGCTCGTCCATTTGCTCCCTTACTGCACCGTAAATACTCGAATCGCCTGTGTGAAGCCTTACTATATCCTTATTTTCGCTATGAGCCTTATTTATAGTATCAATAACCTCCTCCAAGGTCATTTTACTACTGTCATATACCAAGCAGTTCTCCTTTGAATAATTTAAAAGCTCAGGATTTACAAGCGAGCCTGCATATATAATCACATCTGCATTTTCGAGAAGCTTCATACCCCTTACCGTTATAAGGTCAGCCGCACCTGCGCCAGCGCCTACGAAATGTACCATTTTATTTCTACCTTTCCGTTATTTATAGCTGCTACTCATCAAATAACACTTTTCCCAAAATCTTATGTGTATCATGTAAACGTTTATAAAACTGTGTATAAAAATCCTCGTCCCTTTTATAAGGCTCCACATAAAAAGCCTGCAAAATTTCAAGATTTACCTTTTTGGCAACCTTTTCATCATCCATATTTAATATTTTTTGACCTGTTTTTTTAATAAAATAATGCCAGTCAGATATGAATTTTTGGTTGGTCTTTAAATTGGGAGTATCTATCCATTTGCTGACTTTTACTTTTGACTTATTTTCCTTTGGACATTCGTTTACCTGTAAAATATAGTTAAAGCTACCGTCATCATACACACGTCCCAACGGAAATATACGGCATATACCCGGACGGTTTTCATGGATACTACAACGTCCATTTTCATCAAGAAATATGCAACTATTATTTTCCTCAGACATTTTAAGATTTGGAAGTATTACTCCGTCAACTATATTAAGCTCTACCGTACTTCCAAGAAGTTCCTCAAAACTCATTGATAACCTGTAAATATCTAATGGGTCAAGCACTATTGATTTTCCCATATCGTGACAGCAGACACTACAGCCCTTACAATCGTCACAGTCTGCCTTAACCATATCAGATAAAGTATATATTTTCCCGTCTGATACTTCGTTTAAATCCCAATCTCTTATCATTAATAAATCTAGTTGCCTCCTCTTTGGATTTTTATTATTGGTTAATTATAACACAGTTTTTGTATATAGCCTAGGACTTCACAACCACAACCGAAAAATACCCCGCCTTATCAGGCAGTTCGTTTACTCCAACATAGTAGTGCTCATTTTCCATTCCACAGTTTTCAACCATAAATACCTCCTGGGTTTCATTAAGCTTTTCCTTTAATTGTGAAAGCCTGCCGCCTATCTTCATAAATACTTTTGTACCAGAAAGGCTTAGTGCCTCCTCTAGTCCATAATTTGCAGGGATAATGTGAAGCTGCTCTTTTTGCTCCGCAAGCGGCTTTCCCGCCCTTGCTGCAACTGCACAAAATGACGCAATACCGCTTATAACATTTGCCTCATACCCTTTTTCCTCAACAAGCCTGTGTACATACATATATGTCGAATAAACCGTAGGGTCGCCAAGGCATAGAAATGCAACATCCTCACCCTTTCCGAGCACCTTTGATATTTTCTCTGCCGCCACTTCATGGGACTGTTGCCAGATTTTTACGTCTTTAGTCATAGGCATAGAAAATTCAAGCCACATTTTATCTTCCAATAGCTCTTTCTCTGTCTCAAATACCTTTTTTGCAATCTTATATGCCGTTGACTCCTCTTTTACATCGTTTGGAACCGCTATATATTTGCATTGTTTTATTATCCTTACCGCCTTTAACGTAATGTTCTCCTCATCTCCGTTGCCTACGCCCACTCCGTAAAGTATCCCTTTTCTACTCATTTCCTGTTATCTCTCCTAATAATTCATACGCCTGCTTTGTATGTGCAAGCTCTCCCAACTCATTTGAAAATACTATTACTTCAATCTCTGTCAAGTCGCTTCGCTTATTTACATAATATGAGATCTTTCCTATCATTTCCTCCATAGTAGACTCTAACATATTATTTTTCTTTAATATTTCCAACGCCTCGTCTGTAGTGACAGAGTCCAAAATTTTCCGGCAAATCTCACCACCTGCACCTATCCTTAAGGCATGGGCTGACAATAATTCAAGCCTTGCGTCGGCGTTTGAGGAATGTGTATTCATAATCCCCCCAGACACCTTTATGAGCTTTCCGATATGTCCCACAAGCAATAATTTCTTCACACCAAGTTCATTTGCAATATCAATCGTCTCACCAATATAATTACTGCATTTAATCGCCTTTTCTATATCAATACCATATTTTTCCAACATGAAATTTCTTCCATAATTTCCTAAAGCCACCAATAAAACATCCTTATTTTCCGAAATGCTTTCTTCTAATCCGACTTTCATCTCAACCCTTATAGTGTCAACAAGTGCTTTCTCGCTCATTGGTTCAACTATCCCGCTTGTGCCAAGGACAGATATTCCACCCTCTATTCCAAGCCTAGGATTAAAAGTTTTATTTGCAAGCTCTATCCCTTCAGGTATGCTTATTACCACATTCACTATTCCGTTAAAATCATATTCCTCGCAAACGCTTCTCACTTCATCAGCTATCATTTTCCTTGGAACACTGTTAATTGCAGCAGCGCCTATTGGCTGTTCCAAGCCTTTTTTTGTCACCCTGCCAACACCTACTCCACCGTCAATATTTATTGTGAGCGGAATGTCTGCGTTATTCAAAAACTCCAACTCTGAATAAACCACCACTCCATTTGTAACATCCGGATCGTCACCGCTTTGCTTTTTTACTGCACATAATGTTTTATTTGGGTAGACAAATTTACTTTCCAAAACATCTAGGTCTAGTTCTATTCTTTTGGGTGTCATAAGCTTAACATTCCTTATTGCCTCACCTGTAAAATACATATATGCTGCCGCTTTTGAGGCTGCCGCTGCACAAGAGCCTGTTGTATATCCGTATGCAAGCTTTTTAGTCCCTTTATGGGTATATAATTTCATAATTAATAATAAAGCAATGCGTTTATAATGGCTGCCGCTACATTGCTTCCCCCTTTTCTCCCTCTTGCAACTATATATGGTATGTCAGTCTGCATAATAAGCTCCTTTGACTGCACCACGTTTACAAATCCTACGGGTACACCTACTATAAGCTTAGGCTTTATCAAACCGCTTTCTATCATTTCGTAAAGCCTTATTAGTGCCGTCGGTGCGTTTCCTATTGCAAATATAAGGTTCTTCCCGTTATCATAAAGCTCCTTTGACTTATCCATACTTACAACTGCCCTTGTAACCTGACGTTTTTTTGCCTCGGCTGCCACTTTCTCATCAGCCATAAAACACATCGCCTCACCGCCAAAATTTGCAAGCTTATTTTTGTTTATCCCTGCCAAAGCCATGTTTGTATCAGTGATTATCGTACAACCATTATGTATTACATTAAGGGCAATATCGACCACCCCCTCGGAAAATACAAGATTGTCTATATAAGAAAAGTCTGCCGTTGTATGTATTGCCCTTTTAATAATCGGTGCCTGCTTTTCATCAAGTTTTTTCCCTGGATATTCATTCTTAATAATTTCACTTATTATCTCAAAGCTCCTCTTTTCAATATCGGCAGGCGCAATACGTTCAAGCTGTGTATGAATTTCTTCCAT
>CAYTGS010000046.1:0-14397 GCA_964437435.1 uncultured Roseburia sp.
AGCCCAAGGCAGAAAAAGTATTTTGAGGTAGGTAGCTGTTCAAATTTGGGAGATGCACAGGCTAGAAGACTTAAAATAAGAATTAATTCTGAAAACGGAAAATATTTCGCCCATACACTCAACAATACCGTAGTTGCACCGCCTAGAATGTTAATAGCTTTCTTGGAGAACAACTTACAAGAAGACGGTTCAGTAAAAATTCCAAAGGCTTTACAGCCATATATGGGTGGAAAAACAGAAATAAGGTAATAATAAAAAGAAGGATAGTAAAAGTGCACAGATATTTAAGAGCTGTAGGATTTAGCAGAATTAATAGTAGAGACGAGCTTCAAGAGCTTATAAATGAGGTGGTGGAGAGTACTATAATAAAAAGACCTCTCCCCTCCGGATATATAGCCGCAAAAGACATAGCCGCAGATGAAAATGATAGGGTGTATGCAGAGCTTTCTCTGGATTTTGCCCGAGGAGCCGGTATATGTGTGCGGGGAGAATTTGATGAAAATTCTACGTTTCTTTACGAATATTATTTTCCCTATTTAAGGGGAAGTCATGTAAGTTCATATGAGGATATATCTGTTGAGAGACATGCGGAAAAGGAGTCTTATGCAGGGGTATGTGATGATATGAAGGTTGGAGTTTCGCTAATATTCTATCTGCAAAACATGATACCTTATAAGCGTCTCAATGCCCAGCACAGGCTGCCTATACAGGGGACTTCGCTTTTGCTAAGCGCTCTGTCAACAGAGGGAACAATTATGATGCCCATTATTAAGAATGAATATGACAAACAAAAAATCAGGAAAGCGTCAAAGGAGAGAAACCGCCTTATAGCCCAGGCAAGATTGGGAGATGAGGATGCAATAGAAAGCCTTACGCTTGATGACATGGATACCTATTCGCTTATATCCAAAAAAATACAAAGTGCTGATGTGTATAGTCTCGTTGATACATATTTTATGCCATATGGTGTTGAATGTGACCAATATTCCATACTTGGGGAGATTAATGAGGTATATATCGACAACAACCGTATAACAGGTGAAGAAATTGTATTCTTGACAGTTGAATGTAATGAGCTTATATTTGAAATTGCAATAAATAGAGCAGACCTATACGGTGAACCTGCAGTTGGCAGGAGGTTTAAGGGAGTGGTATGGCTTCAGGGAAGAATAGCATATCCAGAATGATACAAAAATTTGTTGATATTTTTTTATTTGTGTGATATATTAGTAGGGTACTCGTTTCCTTAGTTAAATGGATATAACAGCCCCCTCCTAAGGGGCAGTTGTGGGTTCGATTCCCGCAGGAAACGTTAGAAAGCTGTAAATCCAAGTATTCTTGAGTTTACAGCTTTTTGCATATAACCATTGTAATGGGCATAGAAAAATTATAATTGTAAACAAGGGAGAATTTTGTGGACTATATAATTTTTGATTTAGAATGGAATCAGGCTTCGGATTTGAAAACTAAGCTTGAAAATGATATTACATTTGAAATCATAGAAATTGGAGCTGTAAAACTAAACGAAAATAAAGAATATGTTGATAAATTCAGTGAGCTGATAAAGCCGCAGATTTTCAACCGAATGCATGAAATCACGGGCGAGCTTATTCATATAAAAATGGATGAGCTTAAGAATTGTCGCAGCTTTAATCAGGTTACGTCTGACTTTATAAAGTGGTGTGGGGATGATTTTGTATTTTGTACATGGGGAAATATGGACCTTACGGAGCTTCAAAAAAATATGGATTATTACAATATGAAGCCTATATCAGAAAAAACAATGCGGTTTTATGATGTCCAGAAATTATTCAGCATTGCCTTTGAGGATAAAAAATCAAGACGCACATTACAACATGCCGTGGAATTGTTAAACATTCCTATGGATGTGGAATTTCACAGGGCATATGCGGATGCGTATTATACAGCTAAGGTGCTTCAACAGATAAAAAATCAGGATGTTTTTGAGAATTATTCATTTGATACTTATCGGCTTCCGAGAAACAAAGATGAAGAAATCAAGGTAAATTTCAGTGATTATTTTAAATATATATCAAGGGAATTTGATGATAAGTTTCTTGCCATGGGGGACAGAGAGGTTGTATCTACAAGGTGTTATATATGCGGATGTAAGACGAGGCGGAAGGTACCGTGGTTTACCAATAATGGCAAGCATTATTATACGGTGGTATATTGTTATAAGCATGGTATGATAAAGGGAAAAATACGTCTTAGAAAATCATCAGATAATAAAATTTTTGTGGAGAAAACTATGAAGCAGGTGGATCAGGATGTGGTTGATGACCTGGTTAAAAAAAGAAATATGGTGCGTGAGAACAGAAAAGAAAAGAGGCATAAAAGCTAATGCCTCTTTTTGAGTATTGAACGCCATTTAGAACGGCGTGCGTTGCGTTTTGATTCCCTTTTTTCTGCCCTGTGCTCCCTTTTTCGTTGGCGCATTCTCCTATGGCTTTGTCCCCTTGGTGAGAAATTATAGCTTTTAATTACGGAGACTATAAACAGGATAAACATTATTCCGGCTGCGCAGCAAAGGATACATATTATAAGGATTTTGACGTTTATAAAGATGATGTTTGTGTTATCATCTTTTGTTTCAGTTTTAATAAAGTCGTTGTTCATCTTAACTGTACTGTCATCTTCGGTAAGATTGGAAATATCGTTATTGTCGTCAAAGCTAAATGACGGGGTATCGGATTGGGTATATACAATATTACAGCTTCCTACGTTTACATCCTGATAGGTATAATTTATAGTAGCTAGAATATCAGAATCAGGATTGCTTTTATTATATTCTAGTGAAGATGACGTATCCTCGAATTTTGCAGTGTTTGGGAGAACGATATATTTATCGCTTTCCATAGAGATAAGGGGAGTTGAGTCACCAAACAAATCACTTTCCGTATCGAATAAATCACTTGTATCAATTTTATAATTAGTCTCATTCTCATCTATGGAAACACGTTTAAAATTTTCAAATCCGTATTGGAACAGGGTAACAGTGTCCTCAAACTGATAAGGGGACTCCTCCGTAAATATAACACATACAAGTTTTAATCCGTTTTTTTCTGCCGCTGATACAAGGGTTTGGCGGGATTCGGATACAAAGCCTGTCTTACTCCCAAGCAGATATTGGTATTCATATGTTTTTCCCTTGTAAAGTTGGTTTTTGGATGAAACCCATGTATCCTCCTCATCATCAGGTTTTAATTTAAAATGGTAGCTTGAAGTTGAGGACATCTTACAAAGCAATTCATTATTAAAAAATTCGCATCCGATTAGTGCCAAGTCATAGGCGGTTGTATAATGATTGTCATCATAAAGACCATTTGCATTAACAAAATTAGTACCAGTACAGCCCAGGGATTTAGCTTTTTCATTCATAAGCTTTGCAAATGACTTTGCATTTTTTTCATATCCGAGCTTTTCAGCGACGTGTTCACCAACGGCATTTGCCACATCATTTGCAGATTTTACAAGTACACAGTAAAGTGCATTTTCCATGAGCATTGTATCTCCGGTATCGACACCGCCTAATTGAGTGCCGTCAGAGGGAACGTCATATATTGCATCATGTGAGAATGTGATTGTCTCGTCCATTGAGCAGTTTTGCATTGCAAGCAGGCAGGTCAAAATCTTCGTGGTGCTGGCAGGGTATGACCTTTTATGAATGTTTTTTGCATATAATATTGTGTGTGTGTTCATCTCCATGAGTATAGCAGATGCGGCACCGATTGCAGGTCCCTCAGGCCAGTTTTCTATATCGTTTGATTCTATGGGGAGGCTTTTTCGTTCCTCCATTTCCGCATTATAATCCTCAGATGTTGCATGACTTATATATGAACCAGGCAATATGAAATTTGTAATGGCAACACTTGAAGAAATAATTAAAATAAGGCATACAGCCATAAGAAATCTATTAATAAAGCTATTATGGAATACCATTGAAATTTTAGTCCTTTCAAGCAGTAGTATATAAAATTATTCTACACTATTTATGTGAAAAAAACATGAAAAATACAAAAAAATCATAATATAATTTTAAAAAATTTATGACAAATTTGATAAATAGGTGTAAACTAGATTTGATATGCATTTAAATAAAATCAGTATACGCAACCACAAATGCTCTGAATAGTTGCGTGTTTAGCGAGAAATGAGGTATTTATTAGTAATGAGGCTTAGAAATGTGACTGGCTCTAGGGAAGTGATTGCGGATAGCCGCTTCGTAGTACATGAGCCTGAAGGTGTGAAGGGAAGGTGGAGTGAGGTTTTTGGAAATGAAAATCCCATACATATTGAGATTGGAATGGGTAAGGGACGGTTTATGATGGATATGGCGGGGGCTAATCCTGACATAAATTATATTGGAATAGAGAAATATTCGACAGTACTTCTGCGAGCTATCCAGAAAATGGAGGAGAATGAGCTTGACAACCTTAGATTTATAAGAATGGATGCGGAAGATATATGTGAGGTATTTGGCAAGGGTGAGATTTCAAAGATTTATCTTAATTTCTCGGACCCATGGCCAAAAGACAGACATGCAAAGAGGCGGCTTCCCTCAAGACAGTTCCTTAATAGGTACAATGAGATATTAAAGCCTGACGGGAGAATTGAATTTAAAACTGACAACACAGATTTATTTGATTTTGCATTAGGTGAGATTGAGCCTGCAGGTTGGAAAATTGAGAAAATGACAAGGGATTTACACCATGATGAGGATATGTTTAAGGGTAATGTCATGACAGAGTACGAGGAGAAATTTTCATCAATGGGAAATCCTATTTATAAATATATCATATATAGATAAATGGTAAGGAGGTTTTTGTATGTATGTTCTGTTTTTCCTGCTTTGGATAATCTTTAACGGGCGGGTAACTTTTGAAATTGTCATATTTGGACTTGTGATATCGGCAGCAATTTATTGGTTTGTATGTAAGTTTATGGATTTAAGTCCTAAAAGGGAGCTTGACTACCTTAAGAAGGGCGGTTATATTTTGCAGTATATTTTTGTTCTTATTGGTGAGATTGTGAAAGCTAATTTTGCCACAATGAAGCTTGTGTGCTCGTCCAACATTGTGACTGAGCCGGTGCTTGTGCAGTTTGACACTGATTTTAAGAGCGATACTTCCAAATTCATGCTTGCTAATGCCATAACCTTAACGCCCGGAACAATTACGGTTTCCGTTGAGGGCAACAAGTTTACAGTGCATTGCCTTGATAAGAGTCTGGCAGAGGGTATCAATACATCAGTTTTTGTTGATATTCTTCACAAAATTGAGAAATAAGGGGGAATTATAATGCATACGGGAAGTTCCACACTAGATTTTGCATATTCGGTTGGATTTACGATTATACCGATTATTCTTGCGATTATGGTATTTTTCTGTCTTGCGAGGGCGATAAAAGGACCAAAGATAGCAGACAGAATTGTGGCTATAAATATGATGGGTACTCTTACAATGGTCATAATAGCAGTGCTTGCTGTTAAGATGAATGAGGGATATCTTGTTGATATCTGTATTATATATGCCATGATTTCATTCCTTGCGGTAACGCTTCTTACGAAGGTTTACATGGGAGTTTATGCGGAACGTCATGCCAGTGAAATTGGCATGGAAAAAAAGGAGAATAGTGAAAATAGGGAGGTAAGCCATGATGATAGTGCTACAGTGGATTAGGTTTATTATAGGAATGGCATTTCTTATCTGTGGTGTGATTGTGTTTGGAATAGAGCTTTACGGAGTTTTTAAATTCAAATATGTGTTAAACAGGATGCATGCTGCGGCTATGGGGGATACGCTGGGAATAGGTCTTTCAATGCTTGGGCTTATTATTATGTGCGGTATCAATTTTACGTCAGTTAAGATGCTCCTTGTAATAGTATTTTTATGGTTTGCGTCACCGGTAGCCTCACATACGGTAGCTCGCTTTGAGGTTGCCACAAACGAGGAGCCGGACAAAGATTTTGATAAGAAGGAGCTGTAATTATGGAAATATTTCAAATGGTACTTTTTGTTTTTTTGATAGTATGTGCGATTTCAGTTACATTTTCAAAAAACCTGCTGAACTCCATTATTGTATTTATGTCCTATAGCCTTATAATGTCGATTATTTGGATTTTGCTTGAATCGCCTGACCTTGCAATTACCGAGGCTGCGGTTGGAGCCGGAATTACGAGTATTTTATTCTTTGTAACTTTGAAGAAAATTCATGCAATGGTTGATATGGATAATGATAAAAAAAACGAGGAAGAAGGTGACAGAAAATGAGCCGTTTATTGTCGGAAGAGGAATATAGAAAGACTAGGGCTTTTAAGATAAAAAGATGGTATAAGGGTGAGAAGGATGCCTATGTTGGCAATGTGGAGATGAAACCCCAAGAGCCCTTTGTCGAAGATGTGGCAACCCAGAAAAAAAGGCTTCATGATGAGGCACTTCTTAGGAGAAGTATATATGATGTTGACCACAATAAAAAGCTTATAAACTTTTCAAAGTTTTATGATGTAGTGTCAATAATTTTTGTCTTTGTATTAATTGGAATTTTATTGTATATGGTTTCATATCTGCCGCCTACAGGAAATGCGGCAAACCCTGATAATAACGAGGTTGCTGCAAAGTATATTACGGATGGGCTTGATGATACGGGTGCGGTTAATATTGTTACAGGTATGATTCTTGATTACCGTGCTTTTGATACTTTGGGCGAGTCGAATGTATTATTTATTGCCACATGTACAGTCCTTATCCTCCTTAGAATTGACAGCAAGTCTAAGAAAAAGCAGGAGGAGGAGAATGACAGGCTTTATGAACCAAAAAACGATATTATACTTCAAAAGGTTGCATTTTTCCTTGTTCCTATGATTATGATATTTGGAATTTACGTTATTTTGAACGGACATCTTTCACCGGGAGGCGGTTTCTCCGGTGGGGCTATTATCGGTTCAGGTCTTATTTTGTATGTAAATGCCTTTGGTTTTAAGAAGATTGAAAGATTTTTTACTCAGAAGACATACAAGTGGATTTGCTTTTTTGCCCTCTCATTTTACTGTCTTGCAAAGACTTATTCATTTTATTGCGGCGCACATCATCTCGAGACTGGAATACCCCTTGGTACGCCGGGAGCAATATTAAGTTCTGGATTAATACTTCCGCTTAATATTTGTGTAGGTCTTGTGGTTGCCTGTACTATGTATACATTTTATGCAATGTTCAGAAAAGGAGGTTTCTAGGAGAATGGGAGGAAACTTACTTGCTAACTATGGAGAGGCGGTTGCCATGATTTTATTTGGCATTGGATTTTCAAATCTCTTATTACAGAAGAATTTAATCAAGAAGATTATCGGACTTAATATAATGGATACTGCAACATATCTTTTCCTTGCGGAGAAAGGATATATTGCAGGACGTATGGCTCCGATTGTGGTTGATAATGTTAGGGACGTTGAGGCGTATATTAATCCTGTTCCGAGTGGACTTGTACTTACGGGTATTGTAGTTTCCGTTTCCGTTACTGCGCTTATGCTTTCCCTTACAATCAGGCTTTATAAGCGTTATCATACGTTGAATATGGATGAAATTTCCACAATGCTGAAGAAGGAGGAAGACTAATGGATTTTGTACAAAATTTTCCTTTTTTCAGTATTTTGCTTTCACTTGGTTCGGGAGTGCTTACATCCATAATGAACAAAAAGATAGCACGATTATGGAATACTTTTATATTGATAGCAATAACGGCTATGTCTGCCGCACTTTTTGTATACATGATGGGAGTGGGGGAGCCTTTCACCTTTATGATGGGACATTTTCCGGCACCATGGGGAAACGAAATCAGGGCAGGTCTTTTGGAGGCTGGAATGGCTCTGTTTTTCTGTATCGTCATGCTGCTGTCACTAAAGGGTGGGCAGGAGCATATTGATACGGAGATAGATGAGGAGAAGGCTAACCTTTATTATATAATGATAAATCTCCTTTTAAGTTCGCTGCTTGCGCTTATTTATACAAACGACCTTTTTACCGCATATGTTTTCGTGGAAATTAATACAATAAGTGCGTGCGGTTTAATTATGATAAGGCAGAATGGACGTACAATCGAGGCTGCAACAAGATACATGATAATGAGCTCGTTAGGTTCAGGTCTGCTTCTTATGGGACTTTGTATTCTCTATGATATTACAGGTCATCTTCTTATGAGCAATATTAAGGAGAGCGTGGCTTACGTTTATGCACAGGGGACTTACAACATTCCACTTGCGGTTTCTATCGGAATGATTTGTGTGGGACTTGCAATCAAGAGTGCGCTTTATCCTTTCCACACATGGCTTCCTGACGCTTACGGATATTCAACGGTTTCAAGTGCAGCTATATTGTCAAGCCTTGTGTCAAAGGGATATATTTTTCTCCTTATAAAGATATTCTACAGGGTTGTGGGCTTTGATATTATTGTAAATTCAAAGGTTATTAATATTTTATTTGTGTTCGGACTTCTCGGAATGATTATGGGTTCGGTAAATGCCATTCTTGAAAATGACATCAGGCGTATGATTGCATTCTCATCAGTGGCACAGATTGGATACATTTACATGGGGCTTGGATTAGGGACGAAATTTGCGATTGTCGCAAGTGTTTTCCATATCTTATCCCATGCCTCGACTAAGTCGCTTTTGTTTATTGCGGGAGTTGGACTTACGGACGCTTCCGGCGGAAGCAAGAAGTTTATAGACCTTACAGGCAGCGGCTACAGAAATCCGGTTGCCGGTGTTGCGTTTACAATTGGTGCCTGCTCAATGGTAGGTATTCCGTTATTTTCAGGATTTATAAGCAAGCTGCTTTTTGCACAGGCGGCGGTTGGCGCAAGCGTTAGTAAAATGCTTCCCACACTTATATGTCTTGCTATAAGTACGGTGCTCAATGCTATTTATTTCATGAAAACAGTTATAAGGATTTATACGCCTAAGGAAAAGGATACAAGTTTTACAAAGGTTGGAATTTTGGAACATCCTTTATATAACATTGCATTGTTTTTTATGATTATTTTAAATATGATACTTGGCTGCTGTTCACAGCCTATTGTGAACTGGATAACAAGCGGCCTTAATATGTTTGGCTGATTGGGAGGAATTTAGGGATGAATATATTTATATTATTGTCAATAGTCCTGCCAATTGTAGCGGGATTTGAGTTGGTGTTTACACCGTCTGACGCATTTAAGACAAGAAACAGTCTTGTAAAGCTTACAGGAATTATTATTGTAATGTTTTCTGCGCTTTCAGTCTTTGTAATAAGCGGTGCAGCAGGGGACAGTCTTGTTTTGTTTAAACTTGTTGATGATATTCCGGTTTATTTTAGGATTGATAATCTTGGAAGAATATTTGCGTCGATAGTGGTGCTTGTATTTTTAATGGCAGGATTTTTCTCTTTTGAGTATATGAAGCACAGCAGGGATTTGACTGTTGAAAAGAGATATTATGGATTTTATATAGTGACGTTTGGCGTACTTATGGGGCTTTGCTTTTCGGGAAACCTTATAACCCTTTATATGTTCTATGAGTTTATGACGCTTGCCTCTATGCCACTTGTAATTTCGGAGGGCACAAGGGAGGCGATAATGGCGGGTCTAAAATATATGTTTTATTCGTTCTGTGGAGCCTATATGGCACTCTTTGGCATATATTTTATTTATAAGCATACCACGACGCTTGACTTTGTAGCTGGAGGCTCGCTTGATTTAAGCTCCTTTAGTAACGGCACCGATACAAAGATTTTCCTTGTTGCAGTTTTCCTTATGATTATCGGATTTGGTGTAAAGGCAGGATGCTTTCCGCTTCATGCGTGGCTACCTACGGCTCATCCTGTAGCCCCCGCCCCCGCTTCTGCGTTCTTGTCAGGAATTATTGTAAAGGGCGGTGTGCTTGCCATTATACGAAGTGTTTATTACGTGGTTGGCGCTGATAATATCAAGGGAACATGGGTACAGACGGCTTGGATTATACTTGCGGTTGTTACACTTTTAATGGGTTCATCGCTTGCCTTCAAAGAAAAGATAATGAAAAAGAGATTTGCCTATTCGACAGTCTCTAACCTTTCGTATATATTGCTTGGTCTTTCAATGCTCAATACAACTGCATTTACCGGAGCAATGCTCCATGTCGTGTTCCATGCAGTTATTAAGAGTGCGCTCTTTATGGTGGCGGGTGCGCTTATATTCACAACGGGTAAGACTAGGGTTAACGATTTTGCGGGTCTTGGAAGAAAAATGCCGGTTTTGTTTACAGGATATATTGTTGTTTCCCTTGGACTAATCGGAATACCGCCCACAAGCGGGGTTGTAAGCAAATGGTATCTTGCCTTGGGATGCCTTAAGAGTGGAACGGGGGCATTATCATGGATTGGACCTGTGGCACTTTTAATATCCGCACTTCTGACAGCAGGGTATCTTCTTCCAATAGCAATAAAGGGATTTTTGCAGGGTCCGAAGAATGAGGCGGTTCTTGAAAAATATAAGGAGCCTTCGTTTCTGATGACAATTCCTGTTGTGATAATGGCGGTAATTACAATCGTGCTTGGAATTTGCCCGACACCGCTTATCAATTTTATAAACACTATTGCATGTGTCATATTATAATGGAAGGGAGACAGTGAATTATGAATTTAGGACTTATGCTTACAGTAATACTGCTTCCATTTATAGGTGGCGGATTGCTACAGTTTATTAAATTTAAAACCAAAAAAAGTAAACAGTGTTATATATTCGGATATGTAATGTTAAATACAATACTTGTTTATATATTGTTGGCACAGGGACCGACAGATATAATAAGGGTTATAAATTTTGCAGGGGCAAAACTTAATTTTTCTTTCAAAATTGACGGAATGAGCATTGTTTTTGCAGGACTTGTTTCAACCCTGTGGCCTCTTGCAACGCTTTATTCATTTCCATATATGGAACATGAAAATAACGGAAGCATACACATTAACATTTTTTATCTGTTCTACACGGCAACTTACGGAGTAACACTTGGAATTGCCATGAGCGGAAATATGCTTACAATGTATTGCTTCTATGAGCTGTTAACGCTTGTAACTGTTCCACTTGTAATGCATACTCTTACAAGGGAAGCGGTGCTTGCAAGCCGCACATATTTCTATTATTCCCTTGGAGGTGCCGCATTCGCATTCATTGGAATGATATTCCTTATAATATATGGTGACAGTCTGGAATTTGTATTTGGCGGTGTGCTTAATAAATCACTGGTAGGTGATAAGAAGGATTTACTTTTATTCATATATGTGCTTGCATTTATGGGATTTGGAGTAAAGGCGGCTGTATGCCCCTTTAATTCATGGCTTCCAAAGGCGGGTGTTGCACCTACTCCGGTAACGGCACTTCTCCATGCGGTTGCTGTAGTAAAATCAGGTGCCTTTGCGATTATGAGGCTTACCTATTACAGCTATGGGGCTGATTTTGTCCGTGGCACATGGGCGCAGTATTTCTTAATGTGCGTGGTAATATTTACAATAGTTTATGGTTGCAGCATGGCGGTTAAGGAAACCCATATTAAGAGGAGATTGGCTTATTCCACCATATCTAACCTGTCATATATATTGTTCGGAGTGCTTATAATGACTCCACTTGGACTTGTGGGAGCGCTGTGCCATATGGTATTCCATGGTGTAATGAAAATCTGTTCATTCTTCTGTGCTGGCTCAATGATTACACAGGCACATGCAAACTATGTACATGAGCTTGACGGAATGGCAAAGAAAATGCCGAATGTATTTGGAATATTTACAGTTTCAGCCTTTGCACTAATGGGAGTTCCGGGACTTTGCGGGTTTATATCCAAATGGAACCTCGCAAAGGCAGCATTTGAAAGTGGAAATTATTTAGCTTATGTGGGTGTTGGTGCACTTTTGGTATCAGCACTTTTGACAGCTATTTATATGCTCACTATTGTGATGAGGGCATATTTCCCAAATAAAGATTTTGATTATTCAACGCTTCATGATGATATTCATGACCCGGACTGGCGTATGCTTCTGCCTCTTGGACTGTTCGTGGTCGGAATGGTAGTTTTAGGTGTTTACAGCGGTCCGTTTGTGGAGTTTTTCACAAACGTTGCCAATGGACTTATTTAGAAAGGAAGGGGAATGAAAAATGAATATTATACTTTTTGCAATACTTCTTCCAATTGTATCAGGTGTTATTATTTATCTTGCAAATATTATTTCAAAAAGTGACGTGAATGGCACGGCACGGTTATATATGGTTGTTGTAAGCGCAATTGAGCTGATAGCTGTTTTATATCTCATGATTAGTGATATAAACGGTAGTGTTGTAAACAGAACCTTGGTTGCCGGTGTGGGCGGTCTTGGACTTAGCTTTATGTATACAGGTTTTAGAGGGATATTCAGTGTGCTTACAGCGTTTGCGTGGCTTATGACTTTTCTGTATTCAGTCGAGTTTATGAAGGATGATACACGGGCTGTCCGTTATGACTTTTTCAATATGCTGACCCTTGGGGCGACAATGGGAATATTTTTTGCGGGAGATTTGTTTACTGTATTTTTCTTCTTTGAGATTATGTCCTTTACCTCGTTTATGTGGGTTGCACACAGACAGACTAAAGACTCATATTATGCAGCAGGAACTTATCTTGGAATAGCCATTGCAGGCGGTATGGCAATCCTAATGGGACTGTTTATCGTTTATGCAAGGCTTGGAACATTGTCCTTTGGAGCGTTTGAGACTGCTTCGCTTAATGTGGCTGTATTTAGATATATTAATGATGGCGGGAATATGACATGGCTTTATGCCGCTGCCATATGTATGTTTGTGGGATTTGGAGCAAAGGCAAGTGCATTTCCCGTTCATGTATGGCTGCCCCAGTCATATACCGAGGCGCCTACACCTGCCACTGCGCTTTTATCTGCAATACTTAGTAAGACTGGCGTGTTTGGAATAATGCTTGTGACAATAGAGGTACTTCCAGCCGAAGGACAATGGGCGCTGTTTGTACTTGTAATCGGTGTTATAACAATGGTGCTTGGCGGAATAAAGGGTGTTATGAGCGGTAACTTAAAGACCACGCTTGCTTATTCATCAATGTCACAGATTGGTTTTATACTGGTAGGCGTTGGTATGCAGGGGCTTTTGAATGAAAACCTTTTAACATCTAATAATGATGTGGCTGCGGAGGCTTATGAGATGGCTGTAAACGGTACGCTTCTTCATATGGTTAACCACTCGATTGTAAAGCTCGTGTTGTTTATGGCAGCAGGCATTGTGTTTATGAATGTGGGAAGCTATGAGCTTAACAAGGTAAAGGGCTTTGGACGAAAAAAGCCGTTTATGTGGGTTGTGTTTATACTTGCAGGGGCGGGAGTAGCCGGTATTCCTATGTTAAACGGATATGTGAGTAAGACCTTAATTCATGAAAGTATCGTGGAATACCAAAAAATAGTGAAATCGTTAGGGGTGAATGATTTAGCAAGCTTTATCAAGGCGGTTGAGTATTTATTCCTGTTTTCAGGAGGTCTTACAGTTGCCTATATTACGAAACTTTTCGTTGTGTTGTTTATAGATAAAAATGATGATGAAATGGTTCAGAAAGAGTTTGATGAAAACAAGAATTATGCGTCTTTGACTAGTAAGGTTGCTGTGGGGCTTTGTGCGCTGCCTATTCCATTTATTGGTTTGATGCCTAATATTGTGGCAAGGCGTGTGGCAGGGTATGGATTTGTAAATTCGTATGTTAATTATATGTATGATTTTGAAAATGCGGGTGTACATTATTTCTCATTAAAGAATTTATCCGGTGCGCTGATTTCCATTGTGGCTGGTGCTATTGTGTATGTGTTGATAGTAAGGCTTATAATGCTTAGGAAAAAGGGCGAGGGATATAGGGAAATTTATCCTAAGTGGCTTGACATGGAAAAATATGTGTATAGGGCAGTGTTTTACACAGCGATTCCGTTTTTATTGGGGATAATTTCAAGAATATTGGATAGCATTGTGGATATCCTAGTCGTATTTTTAAGAAAGACTGTGTATTGTGACAGACCATTACCGTATGAGTTGCCTGAAGGAAATCACTTGGGACACAGCATTGGAAGAAGCATGGAGCGTGTAAACAAGCTCTATTGTGATATTACTAAAAAGGAGTATAAGACTAAGAATTACGAACACAAAATCGCAATTATAAGTGAGGATTTATTTGAGAATTTCAGGATAATCGAGAGAAGTCTCTCATTCGGATTGTTTATGTTTTGTGTGGGACTTGGACTTACTATGATTTATTTGTTGATAGTGAATTAGTTGTGGATTTAACAAAGCCCTGGCTGTATTAAGATACGGTTGGGGCTTTGTTGATACTAA